>JAICWC010000181.1 GCA_025934995.1 Thermoleophilia bacterium | reverse complement strand
TACTGCTTGTGGAACGCCGCAACGACCTTGGCGTTCTGCGGGATCGTCGTCACGTCGGGAGCGAAGAACGAGACGTAGTTGCCGGCCGTGAAGTTCTTCACGTCGTACGTCCCGTCGCTACCGAACGTCAGCGCCGACTTGCCCTGCGCCTTCAGCTGCTGCGCGAACAGCTGCGCCTGCGACGCCAGCTGGAACGGCAGGAACACGACCTTCGTCGACGGCGTCACCTTGGCGATGAGCGACGAGAAGTCGGTGTCCTTCTGGCTGATCGACTCGCGGTCGACCTTGACGCCCTTGCCCGCGAGCGACTGCCCGACGATGTCGGCGAGGCCGGTCGAATACGACTCCTGGTCGTCGACGACCATGACGGAGTCGCCCGACTTCACGCCGAGCTTCGAGAACATGAAGGCCGCGTCGGTCGGGCCCTGCACGTTGTCGTTCGGGACGTCACGGAAGAAGTAGCCCTTCCATGCGCCGTTCGTCAGCGAGACGCGGGTTGCCGAGCCCGACGCGAAGGCGAGGCCGCCCTTGCGCAGGATCGGAGCGACTGCCTGCACCTCGTCGGAGCCGGCCGGCCCGATGACGCCCATGACCGCCTTGCTCGAGGCGAACGACTGCGCGAGCGTCGATGCCTTCGACGGGTCGAGCTGGTCGTCGGCCTGCTTGATGATGAGCTTGACGTGCCCCTTCGCCTTGTTCCACTGCGACGCGAAGAACAGCGCCCAGTGGAGCTGGTCACCGCCGATCGACGCCGCGGGGCCCGTGATCGGAGCCATCATCCCGATCGTGACGCCCTTCTTGCACGCGCCCGACGCAGTCGCATGCGCGACATGTGCCGGACGCGCGACCGCCGCCGAGACGACCGCCAGCACGACGGCCGCCGCGAGTGCGACGATCGAACCAATCCGCTTCAACATTCGTTTCCTCCTTCAGGATTACGCCTGTACTAAGACGCATCCTGCGCCCTGTGGTTGGCGGCGAGCCTACCTGTACGCTCCCGAGCAGATGCGCTGGGCGGTTCAACCGGGCGACACGCCCCTCTTCGGCCGAGAGCGCGGCTGCGACGAGTTCGAGCAGGAAATCCTGCGTTTCACTGGCGCTTCCGACGTCCGCGCGAGCGAGGACGACGACGAGCTCATCTACGTGCTCGGCGGCAGCGGAACCGCGGAGATCGGCGGCGAGCGGGCCGAGCTCGCAGCCGGGACGGCCGTCTACGTGCGCCGCGGCACGCCGTGGCACGTCCTCGATGCCGACGAGCTCGAGATCCTTTCCGTTCTCGTGCGCGACCCTCTGCCGGACGCGCAGACGCACGCGGTCGTCGGCGTCGACGACGTCGAGACCGGGACTGCGACCGCCGGGCGGCAGTTTCGGCTGCTCGCGCCGTGCGCCTCGGTCACGCAGTTCGTCGGCTACATCCCCGTCGGCCGCGCACCCGACCACTTCCACAAATACGACGAGGTCGTCTACGTCCTCGAGGGCGAGGGGGCCCTGCACATCGACGGCGAGACCGCGCCGCTCCGCGCCGGCTCGTGCGTGCACCTGCCGGCGCGGCTCGTGCACTGCCTCGAGAACACCGGTCCGGGCGAGATGCAGGTGCTGGGCGTCTTCCGCCCCGCGGGCTCGCCGGCCGAGGCCTATTACCCCGACGGAACGAAAGCGGTGTACTGAGTGCCGCGCATCGAACGGAGCTCTCGCATCACGTGGGAAGGGAACGTCGCGCGCGGCATCGGCACGATCAGCGGCGACACGGGTGCCTTCGACGCACTCCCCTTCTCGCTGCCGACGCGCATCGGGCAGGCCGAGGGGAAGACGAGCCCGGAAGAGCTGCTGGCCGCAGCGCACGGCGGGTGCATCACGATGTCCCTCGCCTCCGAGCTGACGCAGGCAGAGACGCCGCCGGGTCGGCTGGACGTCTCCTGCACGATCGTCATGGACGAGGTCGAAGGGCAAGGCCATCAGATCGTCGCGTCGCACGTCGAGGCGACGGTCACGGCCGACGGCGTCGACGACGCGGGCTTGCAGACGCTGTTGCAGAAGGCCGACGAGAGCTGCCCGTTCTCGCAGCTCCTGCGTCGCGCCGGCGTCGAGCTGCACGTGAGCGCCCGGCTGGCGTGAGCTTCCGCGAGCTGGCGGCCGCGCGCCGCACGCACAAGGAATTCGAAGCGGAGCCGGTCGACCGCGACACGCTGCTCGACCTGCTCGAGGTCGCGCGGTACGCGCCGAACCATCATCTGACCCAGCCGTGGCGATTCCGCGTGCTCGGCCCCGAGGCGCTCGCGCGGCTGAAGGCCTGCGCCGGCGAGTCGGAGTCGAAGAAGCTCGACCGCGCGCCGACGCTCGTCGTCGCGTCTGCCGCGCTCACGGGCGAGCTCGTCACCGACGAGGAGGACGTCTGCGCGACCGCCGCTGCGATCGTCCTCGTCCTGCTCGCGGCGACCGAGCGCGGGATCGCGAGCTACTGGCGCACGCCGTCGGTCCTCCGCACCGCACGCGGCCGTGACGCGATCGGGATCCCCGAGGGCGAGCGCGTGCTCGGGCTCCTGCACTTCGGCGCCCCGGCGCGCGAGCCGGCAGCGCGCGAACGCGCGGACGTTTCGCAGTACGTTGCGGTCCTGCCATGATCGCCGCATGGCTACCGACACACGCATCCGTGAATCCGTGCCGTTCCGTGTCCGCACCGCGAACGGCGACACCGTCGAGCTGACCTACTCGTCGCCGCGGCCCGCCGCGACGCACGACGAGCAGGCTCTCCTCGAGACGCTGCCCTGGTTCGAGCCGGGCAAGCCGCTTCGCAACTACATGCTCCACGAGACCGACTTCTACGACGAGGTCGAGCAGATCTGGGGCCGACCGTGGGGCGCCGAAGGCATCGGCACGCTCCGCGAGGTCCTCGTCTCGCGCCCGACGGAGAACGAGATCCGGCCGGAGTACGCGCAGGAGTGGCAGTACTACTACTCGAGCGCCGCAGGCAACGCGGACCTCGGGAGGCTGCAAGCGCAGTTCGACGAGTATTA
>JAICWC010000108.1 GCA_025934995.1 Thermoleophilia bacterium | reverse complement strand
TCAAGCATCCCTGGCTCCGCGCGATCGCCGCGTGCACCGCCACGTCGAACTTCTTCTCGTCGACCGCGTTTGCGATCGTGCTCCTCTACATGGTGCGCGTGCTGCACCTGTCGGCGTACGAGGTGGCAGCGGTCTTCGCCGTGACGAGCGTCGGCTCGATCGTCGCATCACTGTGCACGGGCCGTCTCAACCGGTGGCTCGGCGTCGGACCGACGATCGTCTGGTCGATCTTCGTCTCGTCGATCGCGGCCATCGGCTACCCCCTCGCGCCGAAGTCGTTCCCGCTGCCGCTGCTCATGATCGCCGGCGTCGGGTTCGGATTCGGCGCCGTCGCGTACAACATCACGCAGGTCAGCCTGCGGCAGGCGATCACGCCGGAGCGTTTGCAGGGCCGGATGAACGCGGCCATGCGCTGGATCGTCTGGGGGACGATCCCCCTCGGCACGCTCTTCGGCGGCGGCCTCGCGACGTGGTTCTCGCTGCGCACGGCGATCTGGGTCGGCTCCGTCGGCCAGATGGCCGCCTTCCTGCCGGTGACCATGGGATCCCTGAAGCGGGTCCGCGAGATGCCCGAACCGGTGGTCGAGCCGACGCAGGCGGAGGCCGAGCTCCAAGGCGGCCTCGTCGAACCGACGCCGCTGCCCGGCCCGGCCGCGGCGGATGCGTAGCGCGGGCGCGCGCCGGCGCCGCGCGTGACCTGATCGACCTGCCTCGCTACCGTGGACGCGAATGCCCGAGCTGCCGGAGATGGAGGCGTGGCGGCGCCAGCTGAACGACCCGGTTTCGGCCTTCCCGATCGCGAAGGCGGGCCCCGCGCACATCGCGACACTGAAGACGTTCGACCCGCCGCTCGACGAGCTCGTCGGTCGCAGGTTCCGGGGTGCGACGCGGCGCGGCAAGCGCCTCCTCTTCCCGACGGACGACGGCGAGCTCGTCCTCGTCATCCACCTGATGACGAGCGGCCGCCTGAAGACGCTGAAGGCGGGCGAGGCGGCGCCGAAGCAACCGGCGTTCGCGCTCGAGTTCGTCGGCGGCTCGAAGCTGATCCTCACCGAGAATGCGCGCCGCAAGCAGGCGGGCGTCTGGCTGTACACACCGGAGCAGGCCGCAGCGGAGCTCGAGCATCTCGGCCCCGAGGCGCTCGGCCTGAGCGTCGAGCAGGTCGCCGACATCGTGCGCAGCGATTCGCGCCGCCTCCATGCGCTGCTCCGCGACCAGCGATTGATCGCCGGCATCGGCCGGTCGTGGTCGAACGAGATCCTGCACGAGGCCAAGCTGTCGCCATATGCGTTGAGCACGGAGCTGACGGACGAGGAGATCGAGCGGCTCGCCGACGCGATCAACAGCGAGCTTGCCCGCGGGCTCGAGCTGCGCGACCGCGGCGCGTCCGATGCAAAGGCGTACCGCATCCACCACAAGCTCGGCGAGGCGTGCGACGTGTGCGGAACGCCGATCGCGCAGGTCGACTTCGAGTCCCACACCATCTTCTATTGCCCGACCTGTCAGACGGGCGGCCGAACGCTCAAAGACCGGCGCATGTCGCGGCTGCTGCGTTAGGGTCCAACGCATGGCGAAGACCGTGGCGGATCTGATGGTCAGGGACGTCCTCACGGTCGAGCCGTCCGACACGATCGGCGAAGCCGCCGAGAAGATGCACGCGGCGAACGTCGGCGCGGTCGTCGTCGTCGAGGACATGGTGCGGGTCGTCGGCATCGTCACCGAGCGCGACCTCCTGCGCGCCGTCGCGCAGCGCGCCCGCGCCGCCGAGGCCCGTGTCCGTCAGTGGATGACTGTCGACCCCGTGACCATCGAGCCGGAGACGACGATCGAGGATGCGGCTCGCATCATGTTCGACAACAACTTCCGCCACCTGCCGGTGGTGAAGGACGGGCGCCCGCTCGGGATCGTCAGCCTCCGCTTGCTCGCGCGCTGGGCGTTCGACGAGTCCGTCCAACGCGCTCAATAGTCTCCGACCGGTGATCCGGTTGTTTCCCGAGCGCGGCGGGTGGCTCGAAGTCGTCTGCGGCCCGATGTTCAGCGGCAAGAGCGAGGAGCTCATCCGCCGCCTCCGCCGCGCCGAGATCGCCGGCCAGCGCGCGCTCGTCGTCAAGCCGCGCATCGACGACCGCTACGACATCGGCCATGTCGTCTCGCACGCCGGCGCGAAGATGCGCGCAGTCGCCGTCGGGCGGCCGGAGGAGATCCCGGGCCTCGCCGAGCAGTACGACGTGATCGGCATCGACGAGGTGCAGTTCTTTCCGGGGGCTGGAAGCGCCGTCGGCCAAGCCGACGACGCCCGGCGAGAAGACCGGGCCGCCTATGGCGACCCCGGGAACATCGTGCTCGTGATCGACGTGCTCGTCGAGCGCGGCAAACGCGTCGTCGCATCAGGTCTCGATCAAGATTTCCGCGGCCTGCCGTTCGGCGCGATGCCGGAGCTGCTCTGCCGCGCAGAGCTCGTCGACAAGCTGCAGGCGGTCTGCCACCGCTGCGGGGGGCCGGCGACGATGACGCAGCGACTCGTCGACGGATATCCCGCGTCGGCGGACGGTGAGACGATCGTCGTCGGCGCGCTCGACTCGTACGAGGCGCGCTGCCGCGCGTGTCACGAGCTTGCCGAGCCGTCGACTGCGGCCGCGAACAGCCGCGCGGCCTCGTCGACGTGGATGCGCGTGCCGGCGCCCGTGCAGTCCGGGTCGTAGGTCCCGGGCCCGCACAGCAGGTCGAGCTTGATGTGGTCGGGCACGAGCTCCTCGAGCTCGGCGACCGCCGGGCCGGCGTCGAAGTTGACGCTCTCCGCGATGAAGTGCGCGCCCGGCGCCGCGGCGAGCAGGTTGCGCGTGCCCTCGCGCCGAATCCGCGCATTCCGCTCCAGGTAGTCCGGGAGCTCGTCGAGCTCGTCGGGCAGGTCGGTGAGGAGATGGACGACGATTTCGGGGTCGAACGCGCCGACGAGCTGCTTCAACGTCTCCGCCTCGTAGACGTCGCAGACGATCGGCTCCGCGCCGAGCTCGCGGACGACCTCCGGCTGCGAGCGCGTGAGCCCCGCGACGACGTGGCCGCGCTGGAGCAACAACGGGACGAGCGGCCGGCCGAGCACACCGGTCGCGCCGGCGACGAGCACCCTAGGCAACGCGGATCGTCAGCACCTCGCCGGCCACCGTGGCCTCACCGCCGAGTGCGCGAAGCGCGCGCACCGCGACCGCCGCGCGCAGATCGCGCAGATCCTGCCCCAGCACGACCGGTGCCGAGGCAGGCGTGATCGGCGAGACGTCGATCTCGGCACCGCGCACGACGACGGCGACGTCCTCGAGCCCGCCGTGGCGGAGCGCGCAGCGCGCGAGTGCGGACACCGCGCGGTCGACCGTCTCGACGTCCGTCTCCACCAGCGCTCCCTCGCCGCTGACCGAGACGCCTTCGATCCGCTCCTGTGCGTTGCGTGCGAGCTCGAGCGTGTCGACAGAACGCCGGGTGGGCTCGTAGCGGCCCGCCTCGATCCTGGCGGCGACCGAGAGCGAGTCGAGCAGCTCGGCCATCTCGGCCGAGGCGGCGCCGATCATCTCCAGATACCGATCAGTCGGGGGCGCGAGCTCGACGGTGCGCTCGATCGTCTTCACGAAGCCGTGGACGGTCGCAAGCGGCGTCCGCACGTCATGGCACGCGAGTGAGACGAGTTGCGCGAATGTCCTGTCGTCGGACACGGCCGTCGGGCACAGTACCCGTGTGGAAGATCTCCAAGCGGCGCCTCCCGAGGTCGCGCTCGGCCTCTCACGCGCCGGCGTCACCGGGTTGCAGAAAGCCGTCCGCGTCGGGCGCAGCCGCCACGAGAAGCTGATCGCGGCCACGATCGACTGCACGGTCGACCTCGATCCGATGCAGAAGGGCGTCCACATGTCGCGCTTCCCCGAGCTGTTCGGGGAAGCGATCGAGGAGGTCGTCGCCGGTAGCGACTTCCTCGTCGAGGATCTCGCCGAGCACATCGCATCCCACATCGTCGAGCGACAGCATGCGCTGCTCGCGGAGGTGCACATCCGCGCGCGCTATCCGTACGAGCGCCGAACGCCCGTGACCGGGCTCGCGACGCAGGAGCTCGTGACGCTGATCGGAATCGCAGCTGCGTCACAGCACGGGACACGCCGCGTCGTCGGCGTCGAGGCGGTCGGCATCAATGCGTGCCCGTGCGCGCAAGGGCTCGTGCGCGGGAGCGCAGCCGAGCGGCTGCTCGACGCGGGCTACGACGTCGACGACGTCGACCGGATCCTCGAGCTCGTGCCGCTTGCGACCCACAACCAGCGCGGACTGGGCCGCCTGTACGTCGGCACTGCCCAGCGGCTGAACGCCGAGAGGCTCGTCGCCCTCGTCGAGTCGTCGATGAGCTCGCCGATCTACGAGCTGCTGAAGCGGCCGGACGAGCTGTTCGTCGTCGAGCACGCACACCTGCAGCCGCGCTTCGTCGAGGACTCCGTCCGCGTCGCCCTGAAGAGCGTCCTCGACGACTTCCCGCAGCTCGACGACGACGACTTCGTCCTGTCGCGTCAGGTCAACTTCGAGACGATTCACGCGCACGAGGTGGTCGCGGAGCGATACGGAACGGTCGGCGAGCTGCGCGGTGAGCTCGCGGGCGGCGACCACGGGCCGCTCCGGCACACCGAGCTCAGGGACTGGCTGCGGCTCTAGAGCGAGTGAAGCGGTTCTCTTCGCCGCGCAGCAGACGCCGGATGTTCGCACGATGCAGCACGATGACCCCGACGGCTGCGACGCCGGCGAACACCGTCACCGGCCACGGATAGCCGACGAGCCAGCTCCAGAACGGCAGCATCGCCGCCGAGGCGATCGAGGCAACGGACGCATAGCGCGTCGTGCCGAACACGAGCAGCCAGACGCCTGCGCTGAGCCCGCCGACGATCGGCGCCAGCCCGAGGAACGCGCCGGCGGCGGTGGCGACCATCTTCCCGCCCTTCTGGAACTTGAGGAAGACCGGCCGCCAGTGCCCGACCATCGCGGCTGCGCCGGTGAGCGCGCCGACGTCGTGGCCGGCGACCTTCGTCGCGACGAGCGTCGGCACGAATCCCTTCGCCGTGTCGAGGAGCACCGCCGGCACGCCGAGCTTGCGCCCATGGACTCGCCAGACGTTCGTCGCGCCGATGTTGCCGCTTCCCTGCGTTCGGATGTCTTCGTGCCGGAAGACGCGGACCAGCCAGTAGCCCCACGTGATGGAGCCGCTGAGGTAGCCGATGGCGATGAAGAGCGCCGTGGTCACGGCGCGACGCTACTTCGTCGGGATGCCGTACTGGTTGACCCAGCCGTTGACGACGTCCCAATCGAGGTTGTCGAAGAACGCATCGATGTAGGAGCCGCGATCGGTCTGGTAGTCGAGGAAGTACGCGTGCTCGTAGACGTCGAGCGCGACGAGCGGGGTCGCGTTCCACACCGGGAACGTGTTCTGCGCATCGCCGATGTAGTTGAAGAGGCGACCTTCGTCCCAGTCGTACGCGGTCCACGCCCAGCCTCGACCGGCCATGCCCGTGGCCTTCAGGTCGGAGCGCCACGTGTCGATCGACCCGAAGTCGCGCTTGACGAGCGCGCCGAATGAGCCGCTCGGCTCTCCCCCGCCGCCGCCGAGGTGCGCGAAGTAGAGCTCGTGGTTCTTGATCCCGCCGATCGCGAAGGTCAGGTCGACCTTGAGCGCGCGCAGGTCGGAGTAGACCTGGTTCGCGCTGCCGAGGTCGACGTCGGCGAGCTTGCGGAGAATCTCGTTCCGCTTGTTCACGTAGCCCTGGTACAGCTTGTAGTGCGCCTCGACCGCGGCGCGCGAAATCCCGTCGAGCTCGTAGACCTCGGGGCGCAGTTCGCGGGCGGCGATCTCTTCGAATTGGAACGCGAGCGTCGTCATGGGGGCGCAGTCTATAGTCGAGGCATGCCTTTCGAACTGCCTCAACTTCCGTATTCCTTCGATGCGCTCGAGCCGCACATCGACGCGCAGACGATGGAGATCCACCACGACCGCCACCACAAGGCGTACGTGGACAACGCGAACGCCGCCCTCGAGGGGACGCCGCTCGCCGACGCGTCGGTCGAGCACGTGCTCGACAACCACGATTCGGTCCCCGAGGACACGCGCACCGCCGTCCGCAACAACGCCGGCGGCCACGCGAACCATTCGCTCTTCTGGCAGATCATGTCTCCCGACGGCGGCGGCGAGCCGAGCGGCGACCTGGCCAAGGCGATCGACGACACGTTCGGCGGTGTCGACGCGCTGAAGTCCGCGATCAACGACGGCGGTGTCAAGCGCTTCGGCTCGGGCTGGACATGGCTCGTTTGGGACGGCACCGGTCTCTCCGTCTACTCGACGCCGAACCAGGACTCGCCGTTGATGCAGGACGACGTGCCGCTCCTCGGCATCGACGTCTGGGAGCACGCGTACTACCTCAAGTACCAGAACAAGCGGCCCGACTATCTCGCCGCTTGGTGGAACGTCGTCAACTGGGACGAGGTGGCGAAGCGCTATTCAGAGGCGCGCGGCTGAGCCGCGCGCCTCTGACGTACCGCTACTTCCGGACGATCGGCAGCAGGCGGCTGGCGCTCGCGACGTACCCGAGACCCGCCTGGCTCGACGGGAGCATCAGCCGGAGCACGTAGTGGCCCTTCGGCACCGCGATCTTGAACGTCGCGCGGTTCGCATCGCCGAGGTAGATGTGCCTGAACGAGTACCAGGTGCCGTTCGACTGGCGCTTCTGCAGGATCACGTAGTGACCCGAGTAGCCGATGTCGGACGTCACCTTCGCGATGAACAGGCTGCCGCTGCGGCCGAAGCCGACCCGCGGCGCGACGTTCACCGTCGTCGGCGTGCTGCTCGACGTGCGCCAGTGCGCGGTGTACGTCGTCGAGATCGTCGGCGTGACGCCGAAGATGAACGTTCCGCCCGACTGCGTCGTCGTCGATTGCACCGACTGGATCGACTTGCCGTACGCCTGCGCCGTCAGCGTCACCGGCTCGTTCGTCAGCTGGTTGCTGACCTGGCCGTTGAGCTGCGTCGAGCTGCCGTAGATGACGGTGCCGAGAGAGGGGGCGAGCGACAGCGTCGCCGGCGGCGCCTTCACGATCACGGTGCCTCTGTGCGTGGTCGCATAGGCGTCGCGATAGGTGAACTTGCCGGACTTCGCAGCGGTATACGACCAGGACGCGCCGGCCGCGAGGGCAGGCGACGCGAAAGCGCCGTTGTCGGCAACGACCTGATGCGTCTTGGTGTCCGCGTTGTGCCACGTGATGGTGTCGCCGGCAGTGACCGTTACGCTCGACGGGGTGAAGCCGTTCTTGGTGATCTGAACCGTGGTCGTGGCCGCCGCGATCGCTCCGGCGACCGTCAGGGCCGCCAGGCCGACGAGGGCCAGGGTGATCAGGCGCTTCATTTCGGGAGTCCTCCTCCTCTGCAGGCTCGAATCCACGCCTGTCTATCTCCCACATTTAGGACGTTCTTATGTCCGATGGACGTAAAGCCCTCGTCAAACCGATAATGGGAGGCATGCGTAGAGACGGAGGAGACATGGAGCTCGCCCTCGAGACCCCACGCCTGCGCGCCGTTCCGGCCGAGCGGGTGCCTGCGCCGCCGGTCGAGACGACCGACGCGGACCTGCTCGTGCGCATCGCCGACCGCGACCGTGAGGCCTTCGACGTCCTCTACCACCGTTATGTCCGCTCGATGTTCGGGCTCGCGCTGCGCCGGTTGCGTGACCGGCAGCGCGCCGAGGACGCCGTGCAGGAGACCTTCGCCGCCGTCTGGCGCTCGGCCGCGAGCTACCGGCCGGAGCGCGGCCCCGCCGCGCCCTGGCTCTACGCGATCGCCCGCAACGCGATCGTCGACCGGTTCCGAACACAGGTCGACACCACCGGCGAGGTGCCGGAAATCGTTTCCGCCGATCCCGGTCCTGCCGACGCGGCCGAGACGTCGTTCGTCTCGTGGCGCGTGCATCGCGCGCTCGAGACGCTGCCGCCGCGCGAGCGCGAGGTGTTGGAGCTCGCGTACTGGAGCGGGCTGTCGCAGAGCGAGGTCGCCGAATACCTGCACATCCCGCTCGGCACCGTGAAGACGCGAACGCGCAGCGCGCTCGCGCGGCTGGCCGACGTCCTCGAGGGAGAGCTCTCGTAATGCCGCGCTTCGACGATCTGATCGAGGCCGATGTGCCCGACGCGGAGCGCAGCCGGCTCCAGCACGTGCACGAGCTGCTCGTCGCGGCGGGACCGCCACCTGAGCTCTCGCCGAGGCTCGAGGCGGGGCCGACGCTCGCGATGACGCTGTCGAGACCGGCGAAGCCGCGCGGGCGCCGGATCGCGCTGCTCGCCGCGACGATCGCGATCCTCGCCGTGGCATTCGTGCTCGGCTACGTCGCCGGCAACCGCGGCGGCGGTCTCGCGAGCGCACAGACCACCATGCAGCTCAGCGGCACGCATGCCGCTCCGGCCGCGCTGGCGGCGCTGAAGATCCTGCCGGCGGACACGTCCGGCAACTGGCCGATGAAGCTGACCGCGACGGGGCTGCCGAAGCTCGGCCGCGACGGGTACTACGAGGTCTTCCTCGTGCGCAACGGGAAGATCTATGCGCCCTGCGGCTCGTTCGTCTCGAAGGGCAACACGCGCGGCATCGACGTCACGCTGAATGCACCGTACGACCTGCAGCCGCACGACACGTGGATCGTGACGAAGCAGAAGCGCGGCGACCGCAAGGCCGGCACCGTCGTGTTGCGGCCGACGACCTAGCCGGCGAGCCACTCCTTCGCGAGCCGCTTCGGTGCGCGTGCGAGCCACGCGTCGACGACGATGTCGCGCAACTCGTCCTTGCGTAGCTGCCTCAGATCGGGGATGTGCATGAGCACGGCCGAGTAGCCGTTCCAGTGCGGCGTCGTGAAGAAGATGCCGCGCGGGTCGGCGAGCTGTAGCTCCTTCGACTCGGGCCCGTCGACGGCGAAGACGAGGACGTCGTCGAACGGAGCGTCTTTGCGCGGCTTCCGGTGGAAGACGAACCACTTGCCCTTGACCAGGAAACGCGGGCGGCCCTCCATCAGCTCTTTCGTCGTCTCGGGCAACTCGAGCGCGAGCTGCTCGACGTCGCGGAGCGTCGTCATCACTCCACCTCGGCGCCGAGGGAGCGGGCGAGCTGCACCGCGCCGGCGAGATCGAGCTTCGCGCCGTCGACGAGCGCGGAGGCGAGATGGACGCCGTCGAGGTCGGCGTCGCGAAGATCCGCGCCGCGCAGCTGCGTGTTGAACAGCCGTGCGCGGGTCAGGTCGGCGCCACGGAGATCGGCGGCGGCGAGGTTCGATTCCGAGAAGTCGGCTTCCCGCGCCTTGATCTCACGGAGATCCATGCCGCTCAGATCGTGCCCGCGCAGCAGCGCGTACGACAGATCGCCTCGCTCGATCCGCAAGCCGGTCACGACCGCGCCGGGGAACGACGCGCCGAGCAACCGGCAGTCGGTGAACGCCGCGCCGAAGAGGTTCGCGTTCTCGAAGACGGAGTTGGCGAAGTCGCTGCCGACGTGCTCGCTG
>JAICWC010000065.1 GCA_025934995.1 Thermoleophilia bacterium | reverse complement strand
GAAGAACGAGATGCGGTACGCGGTCTCGCTGTAAGCCGGCTGCACCTCGACCACGTCGCCCTTGACGCGGAACCGGCCGCGGCCGAGCAGCGTGTCGTTGCGGACGTACTGGATGTCGATCAGCTTGCGGAGCATCAGGTCGCGATCGTGCTCCTGGCCGACCTCGAGGTAGACGACGCGCTCCTTGTACTCCTCCGGCGAGCCGAGGCCGGAGATGCAGGACACGGACGCGACGACGATCACGTCGCGGCGCGAGAGCAGGTTGGACGATGCACTGTGGCGCAACCGGTCGATGTCGTCGTTCCGCGAGGAGTCCTTCTCGATGTACAGGTCGGCCTGTGGGACGTACGCCTCGGGCTGGTAGTAGTCGTAGTAGGAGACGAAGTACTCGACCGCGTTCTGTGGGAAGAACTCGCGAAACTCGTTGCAGAGCTGCGCGGCGAGCGTCTTGTTGTGCGCGATGATCAGCGCCGGCCGGCCGACCTTCTCGATCGTCCAGGCCATGGTCGCCGTCTTGCCCGTGCCGGTCGCGCCGATCAGCGTCTGGAAGCGCTCACCGTGCTCGAGCCCCTCGGCGAGGATTTCGATCGCGCCCGGCTGGTCGCCCGTCGGCGCGTAATCCGCCGATGTTTTCAGTGCTGCCATCCGAGACAGGGTATCCGGCATGACCACGGCTACCAGGGCGCCGCACTCTGCGTACGCAGCGATCATGGGGACGTTCGCAGCGGGCATCGCCGGCGCGGGATTGCTGGCGCGCGCGCTCGGCCGCGATCCGGAGGAGCACCGGCCGATCGATCTCGCGGTGATCGGCCTCGCCACCTTCAAGGCGGCGCGAACCCTCGCGCGCGACGAGGTCACGAGCTTCATCCGCGAGCCGTTCGTCGAGGGTGAAGCGCACGAGGGCGGCGAGGATCCTGTCGAGTCGGGCGATCTCCGCCAGGCGATCGGCGAGCTCGTGACGTGCACCCGCTGCGCCGGCACCTGGGTCGCGGCCGGGCTGACGACGACGCAGGTGCTCGCGCCACGCTTCGGCCGCCTGCTGACGTGGTCTCTCGCCGCCGCCGGTGCGAACGACTTCCTGCAGGGCGGATTCGCGGCCCTCACCCACAAGAGCAACGAGCTGCAGCGCCGCGCAGGCGACGACTAGCGGCCTGATGTGAAATTGGGCCGGGCTGAATTTCACATCAACCCCCTAGCGGCCGAGTCGCTGCTCGGCCACGCGCTCGAGCGCGGGCAGCGTGCCGCAAACCGTGCACGCGTACGTGCGCACCGTTCCGTCCTTGCTGGCGCTGAGAATCGTGCCTCCGTCGGGCGAGAACGCGACCGCAGTCAGCGCACGCGTGTCGCCGCGCAGATAGAAGAGCAGCCGGCCCGTCGCCGTCGGCCAGAGCCCGGCGCTGATCGGTCCCGCCGTCACCACCCAGCGGCCGTCGGGACTGAACGCAACGGCCGCGACGGTGCCGAAGTGCCCGTTCAGCACCCGTAGGCGCCGGCCGGTGGCCACGTTCCAGACGATCGCGCGCGAGTCACGACTCGACGTGGCGAGGAGCGTTCCGTCCGGGCTGAATGCGACGTCGGTCACGGTTGCGTGGTGGCCGCGCAGTACGTGCAGCAGCCTGCCGCTGCCGACGTCGAAGAGGCGCGCAGTCCCGTCGACGTCGGCGGTCGCGAGGACGCGGCGGTCTGGCGAGAGCGCGAGCCGGTCGACGCCGCCGGGAACCGTGAACGTCCGCCCGTGCCCGAAGACGTGCGTGCCCCGGCCGGCCATGATCCGCGTGCCGACGACTGCCATCGTCGTCGCGCCGTTGTAGATGGGGGACCCGTTCAGGAGCACGTTGACGATCCCCGTCGGCGTAACACCGTAGAGCGTGCTGCGATCGACGGCGAGCTCCCGGACACCGCGCACGTGGACGATGCGCAGCAACCTGCGCGTCGAGTAGAGGTGGACACCGTCCGGTGCTGCAGCAGCGATGCGTGACGAGCCGAGCCAAACCGCGTCGCTGAACCCGCCCCGCGCGCGGCCGAGCACGCGCAGCGTCTGCTCGGGCGACGCGTCCCAGAGGCGTATGCGTCCGTCGTCGGAGCCGGCGGCGAGCTGCCGCCCGTCGGGTGAGAACGCGAGCGACCGAACGGCGTCGCGCGCACCGGCGAGCAACGCCACCTGCGCTCCGGCGGGCACGACACGGGTCACGCCCCAGATGCGCACCGTGCGATCCGAGCTCGCGCTCGCGACGACGCGTCCGTCCGGGCTCCACGCGAGCGCGGTCACCGGATCGGAATGGCCGACGAAGTAGAAGAGGCGCTGAGCGTTCGCCACCCTCCAGATGCGTACGCCGCTGTCCTGGTCCGCGCTTGCGAGCAGCGTGCCGTCGGGGGAAAACGCCACTGCCACGACCGCACTCCCGGTGTCGCTGAGCACGTGCACGCGGTGGCCCGTGCGCGGGTTCCAGAGCGTCGCGTCGCCGTCTGCGCTCGCGGTCGCCAGCAGGCGCCCGCCGGGGGCGTAGGAGAGATCCGCGAGGCCCCGCTCCGGAAGGATCCGGAGGAGCTTTCCGTTTGGCGCGAAGAGCCAGACGCGCCTGCGGCCGCCCCGGTCGGCGACGATCGCGGCGAGCGGTGCGCCCCCCGGTCCGACGCGTGCGGCCGTCACGTGTGGAGCAACCTGCGCGAGGCGGCCACTCGTCGCCACGAGCACGGCGCGCCCGCGGACGTCGGCGGCCACGAGCAGACGGCGTGATGCCGCGACAACCGCGCCCGTCTCGACGTTCCACGCGCGAGCGCCGCCGCCGGGCCGACCGGCGACGAGCGTCGTGCCGTCTGCTTCGAAGCCGAGCGACGAGACGGCGCGGTGCGCGGAGAGTGTCCGCAGCCGCCTGCCCGTGTGCGCATCGACGACGACGATCCGGCCGTGCGGTGCGGCAGCTGCGACGAAACGGCCGTCAGAAGACCACGCGACCGCCCGGACCGCACCGCCGACGGCAGCAGCGTGGTGCAAGCGGTCGGCGATCAACGACTGACGCAGGACCGATTCCGACGCGGCGCCGGGCTCGAGGAGCGCCGCCGCGAGCGCGGAGCGAACGCTTTGCCGCGGGTCGATCGTCAGCTGCTGCAAGGCCGTCGCCTCCAGTTCCCGCGCATGTGCATGACGGGCCTGGGAGCGCGCTGTCCCACGCTCGACGAACGCCCACACCGCGAGGCCGCCGACGACGGCCAGCGCGACGACTGTCGCTGCGATCACGGTGAGCAAGCGCCGTTGCCGCAACCGCGCGGACGCCCGTTCGAGCTCGACCTCACGCGCAGCCTGCCACGCTGTGAGTGGCTCGGCGAGGACATCGTGGAAGATCTCGAACCGGTCGGAGCCGTCGACGCTGCGCACGATTCGTTCTCGGCTCAAACGGTCGAGCACGCGCGTCACCCGCTCTTGCGGCACCGCCGCATACTCCGCGAGGTCGCCGACGCGATGCGCGATCTTCGTTCCAGACGGCGTCACGAGATGGTCGAGGATGCTTGCTGCGGCGTCTTGCTGATCGGGCGGCAGCGCACTGAGCGCGGCATCGACATGGTCGCTGACGATCGTCTCGGCTCCTCCAACGTCCCGCAGCGTCTGGAGCCGCAGGGTCGACGAGCCTTTCGCGCGCTCGGCGTCCCAGATGCGCTCGAGGACGAGCTGGAGGTACGGCGCCTCCACACGGCCGTCCGTCGCGACCTCGTCGAGAATCGTCTCGACGACCTCCCGCTCGGCCCTGACCTCCTCGGCCCTCAGCTCGTTCCAGCGGTCGAGCGGGCCGAGAATCGCAGCACGCGCAGCGTCGCGGTCGAGATGGTCGAGGCGGAGCTGGTTCGCAAAAATCTGCGGCAACTGCGCCTTGAACACGTCGAGCCGCGAGAGCGAGTCCTCGCGCAGAGAGACGAGAATGTGCGCTCGCGACGTCCGCAAGAGCTCGGGCAGCGTCTCGACGAGCGCATGGTGGTCGTAGAGGAACGACTCCTCGAACTGGTCGAGGACGAGATAGGACTCGTCGGCGTCGCGGACGGCGGCGAATGCATCGTCGGACGGGAGCGACCACGTGGTGTGCAGCGCCACCTCCGCCTCCGGGGCGGCCGCGCGCAGCGCGCGCAGGACGGCTGCCTGTAGCAGAGAGGACTTCCCGACGCCGCTCTCCCCGTAGAGCACCGTCAGCCGCGACGCCAGCAGGTTCGCGACCACGACGTCGCGCTCGCGAGCCCGTCCGAAGAAGAAGAGCGTGTCGAGATCCGAATCCTCGAACGCGGCGAGCCCCTTGTACGGCGAGTTCACGCCGGGGCCTCGGCGCCGACGTACTGCGCGAGCGCATCGACGTACGCGTCGAGCGGCTGCTCGAGCAGGTCGACGTCGCGCACGCGCCAGAACTGTCGCTCCAGCGGTTGCACCTGTGGAACCACAGCCCATGAGCGGTACGGATGCGCATCGCCGCCCACCATCCGCGCCAGCACGAGTCGCAGGCTCCAGTCGCGCAGCCCGTATCCGACGAACAGGAAGTGGCTCCGGCTCAGCTTCGCGGTGATGCCGACGGGGATCGCGCCGGCGACGTCGTAGGCGATGTAGTCGTCCTCGGTTACGACGAAGCTCTCCACGTCCAGGCCGCCGTGCAGCTTGAGGATCACCGTGCGGCGCTCGAGCGAGAGCTGCGATGCGTACGTGTTCGGCAGGTCGATGACGTGCGTGGCGCCGTCGGGCGCAATGTGCGCAAACCGCCCACGGTCGCGGCCGGAGGCGATGTACGAGACGACGTCGAACTGCTCGCCGGCGTCGAGAAACGCCTGTTCGAGCGCGAGGTCGTAGCTCGTCGTCACGAGCAGCTGGTGCTGCGCACCGCGCTCACGGAGCACCGGAGGCAGTGACGCAAAGAATCGGTGCACACCCGTCGGCTGGGCGCTCGCGGCCAGGAGCCCGCGCAGCTCGTCGTACAGCGGCCCCGAGCCCTTCGTCAACGCGACGAACTGTGCAACGCGTGTCAGCTCGCGCGACTCGTCGGCCGGATAGTCGAAGCGATGCGCGATCTCTGCTGCGAGCGTCTCGACCTCCACGCCGAGCACGGGCACGAGCCGCCCCGAGAGGAGCACGTCCCCCACGTCCCGGAAGTGGTCTCCGTCGATGCCGTCGCGTGCGAGCCGCGGGCGCGGCACCTCCTGGCGAAGGATGCGAGCGTGCAACTCCTGTAGGTGCGGGCCCGGCTCGAGCCCGAGCTGGTCGACGAGCATCCGCCGCGCGTCTTGGTACGCGGCAAGCGCCTCGGCCTGCCGGCCTGCGTCGTAGAGCGCGAGCATCAGCTGTCCGCGCAGGCGCTCCCGGAGGGGATGCCGGCCGACGAGCGATTCGAGCTCCGCGATGACGTGGCCGGCATGGCCGGCGGCCAGCTCTGCATCGAACAACTCCTCGAGCGCGGCAAGCCGCAGCTCTTCGAGACGCCGCGATTCGGCGACCGCGAACGGCTCGAACGCGACCTCGGCGAGCGGCTCGCCGCGCCAGAGGGCGAGGGCCTCGCGTAGGCGCCCACTCCGCTCGGGGGGCTCGAGCCCGCGCGCCGATGCGACGAGGCGCTCGAACCTGACCAGGTCGATCGTCTCCGGTTCGACGACGAGCCGGTAGCCGGGTGCACGCGTCACGAGCAGGTCTGCGCCGAGCAGCTTGCGGAGTGCCGAGATCGAGTTCTGCAACGAGGTCGTCGCCGTGCGCGGCGGATGGTCCCCCCAGAGCGCGTCGATCAGAAAGTCGTTCGACACCACCTCGTTCGCGTGCAGGAGCAGGACGGCGAGCAGCGCGCGCTGTTTCTGACCACCGAGCTGCAGCGGCTCGCCGTCGGCGGCGGCGACTTCGAGCGGACCGAGGATCCGGAACTCCGGCACACCATCGTTCTAGCGGCTGGGCCGCGCGATTACGAGCGACCGTTAGCGCGCCGTTAGCCGCGCGTGAGGGCGCGCTTTGCCGCGCGGACGACGGTCGCCGCATGTCCACCTCACGCTTTCTCGTCCTCGCGATCGCCGGCGTGCTGTTCGGCGGAATCGCCCAGCAGGCGGCGGCGACCCCCGGCGGCTACGGCTGGCCGGTCAAGCCGTTCCATCGGGAGCACCCCGTGCGCGGCAACTTCGGCGACCCGCGCACGGTCTTCGACGGCCCGCCGACGCGGCGGACGCTCATGTCCGCCGGCGGTCGCTTCCAGCTCCACTTCGGCATCGACATCTCGGCGCCGAACGGCACCGCCGCCTACCCCGTCGAGTCCGGCGTCGTCACGCGCGTCACCGAAGAGGAGATCGTCGTCGCCGGAGCGGCGGACCGCAGTTTCGAGTACTGGCACCTCCACGCGTCGGTGCGGGTCGGCGAGCACGTCAGCGCGTACGAGACCGTCCTCGGCCGCATCGCCAAGCCGTGCGGGCACGTGCACCTGTCCGAGCTCGACGGCGGGGTCTACGTCAACCCGCTGCAGGCCGGCCACCTCGCGCCGTACCGAGACGACACGACGCCGCAGGTGACGAGCGTGACGGAAGAGCGCGCCGCGGGCGATATCGAGCTCGAAGCCTCGGCGGACGACTTCCCGAGCCTGCCGGTGCCGGGTGCGTGGAACGGTCTGCCCGTCACGCCGGCACGCGTTGCCTGGCGTGTCGAGACGGCGGGCGGCGCAGCCGTCATTCCGGAGCACGTCGCGTTCGACGTCACACGGCGGCTTCCGGCATCCCCGTTCTGGTCGGTCTACGCACGCGGCACGCACCAGAACATGACCGCGTTCACGAAGTTCTACGCGTACCGGCAGCCGGGCGAGTACATCTTCCGGCTCGGCACCATCCACCTCGCCCCCGGCGCGTACCGCGTCGTCGTCACCGCGTCGGACATCCGCGGAAACAGCGGCTCGCGCACGACGCGTCTGGTGGTGGCGCCGTGAACGTCGCAGTCGCGGTCCGGTTCCGGACATGGAACATCGAGCGCGTCTGCTTCGCAACCGGCGCGGTCGCGGCCGGTGCGCTCGCCGCCGCCGCCTGCCTCCCCGGCGCGCTCCAGTTCGCACTCTGGCAGGACGAGGTTGCGTCCGCCCGAGCGATCGCAGAGCCGCAGCCGCTGGCGCTACTCCGGCATGTCGCACGCACGGAGTCGACGCCGCCGCTCTGGTATGCGCTCGCCTGGGTCGCGCATCGCTTTGGTGTCGCGATCGTCGACGTGCGGCTCTTGTCGGTCGCCGCCGCGGCGCTGCTCGCCTCTGCGACAGCGGTCGCGGCGCGGCGCGTCGTGCCGCGGCCGGCCGCATTGCTTGCCGGAACGGCCGTCGCGCTCGGCTATCAGTTCGACTTCCACGGACGCGAGCTCCGTGCGTACGAGCTCGCGGCACTGCTCGCTGTCGCGCTCGCCGTCGCCGCGAGCCGGGGCGGGACCGTCTTGGCGGCGGTCGTTGCAGCCGGCAGCCTCACGCACTACTTCTTCCTCTTCTCGGTCCTCGCCGTCCTGCTGTGGCGGCCGCGTCTTTGGCGGCCGATCTTCGCCGGCCTTGTGCCGCTCGCGTTGTGGTCTCCGCTGCTCCTGCGGCAATACGCGCAGCACCGCTTTTCGTTCATCGGCGCATTCGACCTTCGTGCAGTGGCGACGACGTACTGGCTGACGTTCGTGCGCGGGCAGCCCCACACGGCGGTCGTGCATACACTCGCTCCGCTGCTCCTGCTCGCGGGCGTGCTCGTAGGCGCGCTCGTGCTCGCGCGCGGGTCGAACGAAGGCCGACTGTGGGCTCTTCTGGCCGTGGTACCGGTGGCAGCGGCCGCGCTGATGTGGGCAGCGGGCCTCCGGGTCTACGACACCCGCAACCTGATCGTCGTCGGGCCGTTCGCCGCAGCCGCCGTCGTGTGCCTGCTCGCCCATCTGCCGCGGCGGACGGCAGCTGCCGGTGCGTGCGCGCTGCTCATGCTCGTCGGAACGGGGTACATGCGCGGCAATCGGACCACCCCGGTCCCGTACGACCGGATCGCCGCCGCACTGGTCGCCGAGGGGTGGCGGCAGGGCGCTCCGATCGGCGTCTTCGGAAACGTCGATGCGCTCTGGGGCCCGCTCGAGTGGTACCTGCCGCAGCACCCGCGGCTCGTCCCAGGCGGCGAAGGCAGGCATCCCGTCTTCGTCGTCGCCGCCCGAGGGCCGAGCTGGCGGGCGGTCGTCCGCCGTGCGGTCGCGGTTCGCTACGTCCGGCAGACGCTCGTCGCGCGCCTCGGAAGCCCGACGGCGCTCCTCGGAGCGCGGACGCTCGTCGGGATGAGGGCGCCGTGACCGCCCTGGCGGTGCCCCGCCGCGTGGCCGTCGACGTGCACCTGCCGCTCGCAATCGCGGCGGCGGTAGCCGTCGCCCTCGGCGCGCATCCGATCGTCGACTCGCTGGTTGCCGCAGGCGCGCTTGCGATCACCTGGAGCCGGCGCGACGAACTGCATCCGCTGCCGCTGCTCGCCCTCGCCGGCGCGTTCGCGCTGGCGCAGATCTGCGTGTCGCTCGCGCGCGGCGCCCACGGCGACCTCGACCCGCGTGTCGTTTACGACCCGGAGGGTCACACGCTCCTCCACGGAACCTTTCCGCGCTCGCCGTACCCGGTCGGCGCGGTCGGCGTCTTTGCACTGGAGGCTCTGCTCGGGGGCAGCGTCCATCAGGCGAACGCGCTGTTGATGGTCCCCTTCCAGGTACTGGCGGTCGCGGCGCTCCTGCGCCGGCCGTGGGTGGCGGCGGCGGTCGCGATCTGGCCGGCGAACACCTTCTTCTGGCAGTTCCGCTTCGACCTTGTCCCTGCCGCCGCGATCGCAGTCGGGATCGCGCTCGCGCGCCGCGAGCGGTGGCACGCCGCCGGGTGGGCGCTCGGTCTCGGCGCTGCCGTTAAGTGGACTCCGGCGCTCACCGCGATCGCAGTCGCGGCGTGGCTTCTCACGCACCGGCGGACGCGCGATGCGCTCCGTCACGCAGCGGGTGCAACGGCTGCGTTGCTGTTCGCGAACCTGCCGGTCTTCGCGCTCGCGTTCGCTGCGGCGGCGGCGCCGTACCGCGCGCAGGCCGCGCGGAGCATCACCGGCGAGTCCCTGCCGCACCTGCCGCTTCGCCTGCTCGGCCTCGCGCAGCCGCCGCGCCACTACTACGGCGCGGCCGCCGTCGCCGGCTGGGCCAACACGGCCGCAGGCCTGTGCCAGCTGCTGGCCGCGGGTGCGCTCGTGGTGCTTGCCGCACGCTCGCCTCGGGCAGAGACGGCGTTCGCGCGCGCCGCGCTCGGGCCGGCCGCGTTCCTGCTCGCGAATCGCGTCTTCAGCCCGCAGTTCTTCGTCGTCGTCCTGGTCTGCTGTGCCTGCGCAATTCGGAGCCGAGTCCTCGTCCCGGCCGTGCTCCTCGCCACGGCGACAACCGCGAACACGATCCTCTTTCCCGGTTTGGCGAGCGCGGCGTCGTCGACCTGGACGCCGGTGTCCGCGCTCGCTCTGCTCTCGGCCGCCGCGGCCGTCGCGGTGCTTGCCCGATGAAGCGGGCTGTCGCCGCCGTCGCCGTCGTAGCGCTTGGCACAGCGGTCGGGATCGCCGTCCAGCGAGCCAACGAGATACGCGACGTCCACGGCTCGACCACGGTCGAGTTCACGCCCACGACCGCAACCGCGGCGCCCGCGCGGTCGGCATTGCCGTGGCCGATGTTCGGCCGCGTTCCCGCACGCACGGCAACGGCGAGCGGCATCCGTCCTCCGTTCCGCCGCATCTGGGTTGCAGGCGGACGCTCGCTCATCGAGTTCCCACCGGTGGCGGCGTACGGCCGCCTGTTCTACGCCGACGGTGCCGGCCGCGTCTACGCGATCTCGGCTGCGACGGGCGCGCGTGCCTGGCGCTACGACGCGCACCGCGGCAGCGCGGCCTCGCCCGCAGTCGGCCCTTACGGCCACGGCACCGTCTACGCCGCCTTCCTCAACCGCTTCCCGGCGCACGGCAAGAACGCCCACGACGGCGCTGTCGTCGCGCTCGCCGCCGGCACCGGACGCATGCGGTGGATAGCGCATGTCGGCGCCAGCGAGACGTCGCCGCTGCTCCTGCACGGCCGCCTGTACGTCGGTGGGTGGGACGGCGTCGTGTACGGGCTCGACGCGCAAACCGGGCGCCGCATCTGGACGTACGCGACGCACGGCCCGGTCAAGGGCGGGCTCGCGTCCGGCCGCGGCGTCGTCTACGCCGGCTCGTACGACGGGCACCTCTACGCGCTCGACGCCGCCACTGGGCGGCTCGTCTGGCGGGCGAGCGGACAGCCGACGTTCTTCCATCACGGCACGTTCTATGCGACCCCGGCTGTCGCGTACGGCCGCGTCTACGTCGGCTCGACCGACGGCCGCATGTACTCGTTCGGGGCGCACAGCGGCCGGCTTCGCTGGTCTCATCGCACGAGCGGCTACGTCTACGGCTCGGCGGCCGTCTGGAACAGGCTCGTGCTCGTCGGCTCGTACGACCACCACCTCTATGCGTTCGACGCAGCGACCGGCGACGTCCGATGGCGCTTCGACGCGGGCGGCCCGATCTCCGGCTCCGCGACCGTCATCGGGGGCGTCGTGAGCTTCGCGACGCTCACCGGCCGCACGTTCGCGCTCGACGCCCGCACCGGGCGCCTGCTCTGGAGTCGGCCCGGCGGCAAATACGCGCCGGCAGTGTCGGACGGCATACGCGTCTATCTCGTCGGGGACGCCGCCGTCTCTGGATTTCGGCGGGCGCGCTAACCGGGAATGGCCGGACCGCGTCGAATAGAATCCAGATGCGTCGCCTCCTCCTCGTGCTGTTCGTCGCGCTCGCCTGCGCGAGTACCGCTTCCGCGTACCCGTGGCCCTTCAAGCCGTTCGACAAGCAGCATCCGATCCGCGGGTTCTTCGGCGATCCGCGGACGGTGTACGAGAACGGGATCCTCGCGGGTGCGTTCGACGGGCCTTCGTTCATCTCGTTCCACCAGGGCGTCGACATCGCTGCGCCGAACGGGACGCCGATCTACCCGGTCGAGAACGGGACGGTGCACTACCTGGGCGCGGCGACGCTGAATCTCGTCACGAACCACGACGTCACGTTCCAGTACTTCCACATCATCCCGGTCGCCGGCGAGGGACAGCACGCAATCGCGAAGCACACGATCCTCGGCTACGTGCAGCCGCCGTTCGGGCACGTGCACATCACCGAGATCGACGGCATCCGCGCGGTCAACCCCTTGCAGCGCGGCCACCTGACGCCGTTCAGGGACAAGACGACTCCCGTCGTCCGCGACATCCTCGTGCGGAACCAGTCGGGCGAAGTGCAGACGCCGGTCGGGCTGTGCGGCCGTGTCGAGCTCGACGTCGACGCGTACGACCGGCAGCCGATGCCGGTACCCGGCACCTACAAGGGGCTCCCCGTCGCTCCTGCGCTCGTCCAATGGTCGATGACGAGGGTGGGCGGAAAGGTCGTCGTGCCGTGGAAGACGGTCGCCGACTTCCGCCAGACGCTGCCCCCGAACTCGCAGTTCGGCAAGTTCTACGCGAAGGGGACGTACGAGAACAGCCCGCGCTTCGGCCACGAGCAGTACGCGGGCATGCCGGGCCGCTATCTCTTCCTGCTCGCCGGCAACTACGACACGACGAGCGTCCCGAACGGGAATTACGTGATCACGGTGCGTGTTGCCGACGTGCGCGGCAACCATTCGAGCGGCAGCGAGCGCATTTCCGTCCTCAACGCGAAGAGCGGCGTCTGCCCGGGCTCGCTGCCCGCGCCGCCGACGACGATGCCGCCGCCGGCCGAGCCGGAGGGCGGCAGCAGCTCAACCGTTGAGCCCTAGCTCGCTCGCGTACGCGCGGCGGTAGATGTCCTTCAGCCGCTCGACGCGGTCGACGTACTCGCGCGTCTCGGAGAATTGGATGCCCTCGTGGGCGGCGCGCCACCGATCGACGTTGTCCTGGCCGGCGTTGTACGCGGCGAGCGCGGTTCGCTCGTCGTCGTATTTCAGCATCAGATGGTGGAGGTACCACGCGCCGTAGCGGACGTTGATCTCGGGGTCGTCGAGATCGGAGAGGACGAACTTCGAGCCACCGGTGTACTTCGCGATCCCCTGGGCCGTCGCGGGCTGCAGCTGCATGAGGCCGACGGCGCCGGCGCTCGAGCGTGCGTTCGCGTCGAATTTCGATTCCTGCTCGATCACCGCGGCGAGGAGCGCCGGATTGAGGTGGTAGTTCGCGGCGTGGCCGCGGACGATCGACGCGTAGCGCAGCGGATACCAGAGCCGCGCGTACCACGGCGGCTCGGTGCGCTGGAGGTAGATGAACGCGCCGACGGCGACGACGACGAGCGCGAGGACGACTGTCAGGCGGCGGATGACGATAGGAGCTTCTCTACCACGCCCGCGACGAAGACGTCGAGCGCCTCGCGGGAGCCGTCGTTCACGAAGGAAAAATCGGCGCGTTCGACCTTTTCCTCATCCGGGATCAGTCGCACCTCGCGGTCGGCGAAGGCGCCGCGACGCGATTCCCGAACGGCCGCGGGTGCCGTGATCACGACGACCGCGTCGAAGCGCGACTCGCCGCCCGTCTCGTAGAGCAACGGGATCTCGACGGCGGCGAGGGGCGCGTTCACGCTTTTCAGCCATCGATCCATCGCCTCGCGTGTCTTCGGATGCAACAGCTGCTCGAGCCACTCGAGCTCGGCACGGTCCGCGAACACGATCTCGCCGATGCGCTCACGATTTCCGACGGCATCGTCGCCCCACCGTTCCCGGATCGCGCTCCGCACGTCCTCGTCGTTCGCATGCAGGTCGCGCACGACCTCGTCGCTCGACGAGGTCGCCGCGCCCTGCCGCGCGAACGCGGCGAGCGCCTCGCTCTTGCCGGCTGCGATGCCTCCCGTGATCGCGACCGTCACCGGCCGCATGCCTTATTCCTCTTCGGCGGCGGCAGGCGCTGCTTCGTCCGAGCCCTCGGCGGGCTCGTCCGACGTTTCGGTCGCAACGGCGGCGGAGCTCTCGGGGTCCTGCTGCTCCGGATCCTGCTCCGCCTCCGCCTCAGGCTCCACCTGCTCCGCGCGCGGCGCATCGTCGTCGGAGAAGACGGTCTCGGAGAGGTCGAGCGCCGGAGGCGGTGCGTCCTCGCCGGCGCCGGGCTGCAGCGGCATGCCGTCGTCGACGCGCTTCAGCGAGAGCGACAAGCGGCGGCGTTCGGCGTCGACCTCGAGGATGCGCACGTTCACGGTGTCGCCCTGCGAGACGACCTCACGCGGGTTCTCGACGTGATGCTGCGCGAGCTCCGAGATGTGCACGAGCCCTTCGACGCCCGGCAGGATCTCGACGAACGCACCGAACGTGACGACCTTCGTCACCTTGCCGGACACGACGTCGCCCTCGCCGTAGCTCTCGAGCACCTGCTGCCACGGGTCGGTCTGCGTCTGCTTGAGGCCGAGCGAGATGCGCTGGCGGTCGCGGTCGATGTCGAGCACCTTGACGTTGACCTTCTGGCCGATCTCCAGCACCTCGGACGGATGGTTGACGTGGCTCCACGACAGTTCCGAGATGTGGATGAGACCGTCCATCCCGTCGAGATCGACGAAGGCGCCGAAGTCGACGATGTTCGAAATCGTGCCCTCGACGACATCCCCGGGGTTGAGCCGGTCGAGGATCTGCTGACGCTGCTCCTTGCGCTCGTCCTCGAGGACGGCGCGGCGCGACAGCACGACGTTGTTGCGCGAGCGGTTGAGCTCGATCACCTTGCAGCGAAGCTCCTGGCCCGTGTACTCGTCGAGGTCCTGCACACGGCGGATGTCGACGAGCGAGGCCGGCAGGAAGCCGCGCACGCCGAGGTCGAGGATGAGGCCGCCCTTGACGACCTCGAT
>JAICWC010000136.1 GCA_025934995.1 Thermoleophilia bacterium | reverse complement strand
GGCGGAGCCAGCCGTTCGGGCAGAGGCGCAGGTCGGGGTCGGCGAGCAGCACGTCACCGACGACGAGCGCCCGCTCGCCCGGCACCCAGTAGACGACCTCGCCGCTCCGCGCCGTCTCGCCGCTCTAGCGTAGCACCGCCCCGCGGCCGCAGCGACTCCTTCAGGTCGTCCTGCGTCTTGGGGCGGAGCCAGCCGTTCGGGCAGAGGCGCAGGTCGGGGTCGGCGAGCAGCACGTCACCGACGACGAGCGCCCGCTCGCTCGGCACCCAGTAGACGACCTCACCGCTCCGCGCCGTCTCGAAGCACTCGACGCCGCCCGGCAGCTCGTCGCCCGGCCCGAACGGGTCGGTCACCTCGACCCCGCGGCTCGCGAGTCGCCGGACGAGCGCCTTCGGCGCCCAGACCCGGCCCCGCGCCTCGCGCGCGTGGAAGAAGACCGTGACGAACGTGTGCGCCGGCTCTCCGAGCTCCGCAGGCGGCTCGAGCGGGTCGAAGAAGATGAGCCCGTCGTGCGGCGAGTCGTAGGCGACCGACCCGACCTCCTGCTTCCACTCCTCGTGCCAGGCCGTCCAGCGCCGCATCGCCGGACGCTACCACCGGCCTTGACCTTGACGCAGCGTCAAGGTCTACGGTGGGCGCATGAGGATCGGAGCACTCGCCCAGCTCGCCGGAACGACGACGCGGGCGATCCGCCACTACCACGCAACCGGCTTGCTGGCGGAGCCACCGCGCGACGATTCGGGGTACCGCCGCTATGGCACCGAGCACGCCGTGCGGCTGATGCGGATCCGAAGGCTGCGCGACGTCGGAATGCCGCTCGACCGGATCGTGGGAGCGCTCGGCGACGAGGATCTGCCGACGGCGCTCCGACTGCTCGCAGCCGACCTCGAGCGCCAGATCGCCGACCTGCAGGCACTGCATGCGCGCGTGGTGGCGCTCGCCGCGGACGACGGCCTCGACCTCTCGTCGCTCCGGCCGCGCGAGCAGGAGGCGGCTGCCCTCGTCGACGCCCTCAGCCCGGACGGCCTCGCAGGCGTGGTGCGCCGCGCGCAGCAGCTGCCCGAGTTGCCGGCGCTCGCGGAACGCGTGCGCACGCTCGCGGCCGATGCCGACGAGCGCGAGGTCGAGGCGCTGGCGCAGGCGCTCGCCGCCGCTGCGCCACGACCGGCCGGTGCGCCCCCGCCGGTGCCGGTCGAGACGATGGACGCGCTGCTCGGCGACCGCCTGTCCGCCGCACAGCGTCAATGCCTGCTCCGCTATCGCGAGCTGACCGCGTAGGACGGAGAACCATCCGGCCGCACCTGGCTCATCCGAGCAGCGTTCGGACGACCGGCCAGGCGCCTCGCGACGTGTTCGAGATGACCGTGAAGCGGCCTGCGACGGAGTAGAACGACACGCCGGCGTCGCCTCCCTCGAGCCGCAGCGGCTCCCGCCAGCCGATGCCGATGGGAGTCGGGTCAGGGACGAACCGCCAGAACCGGTCGAGGTCGTCGAGCGTCGAATAGATGCCGCCGTCGCCCGACCCGCGGATCGGCAGGTGGAAGACGTTCGTGCGGCCGTCCTCGACGTAGCCGACCGCGGCGTTGCCCGGCAGCGAGTCCGTTCGAAAGAACGCCGTGTCCCGCATCCCCGCCGGCTCGAGCACATGTTCGTCGACGAGGTCGTAGAACGACGTCCCTGTGGCGCGCTCGGCGAGCAGCGCGAGCACGACGTAGCCGCCGTTGCAGTACTTGAAGCGTGCGCCGGGCTCGAACTGCTGCGGAAAGCCGTCAAGCGCCTTCAGGTAGCCCTGGGTCGTCGCCAGCTCGTGGACAGGAACCTGCATGACGTACGCGTCGGAGTCGGTGTGCACGTCCTCGTCGAGGTAGTCGCCGATCCCGGACGTGTGCGTCAACAGGTGCTCGACGGTGACGCGGTCGTCGATCAGCGGCAGGTCGTTGCCCAGCAGCTCACGCGCGTGCAGCTCATGCGGCAGGACTGCGTCGGCAACGAGCGCCGTGCAGCCCTTGCTGCCGCTCGCGATGTTGAACTGCGTCTCGACCGCGTTCGGAATCCCGTGCGCGCGGTCGGCGTAACCGAAAGCCCAGAACTCGCCCGCGAGGCGGACGACCCCCGAGAAGCCGTCAGAAGGGAAGGGCGGCGGCGGCATGCTGCGCGAAGTCGATCAGCGGCTGCACCGCGACGAGCGAGCCGACCGCGACGACCATGCACGCGCCGACCGCGACGTGCAGCAGCACGTCCCGCGGCGGGGAGCCGCCGGCCACGGTCGCAACGCGCAGCTCGTCGTCTCGCATGTACATCGACCGCACGACCGCGAGGTAGTACCAGAGCGACACGAGCGTCGCGAGCACGCCGACGACGACGAGCCACGCCCAGCCGTGCTGGTATGCCGCCGCGAAGACGTAGAACTTCCCGGTGAAGCCGCCGGTCAGCGGCAGGCCCGCGAACCCGAAGAGGAAGAACCACATCGCGACGCCGAGGAACGGCCGCTCCCACCCGAAGCCGGCGAGATTCTCGAGCGTGACCGGCGCGCCGAGCTCGCGCTCGCGCGAGCCGATGATCGCGAACGAGCCGAACGCCATCGCCGAGTACGGGATCAGGTAGTAGACGAATGCGCGCCCGCCGAGCGGGGTCGCGGCGGCGAGCCCGATCAGGATGAAGCCGGCATGCGAGATCGACGAGTACGCGAGCATCCGCTTGACGTTCCGCTGGACGAGCGCGGCGAAGTTGCCGACGACGAGCGACGCGACGGCGATCCCCACGAGCGCCCACGACCACAGGTGCTCCTCCTGCGGGAATGCCGTTCGCAGGACCCGGAACGCGAGCATGAACGCCGCGACCTTCGTCGCCGCCGACATGAACGCCGTGACCGGTGTCGGCGCGCCCTCGTACACGTCCGGGGTCCACATGTGGAACGGCGCCGCGGACGACTTGAAGCCGAGGCCCGCAATCATCATCGCGAGGCCGAGCACGAGGAGGGTGTCGTGCGAGTGCCCGGCTGCGCCGATCTCGGTGAAGCCGATGTGGTTCGTCGCGCCGTAGACGAGCGCCGAGCCGAAGAGCAGCGCCGCCGAGCCGAACGAGCCGATGACGAGGTACTTCAGCCCCGCTTCGAGCGAGCCCTCGACGTCGTAATCGATCGCGCACATGACGTAGAGCGCGATCGAGAACCACTCGAGCGAGAGGAACATCACCATCAGGTTCGCCGAGCCGATGAAGAACGCCATGCCCGCCGCGCACGCGAGCAGCAGCGAGAAGAACTCGGCGATGTGCGCGTCGTCGCGGTGCGCTATCTGCTCCGCCCCGACGAGCGTCGTCACGAAGCCGATGCCGCAGATGACGATCTGCCCGAGCGCGGTCCAGCGGTCGCGGTAGAAGGCGTCGCCGATCACCCGGTGGCCGCCCGCGCTGTCGACGTACAGCCAGATCGAGGTGACGAGACCGCCGGCGAAGCCGAGCCCGGCGATCGTCGCGCCGACCGCGCGGCGTGCGCCGCGGGGCACGAGCACGGCGCTGAGCAGCGCGAGGAACGACGCTCCGAGCAGGACGAGCAGCGTCGAGATGGAGAACCAGTCGACGTGCGGCGTGTGGATCACTTGAAGCCCGTCCCGATCGAGAGCACCGGCGAGTCGGCGGGGAACGAATGCCGCGCGATCCCCCCGGGCCAGGCCGAGATGAAGAGGAGCGCGGCGACGAGCGGCACGAGCAACGCGAGCTCGCCGACGCGCAGGTCGAGGGCCTCGTCCTGCACGAGGGAGCCTCGAGCCTCGTGCAGCACCGCCGAGATCGCGCGCAGCATGTACATCGCGGCGAGCACGATCGCGCCTGCACCGATCGCCGCCCACCACCACGCGCGTTGGAACGCGCCCGCGAGGATCAGGAACTCGCCGGCGAACGACGCCGAGCCCGGCACCGCGAGCGAGATGATGCCGACCGTCATCAGGAGCGTGGCGAGCGCCGGTCGTCCTCTCGCCATCCCGCCGAGCAGCGCGAACTCGCCGGTCGTCGTCCGCCGCTCGATCGTCCCTGCGAGCAGGAAGAGCGTCGTCGAGACGAGCCCGTGCGCGACCATCTGCAGCACGGCGCCGTCGAAGCCGAGGTTCGTCCCGGAGAAGAGGCCGATCGCGATCAGGCCCGACTGCGCCATCGACGAATAGGCGACGACCCCGCGCAGATCCGGTGCGCGGAACGCGAGCAGCGATCCGTAGACGAGCGCGGCCGCAGCGAGCACGAGGATGACCGTCCGGTAGTACCCCGTCGGGTCCGGGAACTTCGCGATCGCGATCCGCAGCATCCCGTACGTGCCGGCTTTCGCGATCACGCCCGAGAGGATCGCCGTCACCTCCGGCGGCGCCTCCCGGTAGGCGTCGGGCAGCCAGCCGTGGAAGGGAAAGAGCGGCGCCTTGATCGCGAACGCGAACATGAAGCCGAGGAAGATCCAGCGGCTCGCGCTGAACGTGCCGTCGACGAGATCGAACGTCCCGCCGTGCAGCCCGTACGCGATCAGCGCCGCGAGCATCAGCAGGGAGCCCGCCATCGTGTAGATGAGCAGCTTGATCGTCGCGCCGAGCCGGCCCGGCCCGCCCCACACGCCGACCAGCACGTACAGCGGGATGAGCATCGCCTCGAAGAACGCGTAGAAGAGGAGCAGATCCTGCGCGACGAACACGCCGACCGTCGCCCCGGTCAGGAAGAGCATCAGCCCGAAGTACGCGCGCGGCCGGTCACGCCCGACCCAGAACCCGTAGGCCGTGCACGCGGCCATCGCGACGACGGTCAGGCCGACGAGCCAGAGCGAGAAGCCGTAGACGCCGACGTGATACGACGAGTGCAGATCCGGTATCCACCGTGCGCGCTCCTCGAACTGGAGGCCGCCGCGCCCGAACTTGAAGCGGATCGCCTGTTCGATCCAGATGCCGACCTCCGCGAGGGAGACGAGCACCGCGAGCGAGCCCGTGGCGTACCGCGACAGCGGTAGGATCCAGACCGCGAGTGCGCCGGCGATCGGGAGCCAGATGAGGACAGACGTCACGCTCATTTCACGAGCAGGAAGACGATCGCGAGGACGGCCATGCCGGTGCCGAGGAAGAAGACGTACGTGCGCAGGAGCCCGGTCTGCAGCCGGCGGACCCCGCGGCCCGTGTCGAAGACGGTCTCGCCGACGTCCGGCCCGGCAGGCAGCACGAACCCCTCTTCGATGTCGCGCCGCCACCACGTCGCCAGTGCGACGGACGGCTTGTAGAAGAGCGCGTCGTACAGCTCGTCGAAGTAGAACTTGTGCTCGAGCGTCCGCTGCAGCGCGGGAACGCTCGGCACCCGGCGGCGGCGCGCGCCGTAGAGCGCCCACGCGACGCCGATACCGGCGAGGCCGACGACGACGGCGATCGCCGAGGTGACGTACTCCTGCGTGTTCGTCGGCTCTGCGACATGGAGCGTCGCGGCGACCGGTGAGAGCCAGTCGGTCAACGGATGCCAGAGCGGCGAGAACTGGATCCAGCCGCCGATCACCGCGAGCACGCCGAGGATCGCGACGGGCAGCATCATCGTCCACGGCCCTTCGTGACCGTCGTGATGCGGGTGCGCGTCGCCGTCGGACGTGAAGACGGTGAAGTAGAGGCGGAAGGTGTACACGCCGGTGAGGAACGTGCCGACGAGCGCGACGACCCAGAACACCCACCCGTACCAGCCGAGGTTCAGCGTCGCCGAGATGATCGAGTCCTTCGAGAAGAAGCCGCCGAACGGCACGATGCCGACGAGCGCGAGCGAGCCGGCGAGGAAGAGCCACTTCGTCTTCGGCATGTGCGCGCCGATGCCGCGCATGTTGCGAATGTCCTGTTCGCCGCCGAGCGCGTGGATGACGACGCCCGCCGCCATGAAGAGCAGCGCCTTGAAGAAGGCGTGCGTCATCAGGTGGAACATCCCGTTCGCGTACGCGCCGATCCCCGCGCCGAGGAACATGTAGCCGATCTGCGACATCGTCGAATACGCGATCACGCGCTTGATGTCCGTCTGGACGAGTGCGATCAGCCCGGCCATGAGCAGTGTCAGCGCCCCCATCCCGGCGGCGACGAGCTCGACGGTGCGCGCCTGCTCGAAGAGCGGGTGCGTGCGCGCGATCAGGTAGACCCCGGCGGTCACCATCGTCGCGGCGTGGATCAACGCGGAGACCGGCGTCGGGCCTTCCATCGCGTCCGGCAGCCAGGTGTGCAGCGGTACCTGAGCCGACTTCGCGGCCGCGCCGCCGAGCAGGCCGAGCACGACGAGGTTCATCGCGGTGCCGGACAGGTGGACGTGGAACGCCGGCGTGAAGTTGAGCGAGTGGGCGTGGAGGATGATCACGAAGAACGCGAGCGCCATCGTCGCGTCGCCGAACGCGTTCATCACGAACGCCTTCTTCGCGGCGGCGACCGCGGACGGTCGCTCGTGCCAGAAGCCGATCAGCAGATACGACGAGAGACCGACGAGCCCCCAGCCGGCGAGCAGGAGCAGCAGGTTGCCGCCCTCGACGAGCAACAGCATCGAGAAGACGAAGAACGACATGTAGGCGAAGTAGCGCCGCTCCTCGTCGTCGCCGTGCATGTAGCCGATCGAGTAGAGGACGATCAGCCCGCCGACGCCGCTGACGATGAGCATCATCATCGTGCTCAGCGGATCGATCAGCACCGAGAGGCCGACCTTGAACGCGCCGCTCTGCAGCCAGGTCCAAGCGTTCGAGATGTGCGCGTGCTGGCTGCCGTGCGCGCGCAGGCCG
>JAICWC010000011.1 GCA_025934995.1 Thermoleophilia bacterium | reverse complement strand
TTAGGTCGAAGCAGCACCGAAGGGCCGTACGAGGAGGTCCGCAAGGGCCAAGATCGGAAAGTCAGGCGGTGTTGTGGACGAAACCGCAGCCGGCTGGGCGATCTTTTTGGACCGGGGCCTTCGGGCCCCGGTCTTTTTTCGTGGGCGAAGCGGCCGCGCTAGGATCGCGCGCGGTGCACCGCCCGAATCCACCGAGCATCGACCCCGGCGTGATGGCGTTCATCTGGGCGCTCCTGCTCGCCGTCTTCATCTACTTCGGCCTGGTGGCCGTCGGCGCGTCGGGTGCGTTCTCGATCGTGCTGGCCCTGCTCGGCTTCGCGGCGATCTGGCTCTTCGTCCGCCTACGCGGCGAAGACCATCCGCGCGCCTAGCCCGTCGTCGTCCCGCGACGGCGCGCCGGCGCACAGAGCGGCGACGAGCTTCCGTGCCAGCTCCTCGCCCAGCTCGTCTTCGAGCCGCCTCCGCGCACCCGGCGAGGCCGGGTCGAGGCTCGCACAATGAGCGAGCAGCAAGGCGTCTCCGCGCTTCGACGGTACGGCGTTCATCCCGCTCCGATCATCGACCGAACGGGGTAGGCCCGATGATCCCTGCCGTCAGGGATTGGGGCTGCCGGAGCAGCCCCTCCCCCCTTTCGTGCCTCATTCCTCGGCGTCGGACGTCGAGCGCGGGCCGGCGGTGACGGTGTTCGGCTCGGCGGTGTAGGCCGCGTCGCGGTCCGCCGTCAGCGGCTCGTCCGCGTCGTCTGCGGCAACGGGGCGGCGCCGCCACGTCCGGCCGCGGCGATCCGCGACCATCGTCTCGTCGTCGCGCACCACGCCGGTCGCCGGTGCCCCCACCGGCTCGACCACCGGCGTCGGGACGGTGTCGAGCGTCATCCCGAGCACGAGCCCGAAGCCGAACGCGAGCACGCCGTGCCACAACCCGAGCGCGTGCACGAGGCCCATGATCCCGATCGAGTGCGACCACGACGTGATCGTCCCCTCGTGCCAGCCGTGGCCCGGCTGGGTCGCCATCAGGATCCAGCCGACGCACACGAGCACGGGCAGGAAGGCGAGCAGGAACGTCCCGGGCGACAGGCGGAGGCCGCCGCCCTTCGTCCAGCCGCCGACCACCTGCGACAGCGCGACCACGAGGCCGGCCGCCGCGACGATGCCCATCGATTCCCAGAAGCGGGTCACGCTCTGGACGCCGACGAGGGTCGCCAGCCACAACAGCAGGCCCGCGACGCCGGCGGCAACCGCCGTCGTCAGCCCACGAGTGGCGTCGTAGAGTCCGTATCTGCGCATACCCGGAAAACGTCCGAGACGCCCCGGGAGATGCGGCTATTCCAGGGAAAGTCTGCGGGCGTCGAAGCGCGCCGACCAGAGCTCAGCCCGGAACTCCTCGATCGTCGCGTGGACGTCCTCGTGGAAGACGTGCTCGACGACGCCGATCTCGCGGTCGTTGTGGAACGGGAGGTCGACGTGCTCGTGCGAGACGAGGTTGACCGACGTCCGGTGGCACGCGGGGCACCGGACCGCGAGGCCGAGCGAGCCGTCGCCGGGCGTCAGGAGCAGGAAGGCGCTCGGGTAGACCGGCCGGGGCCGCTCCTCGGGGTAGCAGAAGAAGCTCCACGGCCACTCCCCCGCCTTGATCCGCGTCGCCGCCAGCTCGCCGAGCTCCGCCGCGACCGGCTCGACCCGCGAGGTCATCAGGTTCAAGAAGACGCCGCCCTCGAGCCCGAGCGGGGCCCAGTCCAGCTCGTCGTGCGCGACGAGGCCGTCGTGCTCGTCGCCGCACGCGCACTGGAAGCGCACGCGGTAGACGACCGGATGCGCGGTGCCCTCGAGCCGCTCCAACGTCCTGAATGCGCTCAGCGCGACGCGACTCTCGCCCACCCGCGGACACGAGAACGTGTACCGGCCGGCTATCGCGTCGTACATGCCAACGTTGTAATCGGCACATCGGACGGAAAAACCTAGGGTTAATACTCCATTAACGAGTAGACGTCGTAGGCGGCGAGCCGGTCGCGGCCGCCGAGGAACGTGAGGTCGATCACGAAGTTGATCCCGACCACCTCCCCGCCGAGCTGCGTCACGAGCCCGGCGATCGCCTCGACCGTTCCGCCGGTCGCGAGCACGTCGTCGTGGATGACGACACGCGCACCGTGCGCGATCGCGTCCTTCGCGATCTCGAGCGCGTTCTCGCCGTACTCGAGCATGTAGCGGGCCGTCACCGTCTCGGGCGGCAGCTTGCCGGGTCGCCGCGCGGGCACGAAGCCGCAGCCGACCTTGCACGCGATCGCCGAGCCGAGCCAGTAGCCGCGCGCCTCGGCGCCCAGCACGAGGTCGGGAGTGCGCGCTGCCGTCCAGTCCGCCAGCTCGTCGACGGCTGCACGGAGCGCGACCGAGTCCTGCAGGAGCGGCGCGATGTCCTTGAACCCCACGCCCGGCGTCGGGAAGTCGGGAACCTCGCGGACGTATGTCTTGAAGTCGATTCCGCTCAATCCCGCTCACAGCGCCGGCAAAGCCGGCGCCTCCGCTCTTTTGCTGAGCTCCGTCAAGCCTACGCTCATGCGTCGGCAAGCCTACGCACGTTCCGGGCGAACAGGAGCTGTGACAGTTCCTGCGCCGTCTCGGCGAGCTGCTGCAGGTCTTCCATGCCGGCGCGCCGGCGGTCGACGTTCCGCGAGCGGAGCGCGGGCGCGACGAGCGCTTCGATCAGCGCCGCCTCGCGATCTGCCGCGGTCCGGAAGGCGCGCAGGTGTCGCGCCGCGATGCCGTAGCGCGCGAGCGTCTCACAGGCCGCCGCGATCTCGACGTCGGTCTCCGAGTACAGACGCTGTCTGCCCTCGACGTGCGGCTCGATCAGGCCGAACTCCTCGAGCTCGCGCACCGTCTTGGCGTCCACCCCCGTGCGCGCACACAGCTCGTCGAGGTCGACGTCCTCCTCGGGCGCCCCGACCGCGCGCCGGCGCCGGCGCTCGCGTCCGGCGCCCGCCGCGAGCTCCTCGCGGATCACGCGCAGCGGCAGGAACTCGTCACGTTGCAGGCGGAGGATCGTCTCGAGCCGCTCGACGTCGTCCTCGCCGAACAGCCGGTAGCCACCCTGCGTCCGCTTCAACGTCAGCAATCCCTGGTCCTCGAGATAGCGGATCTTCGAGATCGAGATGTCGGGAAACTCCGCCTTCAAACGACGGCAGACGTTGCCGATCGTGAAGAGCTGCCGGCGGGTCGGGGCGGTCGCGGACATCAGTGTCGGAGGAAGGTCAGCCGGTACTTGCCGATCTGGATCTCGTCGCCGTCCTCGAGCTCGGCCGCCTCGACGCGGCGCCGGTTGACGAAGGTGCCGTTGAGGCTGCCGAGATCCTCGATCCGCCATTGCCCGTCCGCATTGACGAGCGTCGCGTGGCGGCGCGAGACCGTGACGTCGTCGAGGAAGACGCCGCAGTCGGGGGAGCGTCCGATCGTCGTGCGGTCGCCCTGCGGCGAGAACGACTCGCCCGTCCGGCCGCCGCCGGCGCGCACGACGAGCGCCGGCCCGCTCACCCCGAGCTCGCCGAGCGACTCGAGCAGCTCCTCGCGCACCTCGGGCGCGAAGGTCTGCGTCTGCTCCCCGCTCTCCGGGGTGTGCAGGAGCGCTCCGCACTTCGAGCAGTAGTTGGCCGCCTCCGGGTTCTGGAAGCCGCACTCGGGGCAGTACACGTGGCTCATTCGACGCGCGGCGCAGCCTTGCCGGCGAGGATCTCGGTCAGCGACTCGACGTCGACCTGATCGAGAACGCTCCGACCCTCGGTCTTCTGGAGCCGCGCGACGAGCTCGGCGCGCAGGATGTCGATCTTCCCGTGCAGGATCCGCCTGCGGTAGGAGACTTCCTGCTCCTCCCGCGTGTAGTCGTCGATCAGGCTTTTGAGGTCGGGGTCGGACAGCGAGCCGAGGTCAGGGAGGGGTTCCACGCGGCGACTACCTTTCGATTAGAAGGGTCGAGTTGAACTTTAGCCTTCGCGGACGCGAAGTCTAGACCTTGGCTTTAGGTTCGTGCCCAGGGTCGCTCGTCCTCCGGGGAGGACTCGCGTCGCGCGCCCGCGCGCGAGCTACAGGCCGAGAATCGAGATGCGCATCCCGCCGCGGCGCCTGCTGTTCCGCCGTCCGCTGAGACGCGAAGCGGCTCAGGGGACGGCGACCCCCGCTCCTTGGCCCGGCGCCGCAGGCGCCGCGCCACGGCGGGCAACCAGCGACCTTCTGCACGAAGCGCGCCGGAGACCGCGCTCTCCGGCGCGCGAAGTTCCGTCCAAACGCGAGCGCGCCCGCGCGCGAGCTAACGGGACGAGAATCGAGATGCGCGGCCACTCCTGGCGGTTCCCAGCCCGCTGCTTGCCGCGACGCGGATTGCGACGTATGTTGCTATCCAGCTCACTCGTGGCAAGGGCGCCTGACGTGAATGGGAGATGGGTTGCGCTGGTGTGCGCTGGCACTGCGTTGGTCGCGGCGACGGCTGCGACTGGAACGACGCCGGCCGCGACGAGCCCGCGTGCGGCAACGGCCGCGCCGTGCGGGAAGCTTCTGCCGCCGTCCGAGGGCATGTATTTCGGGGTGATGCCGGGTTGGTCGTTCCAGCCGGGCACGCGCGACGACATCCCTGATCCATTCGCTGTCAAGGAGTTCGAGCACTACACAGGTCGAAAGGTGGCGTTCGCCCCGTGGTCGGTGTCCTGGCACGACCACCTGACCTTCCCGACCGCCGACGTCGAGGCGCTGTGGCGCGCGGGATACGTGCCGCAGATCCGGCTCGACTCGTTTCCGACGCAGGCATACGGCGAGAACCCGGTACCCGCACCGGGGCCGGTACCGTCGTCAAGCATCGCCGCCGGTGCGCATGACGACGAGCTCCGCGCCTTCGCGGACGCGGCGCGCGCGACTGACATCCCGATCTCCTTCGACTACGACTACGAGATGAACAACGCGCAACCCTGGGGCGGCCGCTTCGACGGCGGCGGCACGACAACGGGCTACGGGGATCCGAGCTGGCCGGACGGACCGGAGCACTTCCGCGATGCGTACCGCCGGATCGTCACGATCTTCCGTGAGGAGGGCGCGACCAACGTCACCTTCTTCTTCCACGCCGGCACGGTCAACGGCTATGGCGTCGGCTCGTACTGGGAGCCATGGGAGCGGTTCCAGTGGTACTACCCCGGCGACGACTACATCGACTGGGTCGGGCTCTCGGTCTACGCCGAGCACGACTTCAACGATGTTCCGCAGTCGTTCGAGCAGAAGCTCGCGGGCGCGCTTCAGCCACCCTACGAGGGCGGCTACGCCGAGATCACCGCACTCGGGTCAAGACCCGTTTCGATCGAGGAGATGGGGCTGCACAACATGCCGAGTGAACAGTCGAAGGCCCAGTGGGTCGAGGATGCGGCCGCGGTGCTGCAATCCGGTCGTTACCCCCGAATCGCTGCCGTGGACTGGCTCGCGCAGAACAAGGAGAACGGCAGAGGCTACGACGCCTACCCGAACACCTCGCAAACGTTCCTTGACGGGTTCAAGGCCGCCTTCGACCGGCCGTTGTTCGACGCGAGGGCGCAGTTCAACGGTGACTGCTCACCCTTGGCGCCTGCGCGCGTGACGCTCCACCGTCGGACGCTCTCCTGGACGACTGTCCCGAACGCAGCGTCGTACGAGGTCTGGAGCGCGAACCGGAAGGTCGCCGTAACGCGTGCGACGTCCCTGCGTGTGGCGAAGCCCGGCCCATACCGCGTCCGTGGCGTCAATCTCGTCGGCTTCGGTCGCTTCGTGCCCGCGAAATAGTCGCTGTTCAAGCGGTGGCGCGCCGAGGATCGAGATTCGCGTTCGCCTATCCCGCTCCCTGGCCCGGCGCCGTAGGCGCCGCGCCACGGCGGGCGACAAGCGACCTTCTGCACGGAGCGCACCGGAGACCGCGCTCTCCGGTGCGCGCAGTTCCCCCTCCCAGCGAGCGCGCCTGCGCGCGAGCTAGCGAGCGACGAGCTCGCCCTGCCCCTGCTCGATCTCCTCGACGACCGCGCGCAGCTCGGCGACGAGCCCCTCGGACTCCTCCTGCGAAGCGCCCTCTGCGTACAGATGGATGAGCGGTTCGTCCGGGTCGGGGAGCACCTGCACCCAGCCCCGCTCGTCGAAGACCTTGATCCCGTCGGTCAGGTCGAGGTCGCGGCCGGCCATGCGCTCGTTGAGAAGGCGCATGACGAGGCCTTTGAGCCCCCACGGGCAGGCGAGCTGCCGGTGGACGAGCGTCGGCCGCGGTAGCTCCGCGATCAGCTCGGAGAGTGGACGGCGCACGGGCGCGAGCAGCTCGAGCAGCTTCACGAGGCTCGCGACCGCGTCGTAGCCCGGCAGGAACTCCGGGAAGACGTAGCCGCCGCCGAGCGCGCCGGCGAAGACGACGCCGTCGTTCGCGGCCGCCCGCGTCAGCGCGGGCAGCGAGTGCGCCGTGCGAATCACCTCGAGCTCCGACCCCTCGGCCAGCCGGTCGACCTGGCTCGTCACCGTGACCGGGAACGCGATCTTCCCGCGGACGCCGTTCGACTCGAGCAGCCGGACGAACAGGAGCAGTGCCTGCTCGACCGGGATCTCGTGCGCCTGCTCGTCGATCAGGTAGAGCCGCTCGGCGGCGCGGTCGAAGACGGCGCCGAGGTCGCCGCCGACTGCGCCGACGAGACGCTTCGTCTGTCCGATCGCCGCGGCGAGGCCGGTCGGGCCCGTCTCGCCCTCGCGCGGGAATGCGTGCGCTGCGACCACCTCGACGTCGAGCGGCCCGAGCACGAGCGGCAGGACGTACGACGCCGCGGAGAATCCGTAGTCGACCACCAGCCGGAAGCCGCGTGCGCGCACGAGCTCGACGTCGATGCTGCGCAGCAGATCGCTCGCGTAGCTCTCGTGAACGCGCGCCGGATACGACATCGCGCCGACTTCGGCGGACGAGACGCGGCGCAGCTCGCCACGGGCGAAATGCTTCTCGACCTCCTGCTGCATCTTCTGGCTCATCTCGATGCCCGGCGCCTCGAAGAACTGGATGCGCACCGCCTCAGGATCGTTCGGGCTCGTGCCGACGTGGAAGCCGGCCTCGTGCCCCTCCGCCTTCATGAGGTGGCGCGCGACTCCCGCCGGGATGACGCGCAGGTCGGAGACGTCGACCCCGGTCGACGCGATGCCCGAGAGCATCGCGCGCTTGATCATCCGCGCGGCCGGCGTCCCCTCGCGCGACGCGACGACGCGCGCGCCCCGTTTCAGCGCGGTGCCGAGCGCGGCGGCGAGTCGTACGGCGACGTCCGGCGTCAGGTCGACGTTGACGAGGCCCGAAACGCCCTGCTGGCGGAAGATGCGCGACGTTCCGCGCGACTCCCAGATCAGCGACTCGAACAGCTGGGAGCCCGTTTCGACTTCCTTGTAGGGATAGATCCGCACGCCGGGCATGATCACGCTCTCGCTGCCGATCGACACCTCGTCGCCGATCGCAACGCCCTCGTGCACTCGTACGTGCGAGCGGAGGTCGCACGCGCGGCCGATGATCGCTCCCGCCACGACCGTGCTGCGACCGAAGTACGTCGAGGCGTCGACGATCGTTCGCTCGACGCGCGCGCGTTCGCGCAGCGTCACACTCGTCGACAGCACGGAGTACGGGCCGATCGATGCGTCGGGCGCGACGCGGCAGTAGTTGCCGAGATATGCGGGCCCTTCGATCTGGTCGAGATCGTTCAGGTCGACGCCTTCGCCGAGCCAGATGTTCCCCTTGATGCGGATGCCGCCGATCTCGAGCCGCACGCGCTCGTCGAGGGCGTCGAAGTTCGCCTGCCGGTACTGGTCGAGGTTGCCGATGTCCTGCCAGTAGCCGTCGAGGACGAAGCCGTACATGGGCCTTCCCATCTCGAGCAAGAGCGGGAAGAGCTCCTTCGAGAAGTCGTATGGGCGATCGGTGGGGATGTGCCGGAGCACTTCCGGCTCGAGCACGTAGATGCCGGTGTTGATCGTGTCGGAGAAGACTTGGCCCCACGACGGCTTTTCGAGGAAGCGCTCGATCCGCCCCTCATCGTCGGTGACGACGATCCCGAACTCGAGTGGGTTGTCGACCGACTTGAGGCCGATCGTCACCGACGCGCCCTTCTCGCGGTGAAACTCGACCAACCGCGTCAGGTCGACGTCGCAGAGCGCGTCGCCCGAGATGACGAGGAACGTGTCGTCGAGCCGGTCCGCGGCCAGTCGCACCGACCCGGCCGTCCCGAGCGGCGATTCCTCGACCGAGTAGCCGATGTTCATGTCGAGCGACGAGCCGTCGCCGAAGTACGACCGGATCGCCTGCGGCAGGAACGCAACGGTGACGATCACGTCGTCCATCCCGTGCTGCTTCAGCAGCTCGAGGATGTGCTCCATGCACGGCTTGCCGACGATCGACACCATCGGCTTCGGTTGATTCGAGGTGAGGGGCCGGAGGCGCGTGCCCTCGCCCCCCGCCATGACGACGGCCTTCATGAAGCCAATCGTTTCCGGGCGTCGCGCACGTAGAACATCGCAGCGAGGACAGCGGCGCCCAGGCCGATCCAGAAGAGCCAGAGCGGCCACCGGGTGTGGTCGTGCGTGACGATCCGGAAGCCCATCGCGGCATAGAGAAGCCACGTCGCTCCCTTGCCGATGAGGTTGACGTCGAGCTCGATCCCGCGCGGCGCCAGCACCCGCCAGCCGATGAGCAGCAGGAGGTCGCGCGCGACGACGACGGCGAGCCCGGCCCAGGGCAGCCGTCCGTATGCGACGAGCAGGATGACGGCGGCATCGATCATCAGCCGGTCGGCGAGCGGGTCGGCGATCTTCCCGAACCGCGACTCGACCCGCCAGGCCCGCGCGAGGAAGCCGTCCACCTGATCGGTGATCCCGGCGGCGCCGAAGACGATCCCGGCCGGCCAGCTGTGCGCATCTCCGGCGCGGATCATGAGCGCCACGAAGACGGGGATCACCGCCAGGCGGCTCAGCGTCAGGGCGTTCGGAAGCTGCGCGAGCGGAGCCGGGACAGCGCGGGCCGACATGGGTCAAGTATGGGCTACGGAGCTCGGACGCCAGCGCTGCGGGCCCGCGCCGTCCAGTACGCCGTGCGAGCGAGGTACGCGTACTCGGCGGCGGTTCCCGTCAGGCCCCAGGCGCCGTCATAGGAGCCGTACCCGCTGTGCGGCCCGGCGGGCTCGATCTGCGTCCCCTCGCCCCACTCGTTGAAGCTCGTGATGGTGATGACGTCCGGAGCGGCGGTGAGCGCAGCCGTCCAGAGCGTGTCGTAGGTCTCTCCGCTCTTGCGACGGAGCACCGGCTGCTCGCCGGCGCGCCGTCCGTCGAAGCCGGGACCGACGCTCGGCGCGCACAGCAGATGCACGGCGTGGGCTTCCTGGCAGAGCCGCGCGAACTTGTCGGCTCCGAAGCTGACGAAGTCGTACGTGTAGAAGCCGTCGAAGTGGGCGGCCGCAGCGAAGCCGATGAGGTGCGTGCCGGCGAAGAGCCGCATGCCCGGCGGCGCCTGCGCGCGCACCGATGCCCAGTCCGAGATGCTGAGATCGTCCGGCTGGTAGACGTAGACATCGCGTATGCCGAGTGAGGCTGCGTACGCGAGGTCGCCCGCGACGGTGCTCGCCGAGCGCCCGTCGTACGGCTCGAGGTGGAGCGCGACGGTGAGATGGTGGCGTCGCGCAGAAGCCATGACGGACGGCAGTCGAATGTCCTCCCACGAGCCGCGTCCCCACCACGAGACGATGACCTCGTCGATCCCGGCGTCGGAGATCTCCGACATCTGCCGTGCGAGCACTGCCGGATCGGAGCTCGAGTACGGGCCGTCCGCCGGGTAGAACCGCGAGTACAGGCTGCGCGGGGGCCGGTGGCCGTTCTGGTCCCAGTGCTCCCACACGCCGTCGACCTTCGGCGTCGAATACCACGGGTAATAGAAGATCGCGATCGACGGCGGCGTCGACGCGGACGCAGCGGCAGGCAGGGCAACCCCAGCCGACGCGAGCCCCACGACCAGTAGGCGCCACAGCAACCGCCGTATCCTCCCGCAGGTGGCGGACACCTTTCAACTGCCGGGGTTCGTCGACGCGCACTGCCACGCCTTTCAACGCGCATTGCGCGGGCGGGCGGAGGGCTCGGATTTCTGGGCGTGGCGCGACGCCATGCTGCAGCTCGCACGGGGACAGTCCCCGTCGCAGGTCCGTCACGAGTATGTCGCGGTATATGAGGAACTTCGTCACGCCGGGTACACGGCCGTCGGCGAGTTCCACTACCTCGGGCTCGAGGAGGCGTTCGCCGCCGCCGAGGCGGCGGCCGAGGCAGAGATCGAGATCGTGCTCCTCTACGTCGCTTACGCGCGCGGGGGGATCGAACGATTCCGGCAGAAATCTGTCGTCGACTATCTCGAGCAGCTCGAGTCGCTGCGTGCTAGCGGCGCGCGCGTCGGCATCGCCCCCCACTCCGTGCGCGCGTGCCCGCGCGACTGGCTCGAGGAGCTCGGCGCGTACGCGCATTCGCACGACCTGCCGCTGCACGTGCACGCCGACGAGCAGCCCCGCGAGATCGAGGAGTGCGTCGCCGACCACGGGCTCCGTCCGGTCGAGCTTCTCGCGGAGACAGGTTGCCTCTCGCCGCGCACGACGATCGTCCACGCGACGCATGCCGACGGACGCGAGCTCGACCTGCTCGCCGAGGCGGGCGCACGCATCTGCGCGTGTCCGACGACCGAGTCGAACCTCGGCGACGGCTTCCTACCGATCTCGCGCGTGCTGCACCGCGGGATCGGCCTCTGCATCGGCTCTGACTCGAACGTTCGCATCGATCCGTTCGAGGAGCTGCGCGAGCTGGACGGGATCGCCCGCCGTCAGACGGGTCGTCGGGACATCCTCTCCGTCGACGACCTGCTCTCGATCGGCTCCGACGAAGGCGCCGCGTCGCTCGGGCTCGAGGCGTGGCCGACGATCGAGATCGATGCAGCACACGAGCAGCTGCGCGGTGTCGGCGAGCCGCTGCGCGCACTCGTGCACAGCTGCTCGGCGGACGTCGTCGTCCGCTAGACCTCGACGCGTGTCAGCGACTGCGCGGCGGCGATCTCGTCTGCGCCGAACCGGTCGGCGGCGCGCCGGTAGAGCTCGACGAGACCCCACTGCTCGCCGACCACGTCGAGCGGGAGCATCAGCAGCGTCGCGTAGCCGATGTCGCGGAGCAGCTGCGCCTCGGCGGCGTCGACGTCGTCGTCGTCGAGCGTGAGCACGGCCGGTTCGCCGGTGCGGAGCACGGCCTCGGTCACCGGATAGTCCGAGACGAGGAAACCCTGACCGAGCTCGAGCGGTGCAGCATCCGCGGTGACGCGCGTGACGATGATCAGGACGTCGCCGAGCACTCGCGAGATGACGCAGGCATCGGCCCCGGCGCGCGCGACGAGCTGCCGCGCACGTTCCTGCAGCACGTCGACGAGCCGCGCGCCGGCAGCCTCGGTCACGCTTCGGATTATTCGCTACTTGTCGTGCCCGCGCGCGTTTCCGTTGCCATGGCCGTCGCCGTCGCCGTCGCCGTTGCCGTGGTCGTCGGAGGCGGGCGGAGCGGCCGGCGGCGCCGCCTGAGGCGCCGTCGTCGTTACGACCGGAGCGGTGACGACGTCGGCCGTGACGACCGGAGCGGCGACGACCGGCGCGGGCTGCGGCTCCAACTGGCCCTTGCCGTTCCCCCGCTCGCTCTTGTCCTCGCTCGCCGGCTGCGCCGGCGGCGAGATGCTCGTCGTGTGCCGGTCGTCGTTCTTCGGCGGATCCTCGTGCGTCGACGGCGCAACGGGAACGGCCGTGGGCTGCACCGCTGCAGGTGCAGCGACGGGCTCGGCAGGGGTCGTCACAGCCGCCGGCGGAGCCGGAGCCGGCGTCTGCACGACGACGGCCGGGGCTGCCGCGGCGGCGACGACGGGCTCGACGCCGCGCGGGTGCGCGCTGCGGCGCGGCCTCGAGGCGGCGACAGCGGAGCCGGCCTTCGCAGCGGCGTGCGGACGGACGGTGTGCCGTCGCTCTGCGACCCGCGAGGGCGCCGTGGGTGATCCGGCGACGGCCGACGCCGCGCGCGCGCGGAACTGCGCACGAGACGCCACCGGCGCGCTCGCCTTGCCCGCGACAGCTTCCACCGCCACCCGCCGGGCCTTCACCGCGGCGGAGTGCCGGACGATCGTGTGGTTCGCGCTCTCGCCGACCACGGCGATTGCGGCCGCTGCGATCGATGCAGCTTTGATGGCAGCACCGCCGCCGAAGAGCGTCTTCAGCGCGCCGAGGAGCGAGCCGAGCGCCCCGACCTTGCGGCCGGCGCGGACCTTTCTCTCGCGCACCTCCCCCGGCTCCTCGAGCGCGCCGGCGAGCGTTCGACGGGCGCGGAAGATGAGCATCTCGACCGCCGCCTGCGAGAGATCGAGCTGCTCGGAGATCTCGCGGTACGAAAGTCCCTGCCACTCGCGCATGAGGATGACGCGGCGCTGGTTCTCGGGCATCTGCTCGAGCGCTTCCTCGAGCCCCATCAGCTCGAGCGGCTGCTCGCCGTCGCGCGCCGGGACGGTTTCCTGCAGCGCGTCGAAGTCGTTCGGCGCCTCGAGCCGCAGCCGCTTGGACGACGAGGTCTGCCGCGCGAAGCAGACGTTCTGGGCGATCTTGAAGAGCCACGCCTGCTCGAACTGGGTCGTGGCACCGCGCTGCAGGCTGCGGAAGGCGTTCATGAACGTCGTCTGCACGGCGTCCTCGGCGTCCTCCCGCGAGCGCAGCTTGTGCAGGCAGTACGAGTAGATCTGCCGGCTGTACTGGCTGTAGAGATCCTGGGTTGTCGCGCCTGGTGTGGCGCTTTCCACTGCGGCCATGCGGTGTCCCCTCTTACGACCCGGTGCTGACGGCACCCAAGATGTCGGTCGTCGGGCCGGGGTTTACGAGCACCGAACGAGTGACTTTCACGCCACGCTCCGGCTCTCGCCGAGAACCCCCTGGATCTGGCCCACGTACTCCCGCACGTCCCGCTCCCGGAACTCGATCAGCTCCTCCCGTTCGCCGATGTTCCGCTCGCGCGCGTCGAGCTTGTCCTCGCGGAGCTCGACGTCGGCGAGGAGCCGCGCCTCGCGGATCCGCAGCTCCTCCTGGGCCTTCGTGAGCTCCCCGGAACGGGCCGCGACCGCGTCCTCGGCGTCCAGAAGGCGGGATTCGCGATCTGCCAGCCGCGCCTCGCGCTGCTCGAGCTCTGCGAGGAGCGCGAACGCCTCCTGTGAGGCGTTGCCGTGGCCGGCGCGTTCGCGCTCGAGCCGCTCCGACTGCTCCCGCAGGCGCGCTTCCCACGCGGCGAGCGCCCCCTCCCCGTTGGTGAGCATCCGCTCGCGTGCGTCGAGCTTCTTCGTCAGCATCGCCTCGCGTTGTGACAGCCCGTCGGCGAGCTCCTGCATCCGGGCGCGCTCGCGTTGCAGCTCCGCAGACGCGCCGCTGAGCGTGACCTCGCGCTGCGCAACCGACTGCTGGCGCTGCAGCGTCGCGTTGTCGAGCTCGCGCAATGCGCTCTCGCGGGCGACGAAGCGCTGTTCCTGCTCCTCGCGCACCTGCTCGATCGCCGCACGCTCGCGCTTCAGCTCGCGCTCGCGCTCCGCGAGGGCTGCGAGCTGCTGCGCGAGATGCGCGCTCGCTTGCGCCCGCTCCTCGTCCGCGGACTCGAGCTCGCCGCGGCGTGAGTCGATGTGCGACGCGAGCTCGGTGACGCGCGCCTCTTCGGCGACGATCGTCGCGCGCGCTTCGGCGAGCTCCGCCCGTTCGGCCTCGAACTGGTCGCGCTGGATCTTGAGGAGGACCTGCTGCTCCTCGACGTCTGCGCGCAGCTGCGTCAGCTCCGCGACCTGCTGCTCCAGCTCGGTTGCACGAACCGCAAGGTCGTTCCCCTCGGCCCGCTCGCGTTCCTGCGCCTCTCTCTGCTCTTCGAGCGCCTGCTGCAGGCGCCGTTCGCGCTCCTGCGCCGCGTCGAGCTCCTCGCGCAGCTGCAGCAGCTCCGGCGGCGCTTCGGTGCGCTGCTGCTCGAGCTCTGCGATCCGCAACGCGAGGTTCTGCTCCTCGGCACGCTCGCGCTCGTACACGGCGACCTGATGCTCGAGGGCGCCACGCAGGTCCTGTTCACGGGCCAGGGCAGCTTCGAGCTCGGTCTGCAGCGACATGACGTCGAGGACGGGCGCCGGTTTTGCGGGGGCCGGCTCGACCTGCTCCTCGACGTCGAGCGCTTCCTCTTCCGCCGCCTTGCGGTCGATCAGCGCCCGGAGGCCGCTGCCGAACCCGCTCTCGGTCTCGTGCGTCATCGCCCGGACACCACCGAGTGCGTGAAGTTGAGGACCGCCGGCCCGAGGATGACGATGAACATCGCCGGGAAGATGAAGAGCGCCGTCGGGAAGAGCATCTTGATCGGCGCCTTCATCGCCTTCTCCTCGGCCGCGGCCTGGCGGCGCAGACGCGAGTCCGCAGCCTGCACGCGGAGGATGCGGCCGAGCGAGATGCCGAGCTGATCGGCCTGCAGGACCGAACGTACGAACGACGCGAGCTCCGGCGCAGGAACGCGTTCGGCCATCTTCTTCAGCGCGTCCGGGCGCGACTCCCCGATGCGCATCTCGCCGAGCGTCAGCGCGAACTCGTCGACGAGCGCTCCCTGCATGTGCTCGGTGAGCTTCGCGATCGCGCCGTCGAGCCCGAGACCTGCCTCCACCGATACAGCCAGCAGGTCGAGCGCGTCCGGCAACTCGGAGCGGATCTGTTCGCGGCGCGCCTTGATCTTCAGCGTCAGGAATGTCTCCGGCGCGAAGAATCCGGCGCCCGCGAAGACCGGCACGAGAACGACGCCGGCCAGCGGGCCGACGGCGACGCCGAGCGCTACCGCCGTGATCGCCCCACCCAAGGCCGCGCCCGATTTCACCGCGAGGAACTGCGCCGTCGAGATGCGCGACGAGAGGCCGGACGCGATCAGCCGTGACCCGATCGCGTCTGCCGAGGCCTTCGGGTTGACGCGCAGCGCGAGCGCGGCGAGGCGTTCGACGGCCGGGACGAGCACACGCTCCTTGAACCGCTCGACCTCCTGGCCGGTCTCGTGTCGGACGGCGCCGTAGGCGGCGGCGCGCTTGAGCGCGATCGCGCGCCGCCGCTGCGGCATCGTCACCACCTCGCCGACGAGGAACACCGCGAGGCCGAGCGTGAGCATTGCGAAGAGCAGCATCGAGTTACCCCTTGAAGGAGACGATCTTGCGAAGGACGACGCCGCCGACGGCGAGCATCACGAAGCCGAGGCCGACCAGGTCGTGGCCGACGCTCGAGTGCCAGAGCGGCGCCATGTACACCGGGCTGATGACGCTGATGAGGATCGCGACGGCGAACGGCAGGCCGCCGAGCACGTAGGCCGACATGCGGCCCATCGCGGTGAGGCTGCGGATCTTGCGCGCGAACTGCTGGCGCTGCCGGACGGTCTCCGCGACCATGTCGAAGAGCCCGGCGAGCGAGCCGCCGATCTGACGCTGGATCGTCACCGAGTTGAGGACGAAGGTGAGGTTCTTCGACCCGATCCGATCGCCCATCTCGGCGAGCGCCTGGTCCATCGGGCGCCCGAGCCGCGTCTCGGTGAGCACGCGCCGGAACTCCTTGGCCGCCGGCTCGGCGCCGTCCTCGACGACCGCCTGGATCGCCTGCCGGAACGAGTGACCGGCCTTGAGCGTCGCCGCGATCGTGATCAGCAAGTCGGGGAGCTGATTGTCGAATGCCTTCGCCCGCTTCCGCGCGCGGTAGGCGACCCATCCGATCGGCAGCGAGCCGCCGACGAGCATCAGGAGCAGGCTGAGCACGGCTGGAGCGCCGGCCACTGCGGCGAACAACGCCGGGACGAAGCCGGCGCCGACGCAGATGTAGAGCAGCTCGGAGGCGAGCAGCGGCAGGTCGGCGCGGGTCAGGAGCGCCTGCAGCGCACGGAACTGTCGGACGTTCGCGAATGCGTTCTCCGTCGTTGCAACGATGGCTTTGCGGAGCGACTGGCCCTGCCGGCGCCGCTTCCCACGGCTGCTGAGGCGTTGCGGCGTTCCGAGATGCGGCGCGATGCGGGCGCTCAGCCAGCTTCCATGGCGGGCCGCCATCGCGAACCAGATCGCGAGTAGGACGAGCACGCCGACCGCCAGCGCGAGCACTGCGGGCGCGGTGCCCGATCTCCAGGCACTGCGCGGCAGGACACTCGGCGCCTGCACCGACGGCGGATGGTTCAGGCCGCTCGTCTGTACGAGGAACCGGCGCGTGGCCGAACCCTGCCCCGGCGCGGCGGCGCGGAGCTCGAGCTGGTCGCCGGGGCGCGCCGCCGTCACGTAGCTGATCTGCCACGTGTGGACGAGGGCATCGCTGATCCGCGCGTACAACGCAGCGAGCTCCGCCGTCGATTGCGCCTCGAGATACGCGCCGCCCGTGCGGGCGGCGAGCTGCCGCAGGGCCTCAGGGGTGAAGTCCGGCCCGGCGATGCCGATCGCGTAGACGGCGGCGCGCGCGCGATTCGCGGCATTCACGGCGGCGTCGAGCGTCGCGGTGCTCGAGACGTCGCGCCCGTCCGTGACGACGATGATCACGTGCCCGGGCTGATCCTCCCGGCGCAGCGCGCCGGCGGCTCGGACGATTGCGTCGTAGAGAGCCGTGCCGGAGCGCGAGTCGGCGCGCAGGCCCGCCAATGCTGCGTCGGCGTCCACGCCCGAGCTCGAGAACTTCGTCAGGCCGAGCGCCTCGCGGCCGAACGCGATCACTTCGATCCGGTCGTGGCCGCCCTTCGCCGCCACGAAAGCGCGTGCGGCAGCCGTGGCGTCGCGGAGCGACCGGCCGGTCATCGACTGCGACCGGTCGACGGCGAGCACGACGCTCTTCGCCCGGCCGAGATTGGCGGTCTGCGCGCCGACGAGCGGCGTGCCGTTCTCGCGGACGCGCGGCTGCGTGGGCGAGACGACGGTCAGGCGGATCTGCGGGTAGCCGCTCGTGTCGACGCCGCTGATGCGGACGCCGGCGACCGCGGGCGACGCGGCGACGAGTGCGACGAGCGCGACGAGGAGGAGCCGCCTCACTGTCCGTACCCGTTGACGGTGAACGCGGCGCGCACGTCCTCGTCGTCGCCTGCGAAGAAGCCGGCGGGGAGCACGACGTTGTTGGCGGTCAGCTTCTCGAGGAAGTGCGGCTTCAGCCCGGTCGCGCGCAGCGGCGTCATCAGCCGCTTGGCGCGTGCCGCGTCGTCCTCGCTCGGCGACGCCGCGACGAACAGATCCTGGAGCGTGACCACCTCGGACTCCATGCCGACCACCTCGCTGATGCAGCTGACGCGCCGGGTGCCGTCGACGAGGCGGACGATCTGTACGAGCACGTCGAACGCGCTCGCGATCTGCTCTCGGATCGCGCGGTGGGGCAGCTCGACGCCGGCGGTGAGCACGAGCGTCTCGAGCCGCGCCAGCGCATCGCGCGGCGAGTTCGCATGGATGGTCGTCATCGAGCCTTCGTGGCCCGTGTTCATCGCCTGGAGCATGTCGAGCGTCTCCGGCCCTCGAACCTCGCCGACGATGATCCGGTCGGGGCGCATGCGCAGTGCGTTCCGCACGAGCTCGCGGATCCGCACCTCCCCCACTCCTTCGATGTTCGGCGGGCGCGACTCGAGCGTGATCACGTGCTGCTGCTGCATCTGGAGCTCGGCCGCGTCCTCGATCGTGACGATGCGCTCGTCGCCCGGAATGAACGAGGAGACCGCGTTCAGCGTGGTCGTCTTGCCGGTGCCCGTGCCGCCGGAGATGAGGATGTTGAGCTTCCCCTTGACACACGCGCCGAGGAACTGCGCAGCACGCGGCGACAGCGTCCCGAAGGTGATGAGGTCGTTGATCGTGTACGGGTCGCGCGAGAACTTCCGGATCGTCAACGTCGGACCGCTCAGCGCGAGCGGCGGGATGATCGCGTTGACGCGGCTCCCGTCGGGGAGACGTGCGTCGACCATCGGCGATGCCTCGTCGACGCGCCGTCCGACCTGCGAGACGATCTTGTCGATGATCCGCATCAGATGCGCGTCGTCGACGAAGCGCGAGGGCGTGCGCTCGATCTTGCCGCCGCGCTCGACCCAGACGTTCTCAGCGCCGTTGACCATGACCTCGGTCACGGTGTCGTCGGCGAGATAGCGCTCGAGGGGGCCGTAGCCGAGGATGTCGTCGGTGAGCTGACGGACGAGCTCGCGACGCTCCTCGCGCGTCAGCGGCGTGTCGGTGATCGCGAGCTCTTCGGTGACAGCGCGGTAGACCGCGTCGTTGAGGTTCTGCGGGTTGTCATTGAAGAGCTCCGGGCCGAGTTTCGCGATGCACGCGTGATGCACGTGCGCCTTGAGGTCGGCGTATGGGTCGACCGCCGATGCCGGCGCCGTCGCCTCCGCGACGGCGCCGTTGACGGCGGTGCTCCGCGAGAGCCTGTCGTGCAGCCCCACGTCAGGCCCTCGCGAAGCTCAGCATCCGGCCCTTCTTCGCCTGCCGGGTCGCAGTGTTCTTCGGCGCCACCTGCTTTGCGAGAGCGGTGATGCCGCGCGCGAAGTCGGAGCGGGGATCGGCCAGAACGGCCGGCTCGCCCCGGTTGACGCAGACCTGCACGTTGCGGTCGAGCGGCAGCTCGTGGCCGACCTTCACCTTCAGGCCCTCTTCGACCTCCCGGGTCTTGAGCCCGACGTTCGCGCTCGCGCGGTTCATGACGTACTCGATGCGGCTGGCGGGGAACGACAGCAGCTCGAGCGTCTGCAGTGCGAGGCGGACGTTCTTCAGCGTCGGCACGTCGAGCCCGCACAGGACGAGCAGCTGATCAGTTCGGTCGAGCGTCGCCAGCATCGGGCCGTGGAAGAACGGCGACGTGTCGACGACGATCGCGTCGTACGAGGTCTTCGCGACCTCGATCAGCGCGGTCACCTTGCTCTCGACGATCAGCTCCGCGTCCTCGGGGCGCAGCGGCGCCGCGAGGACGTCGAGCCCGCACTGGTGCTTCGTCACGTACCCGGCGAGCTTCTCGGAGTCGAGCTCGCCCGGCGCAACCACGAGGTCGTAGATCGTCTTCGCCGGCTCGAGGCCGAGCATGATCGCGGCGTCCCCGAACTGCAGGTCGAGGTCGAGCAGCAGCGTGCGCTTGCCTTCGTTCTTTGCGAGCGTGGCGCCGAGGTTCGTCGAGATCGCGGTCTTGCCGGTGCCGCCCTTCGGCGAGAACACCGTGATCACGCGACCGCGGTGCGCCGCGGTCTGGAGCTGGCGACGCGCGTGCGACGCCTTGCGGATCGAGAAGACGATCGTGTGCGTCATCTGCGGAAGCAAGAGGACATCCGCGACGTCGTGCTCGAGCGCCTGCTCGAGCATCGCGGCCGACTCGCCGCCGGAGGCGACGAGGACGATCGGCGCGCGAGTGTGCTCGCGGACTGCGGCCACCTGCTCGGCGGGGAACACCTTCGACCGCGTGGCGTGGATCACGCAGTCGAGATGTCCACCCGCGAGCGGTGCTGCGGCGGCGTCGACCTGCTCGCTCGCGCCGACGACATCGATCTCCTCACTGTCGACGAGCGACGCCTGAAGCGCCTCGTACCCGTCACAGTCGCCGGTGAAATAGACCCTGATCATTTTCCCTCCAGAACGGTGTTGAGGGTGTCGATCCGCTCGTTGCTGTCGGCCGCGTTCACGACCGGCCGGAGCTCGAGCGTCCAGTCCGCGTTCCGCAGGACGAAGAAGAGCCGCTGCACCTGCGTGTCGGAGACCGCGAGGATCACCGAGGTCGACCCGCCGTTCTGGGAGACCTTCGACGTGTCGGCCGGCCCGGTGAGAACGGTGATGTCGCGCAGCACGATCCGGGTCGCTGCGTTCGTCGACTGCGACGCGAGGCGCAGATTTGCCACGAGGTCGACGTGGTCGCCGGCCTGAAGCGTCCCCGCCAGGAGCTGGTTCGGGTCGCCCGCGACCTGGACCGCCCGCATCGTTCCCTTCAGCTGGGAACGGATCCCCTGCGCGGCGACGTCGTTGAACCGGCGGACCGTCACCTGCTCGCCGGCGAACAGCGGCGCGGCGGCGACGAGGCCGGCGACCTGGTCGGGATTCGAGATGGCGCCGGGGACAACATCCTTCCGCTGCACCGTCTCGACCTTCAAGCTGTTGCCTTTGACGATGTCGGCGCCGGACGTCCCGGCCGGGATGTCGTGCGCCGCGACGTACACCTGCACGTTCGACGCGCTCTTCTGCACCGAGCGCTTGTAATTCGTGACGTAGAAGAGCGTCAGCATCATGGCGACGAGCGCGAGCCCGACGGCGATGAGGATGTTCCGGATGCGATAGGTCATGAGTTCCTCAGTTGACGAGTGAGACGGAATAGAGACCGAAATCGGGCAAGTGCTTGTTCGTCTTCGACTGCAGGCCCTTCCAGATCGCGCGTGTGAAATAGCCGGTGAGCGTCTGGTTGTTGCCGTTCTGATTGGTGCAGTCGGTCGATCCCACGGCGAGGCCGAAGCAGTCGAGATGGAATGCGACCCAACCGATCACGTCGTACTGCGCGTTCGAGCCGACCTGGTCAAGCGTGTCGAAGACCGGGAAGAGCAACTCGGTGCCGACCCGCGCGTCGAGCGCCTGCGTGAGGCCGCCGCCGTTGAACTTCGCGCCTGGATCGGAGTCGTACGGCCCGAGGTCGAGCATCCCCTCGAACCCGTTCTGGACCCAGTCGGCGAGATCGGGGTTGCCGTTGCTGCCCGTGTTGTCGAAGTCGACCATCCCGAACGCGCCCGGGGCGCCGGTCTTCGCGAGCGGCAGCGTCGTCTCCTGGTGGAAGCACGGGCAGCCCGGTCCGGAGAGGAGCGGATGAAGCTTGTTGACGACGATCGGCGCTGCGCCCTCGACCTCCTCGGGCACGCCGGCGCGCGCGGCCGCGTGCGCGTGCACGTCGACGTTGCCGAACGAGAAGATGCTGGCGAAGAAGCTCGGTGCGGTCCGCGTCACCTTGACAGCCACGGTGTCGTCGGTCGCGAAATCGTTCCGCAGCGTGATGTCGGCTGCGGCGACGCCGCCGCCGTTCGAATCCGCGTACTGCTGCGCCCAGGCGAGCGCGTCGGACGGGTCGGCGGGCAGCGCCTGCGCCCCTGCCAGCGCCGCCGCGTCCGCGGTTGCCTGTGCCTGCCGCTGCTCGCGAAACCACACCCCGACGTCGAGCGTCAGCGCGGCGCAGCCCATCAGGACGACGAGGAAGACAACCGTGAGGAGGATGGTCTGGCCGCGCTCGTTCTTCATTCGAGCCTGCCTGTCATCTGGCTCGTCAGGTTTCCGGAGGCGACGACCATGCCGAGCAGGTTGATCGAGTAGGGATACGTGACCGTGACGACGACCTGCGTGCCGCCCTGCGAGAAGTCGGGCGAGTCGGGGTCGGCCGTGACCACGTTCAACGTGCCGTGGTCCAAATCCGGCGCGGCGTCCCACGCGGCCTGCTGGACGTCGGCTTTCGTGACCCCGGATACCCGGGCCTCGATCGCCTGCCGGGCGGCGGCCCGCGCCGCGTCGGTGACCGTCAGATAGTTGTGGAAGACGATCCCGCCCTGGATGATCCCGAGCAGGAGGAGGAGCAGGACCGGCACGACCAGCGCGAATTCGACGGCGGCCTGTCCGTGCTCTGAGTGGAGGCTGTTGCGGCGGCGGCGAGACATCTGTGTGTGTGCTGGCGGCGAAAGGGGTGCGGCGACGAGCAGCACTGCCCGTCGCCGCGTGTCCGGTCCTAGCTCGAGGTGAGCTTGGTGATGACGGAGTTGATCGTGCTGGTGATCTGCTGGCCGAGCGTGAGCATCACGACGGCGACGACAACGGCGATCAGCGCGAGGATGAGGCCGTACTCGGCCATTGCCTGGCCGTCTTCGCGCTTGATGTTGTCCTTGACCCACTGAATGGCGAAATCGAGCATCTGACTGACTCCTGTGGTCGACGTGCGATTACGTGAAGGAAGCGACGACTTTCTCGTACAGCCCTGCGATTGGCGGTCCGAGCAGCTCGAACGCAACTGCGGCGGCGAGGAAGACGAGCGCGAGGATGACGGCGTACTCCGCCATCGCCTGCCCGTGTTCGTGGGCTGCTCGTCGTACGATCGTGTGGTGCGACCCACCTCCCTTCACGCCTGGATGAGATCCGTTGGTGCTGATGGGACGTGAGATCGAGACCGCGCGGAGTTTCTTTCGCTCCGCGCGGAAAATCACCACGACGGGGGAGGTTCGTGAATGGTAAGAACGCTGCGCCGCGCCGACGACGGCACCGTTGTCTGCGCGAAATGCGAGCTTGCGGAAACCTTCTGGCCGAAGTTCCGCGGACTCATGGGGAGGGCGTCGCTTCCCGCCGACGAGGGAATGCTCTTCCGCCCCGCCGGGTCGATCCACATGTTCTTCATGCGCTTTCCGATCGACGTCGTCTTCTGCGACCGGGAGCTGCGCGTCGTCAAGGTCGTGCGTGGGCTGAAGCCGTGGCGGACGGCGGCGGCGCGGCGCGCGAAGGTGACGATCGAGCTCGCAGCGGGCGCCGCTGCCGGCCTCGAGCCGGGTGACCAGCTGCAAATCGGGTGAAAGAAAACCGCCGTTGGGCGGCTCTCATGTCGTGTGACCGCAACCCGGTTGTTCAGAGGTGCGGCCGGCCGCCTCGGGTCGGCGATCCTGTTCATCGCGTGGCCGCTCGCGCTCGCCGTGAGCTGGTGCTCTGCGCTCGCCGCCCGCGGTCCGGGCCGTTCCGACTTCTGGACGTTCTGGCTCGCGAGCCGCACCGTCCTGCACGGCGGCGATCCGTATCCCGCGATCGCGTCGCTGCCGCATGTCGCGGACAAGTGGTTCGCGCCGTTCGTCTATCCGCCCGTCGCTGCGTTTCTGATGGCGCCGTTCGCGGTCCTCCCCTACGCCGTCGCGCCGATCGTCTACTTCGTCGCGAACATCTTCGCGGTGGTGCTCGCCCTGCGGCTGCTCGGCGTGCGCGATCCACGTTGTTACGGGCTCGTCTTCGTCGCACCGCCGACGTTCCAGGCTGCGGGGATCGGGACGATCTCGATTCCGCTCCTCCTCCTCGTGTCGGCCGCCTGGCGGTACCGCGACCGCGCCACGCGCCTCGGACTGCTCGTCGCGTGCGCGGTCACGGCGAAGCTCTTTCTCTGGCCGGTGTGGTTCTGGCTCGTGCGTACCCGCCGCTGGCGCGCAGCAGCCGTTGCCGTCGTTTCGTCGCTTGCAGCCGTCGTCGCGGCCTGGGCGGCGATCGGGTGGCAGGGCCTGCGCGAGTACCCGACCCTCGTCGGGCGCATGACCGGCCTCGAAGGCCCGCACGGCTATTCCATCTACGCGCTCGAACGCGTGCTCGGGGCCGGCAACGGAACGGCTGCACGGATCGTCTCGGTGCTCGGCGTCCTTGCCGTCTTTGCCGTCCTTCGAGTCTGGCGCGACGACCAGTCGCTCCTCGTCGCACTGATCGCCGTCTCGTTCCTCGCAACCCCGATCCTCTGGCCGCACTACCTCGTCCTGCTCTTCGTGCCGGTCGCGCTCGTGTCGCCGCGCCTCTCGTGGCTCTGGTTCGCGCCCGTCGCCCTGTGGCTGGACGCCGCGGCGTGGAGCCACGGCAGCGGCCTGCGGATCGTCGGCGAGCTCGCGGTCTGCGCGATCGTCGTCGGCGTCGCCATCCACCGGTCGCTCCCGCCGGGTCAGCGGGCCGCAGTCGGCACCACGCGGCTCCGCTCGTCAGAGTGCCTTCAACCCACGGGAGCGACCAGTTCCGTCCTCTAGAACGGGCTCGGGCATTTCTCGGATACGAATGTCCGGGTGATCGCGCTCCTCGCCTCGCTGGCCCTCGCCGTCCCGGCCCCGACGGCGCCGGGCCAGTGGCACCAGCTCGGCGCCCCCGCGCAGTCGAAGCCCGGCAAGCAGGTGCACTTCTTCCGCACGGCCACGTCGCCCAACAGCCTCGCGGTGGTCGTCACCTCGAGCACCGCGCGCCCCATCCGTCTGTACTGGTGGACGTACTGCGAGTTCGAGTCGGACGATGCGGCCTTCGAGGAGCATCACGCGACGATCACGGGCACGCACACCGTGGTCGCCTACCCGCCCGTTCTGAGCGGAGCCACCCTGTGTTACGTGTCGGTCGTCGCGGGCGCGGGCGGCCGGGCAGCCGTCGCGGCTGCGACCTTCGACGACTGACGGTCGGTTGAGGGCCGCACCGGTGGCGGCGCCGTCCGCCTATTCGGCGCGCTGCCTCGACTTCTGCACGTCCGCCCTGCGGGTATGCGCGAGCGCACCGAGGCTGGCGAGCATGCTGAGCAGCAGCGACAGGGACACGATCGTCATGGCGGCGGTCATCAATTCAACAACGGACGTCCGCCCGTCTTCGGTTCGCGGGCTGCGCCTGGCGACTCGGAGAGGGTCTCCCCACCGACCGATATTCGTGCGGCCGGCGGTAGTAGTCGGGGCGCCGAGATTCGAACTCGGGACCTCTAGTCCCCCAGACTAGCGCGCTAACCAGGCTGCGCCACGCCCCGCGGCGAGCTCACACGGTATCAAGCAGCTCTCTACGTGAGCTCGGCGATCGGGTGCGGAGACTTTCGAAGCCAGCCGTCTCCGCTGCGGCACATCGGACATCGGCCCGGTGGATCCGACCGGCAGATCCCGTACCCGCAGCCCGCGCAAACGAGGCTGAACCTCTGCGGCTGTTGACGCCGAGGCGAACGGCCGAACGAAACGGCCGCTTGCATCGATACCCATTGCGTCGCGCGGTCGAGATCTGACTTGTCGAACAGCGGCAGCCCTAGATCCTGCGCACGTTCGCGATGCGTCTCCGCGTCACCGCTGTAGAGCGCCAGGCGCAGGCGCGGCAGCAGTGCACGGAGAACTACCGCCGCGTCGATGCCACCGACGCGCGGCATGTTGATGTCGAGGAGTGCGAGCTGTGGCCGCTGCTGGAGGCCGAGGTGAATCGCCTCCGCACCGTCCTCGGCCTCGAGGATCTCGAGATCATTGCCATCTCTTCCGGTCGCGGCGCGCACCGAAGCGCTGACCAGTGATCGCATCCCAGCGTCGTCGTCGACCAGTAACAGGGCGATTGCGCACTCGGGCGTCGGCTGCTCTGCGGGCCGTAATACGAGGTTTTGCATCGACATGCTCCTTCGCGTGTTTTCACGCTCAGGGTGCGCGGTCGGCGCCGAGACGCCTATGGATCCCTCACCCCATCTTTCGCGCTCCACGCAGCGTCGACGATCGCCGACGCGAGATTGGGGCCTCGACCCCATCGCGTTCGATCGCGCGAGCGGCGATGGTGAGGGCGTTGTCCGCATCGGCGGGCCCATTCGGAGAAGGGGAGTCTGAGATGACCGACAGCGTGATCACACGCGAAGGCCTGGCACGGCTGAATCAGGAGCTCGAGGGTCTCGTCACCAACGGGCGCCGCCAGATCGCCGAGCGGTTGCGGAACGCGGCGACCAGCGAGGCGAACCCGGCAGAGAGCGGCGACTACCTCGACGTCCGCGAGGAGCAGGCGATGCTCGAGCGCCGGATTGCAGTGCTGCAGGAGCGGTTGCGTCGCGCGCGCGTCGTCGACCCCGAGCTGGGAAACGGACGCATCGACGTGGGCGAGCGCGTGCGTCTGCGCGAGCTCTCGAGCGGCGAGCGGCTCGAGCTGGAGCTCGTGGGACCACTGGAGTCGGATCCGACCGCCGGCCGGATCTCGGTCGCATCGCCGGTCGGAGCGGCGATTCTCGGGCTGCGGCGTGGACAGATCGCCGACGTCGATGCGCCGCGCGGGATGCTGCGCTACAAGGTGCTGGCGGTCGAGGCGCCGGTGCCGGTGCCGGCTCGGCTGGGCAAGGAGGACCAATGACCGGCGGCACCCTGATCTGTGGAGTCGACGAGACACCGGACGGCGCGGATGCTCCGGCGATCGGTCGCGCGATGGCGGCCCGGCTCGGCCTGCGCCTCGTCTTGGTGAGGGTGATCGACGGCGTCCCGGCAGGCGGCCGCGAAAGCCTGACGGCCCGGCAGCGCCTGGCCGGCGCCGAACGGACGCTCGACCTGATCGCGCGCGACCTCGGCGACGGGACGGAGCGTCGCGTCGTCGTCGGAGACCGCGCCGAGGCGCTCGCCCAGGTTGCGGCCGACGAGGGCGCCGACCTGATCCTTCTCGGCTCGCGAACGGCCGGCCTCGCCAACAGGCGGTTGCGCTGGACGCTCGCCCGCGAGCTGGAGGCCGTGACGCCGATTCCCGTCGTGGTCGCGCCGCCCTCGACTCGGCAGCGCAGCAGCCGGCGGCTCGCGGCCGCGGCGACTGCGGCAACGCGCTAGAACAGGTCGATCACGCCTCCGACGATTCGCTTCTCTCGGCTGCCGCTGCTTTGGCGAGTGTTCGCGATCAACGCGTTCCTGCTCGCTGTTGCGACGCTGCTTCTCGCCGTGACGCCGGTGACGATTCACGCGCCGATTGCGCTGCTCGAGGGCGTCGATCTGGTCGTCGCGCTCGCCGTGATGCTCGTTGCCAACTTCCTGCTCCTGCGGCACACCCTCTCGCCTCTCGACCGGTTGGTCGAGCGGATGCGCACAACCGACCTCCTCCAGCCCGGGCAACGCCTGCCGGAAAGCGGCGGGGTCGAAGCCGCCGCGCTGGTCCGCGGCTACAACCAGATGCTCGACCGCCTCGAGGCCGAGCGCCGCGACAGTGGTCGCCGCGCACTGCGCGCGCAGGAGGCGGAGCGTCTGCGGATCGCGCGCGGGCTCCACGACGAAGTCGGCCAGGTGCTGACGGGTGTCCTGCTGCAGCTCGACTCGCTCGCGGTCGACGCGAATCGCCGTCAGATCGAGGAGACGAAGCACGCCGTGCGTCAGACGCTCGAAGAGGTCCGGCGAATCGCACAGGAGCTGCGGCCCGAGATGCTCGAACACCTCGGTCTCGTGAGCGCGCTCACGGAACTGACACGCAAGTTCGCCGAACAGAGCGGGATCGACCTGAGCCGCGGGTTCGCGGGGCAGCTGCCGCCGCTCTCCGACGAAGCGGAGATCGCCATCTACCGCGTCGCGCAGGAAAGCCTGACGAACGTCGCACGCCACGCACAGGCATCGCACGTCGAGGTGACGCTCGAACCGGGGCCGCACAGCGTCGTACTGCGCGTCGTCGATGACGGACGCGGTCTCCCCGGCGTCGAGACGAGCGCGAACGGGCACGGCGGTCTGCGCGGAATGCGCGAACGCGCCCTCCTTGTCAGCGGCGCGCTTGCGATCAAGCGCAGCGACACCGGCGGGGTCGAGGTCAGGCTCGAAGTTCCTGCGGCGGCGGACTGATGCCGATCCCGCTCGTCACCCGCATCCTCATCGCCGACGACCACCCGATCGTCCGCTCCGGACTGAAAAAGGTGCTCGACGCGCAACCTGACCTCGAGGTCGTCGCCGAAGCGGAAGACGGCGCCGAGGCGATCAAGAAGGCGCTGGCGGAGGACGTTCACCTGGCGATCCTCGACGTCTCGATGCCGAAGACGACCGGGATCCAGGCGGCCGAAGAACTGCACAAGCGCAAGCCCGGGTTGAAGCTGCTCATGCTCTCGATGTACGCCAGCGAACAGTTCCTCTTCGAATCGCTGAGGGCCGGCGCCTCGGGATACGTCCTCAAATCGGACGCCGACCAGGACATCGTCGAGGCGGCTCGGCGGACGATGCGCGGCCAGTCGTTCCTCTACCCATCGGCCATCTCGACGCTCGTCAAGGACTTCGTCGAGCGCGGCCGCCCCGAGGATCGAGAGTTCGACATCTTGACGCCACGTGAGCTGCAGGTCTTGAAGCTGATCGCGGAGGCGTATACCTCGAAGGAGATCGCGCGCGAGCTCGTGATCAGCATCAAGACCGTCGAGCGCCACCGACAGAACATCCTCGACAAGCTCGGCATGAGCGATCGCGTCGAGCTGACGCGCTACGCGATCCGGCGCGGACTGATCCAGCCCTGAGCGACGCTCATCGTCGACGGCTCGTGACGGCGCGTCGCCGCGCGACGTAGAGCAGCGTCGTGTAGGCCAGCTCGCGCGGCGAGCCGAGCTCGTCGAGCCTCGCGCGTAAGCGCGTCTCCAAGACATGCCGGCGCTCGTCCGGGAGCGCGGCGACATAGCTGCTCGAACGCAGGCGATCGACGAGCGCTTCGACGTCTGTCGCGTGCACGTGCCGGAACTCGAACGACTTGACCTGCTCGAACAGCCCGCTCTCGCGCAGGATCGCCGGGATATCGAGCTCCCATCCGCGCAGAGCGGCGCGTTCCGGCGGATTGATCAGCTCGGCGAGGACCATCTGCACGGGATCTCCCTCGTCCCGTTTGTTCCAGAGCAGAGCGAGCGGACACCGCGGCCTCAGGACACGATGAATCTCCGCCAGTGCTTTTGCGGCATCGAACCAGTGGAATGCCTGGCCGGCGACGACGGCATCGACGGCCCGATCGTCGAGCGGTATCGCCTCGGCCGTGCCGACGAGAGTCCGTACTCGTGGTGCGACCGCCCGCAGCTGTGCGAGCATCGACGCGCTCGGATCCAGCGCGACGACCGCAGGACCGGCGGCGTCGAGCATTCGGGACAGCTTCCCCGTCCCGGCGCCGAGATCGAGCACCGTTGCGTCGCGATCGAGACCCGCCTCTGCCATCAGGCACGCGATCGCGTCTTCGGCGTACGCCGGCCGGCCGCGCTCGTACTCGCCGGCAACCGCGTCGTACGCGGTCACCGCTAGGTGTTCTGCAGCGGGCGGAGCTCGATCCGCCCATCGCGGACGCGGCTCTCGTACACCGGCTGCGGAAAGACCGCCGGCCCGGCGACGACCTCGCCGGTGCAGAGATCGAACTTCGAGCCGTGCCAGGGGCAGGTGACGACGTCGCCGTCGCGCTCGCCCTCGTCGAGCGGGCCGCCGAGGTGCGTGCACAGCGCCGCGATCGCGCAGATCTCACCGTCGCCGTCGCGCGTGACGAGTGCCGGCTCACCGTCGACCTCGACTCTCTTCAGCTCCTGCCCTTGCAGCTCGTCCTCGGCGACGACCGGCCGCCACTCGCGCTCCGGCGACTCGAACGCTGTGCGGTTGACGCGCACGCCGAGCCCGAAGCTCATCAGCCCGCCGAGGTGAGCAGAGACGAGGGCCCCGCCGTACGCAACGCTCGACAACGCGCGCCCGAGGTCGCGACGGCCTCGCCGCCGGGCGACGAGCGACGCGACGTTGAGGGCGAGCCCCGTCGTGTTGAGCAACGCGTGCAGCGTCCCGATCCGCTTCGCGTCGCCGCGCAGGTGACTCCAGTCGTTCATGCCCGTCAGCGCCGCCGGAACGGCGCCGAGGATGCCGACGCCGAGCGCCGCGTCCGCCGCGTCCGAGCCGACCGCGTCGAACACGAACGCTGCCGTCCACGAGCCGAGCGGCACGTCGGTCAGCGCTGGATGGAGGGGTGCACCGAGCCAGACGCCGTCGAGGACGTTCCGCAGCGGCTTCGGCAGTGACTTCGCGGCCGCCTGCAGCACGTCCGCGGCGGGATCGAGGAATGCGGTGCGATCGCCGATGCGCCGGGCGAGCCGAAGAGACACACGATCTGCGTTGCCGCCGCAGCCGAGGTCAAACGCGAACGGGGCTCGGGTGCTCAGCCCTGGCGGCGATTGCTCGCGACGACGGCCGCCGCCTCGGGGCTCAACCCGACCGTCGTCTCGGCCAGCACCTCACCGTGCCCGATGCCGAGCGTGCGGATCCAGCGTTGCCCGCCGGAGATGTAGCCGATGAACGAGCCGAGCTCGACGAGCTCGGGCTCGGTGAAGTGGCCGTGCAGCTCCTCCCACAACTCGTCGCCCGCGAGCGCCGGGTTCCAGCAGATCGCATCCGTGTACCGAAGCGCGGCCCGCTCGCGCTCGCTGAAGAGATCAGACGTCTCGTAGCTCTCGAGCGCGCGCAGCTTCTCCTCGGCGACCAGCTGCGATTGCTGTCCCGACCGGACAGCCCGTTGATTCCCTCAGTAATCGCATTCGAGCGTCTGCGCGACCCGCAGGCGGCACAGCTCTTTCACCGTCAGGTCGACGATGCCGTTTCGGAAGAGCGCGTTCCACGACGAAAGGAACGCGCGCAAGACCTCGGGTTGCCGTGCACGAACCGCCTGGATCTCGGGGCGCGGCGTGCTGTGCAGCATCGCGCGCTCCAGCTCGGCCCGAAGGTCGTCGTCCTCGAGCTCGGCCGGGTCCGCATACCGAATGCGCGCCACGCCGGAAACCTAGCTACTGCGTGAAGCGCCTGAACAGCCGATCGACGAGATCGGGCATCGTCTCGAGGCGCTCCGTGATCACGCGGATCCGGTACTCGCGGAAGTGCTCCGCCTCGACGCCGAGCGCATCGGCGAGCGTCCGCACGACGTCGTTCGAGGGCACCGGGCGGTTGCCGTGCACGAGGTGGTTGAGATACCCGGCGGACAATCCCGTGCGCGCGGCCAGCTCGCGGTAGGTCACCCCCGCCTCGGCCATCAGAGACTCGATCGTCGGGCCGAAGCCCTCCTCGCTGTACCGCCGGCGCCGCGCCATCCTCACGCGTCTTTGCCCAGGTCGGCAACGGCTAACCGCCGCTCCTCGGCGGTCGCGCGATCCCTGACGTCCACCATTCCGTCGTCGAGGCTCTTCTTTCCGGCCGTTACGCGGATCGGGCAGCCGATCAGGTCGGCGTCGGCGAACTTCTCGCCGGGGCGCTGATCGCGGTCGTCGAGCAGGACGTCGTACCCGGCGGCCGCCAGCGTCTCCGCGGCCCGTTCGGCGATCTCCTCAGCGCCTTTCAGCGCAACGACGTGTACGTCGTACGGCGCGATCGACCGCGGCCAGATGATTCCGTTCTCGTCGTTGTGCTGCTCGACCGCGGCGGCCATGATCCGTCCCGGTCCGATGCCGTAACAGCCCATGAGGATCGCCTTCTCCTCGCCGTTCTCGTCGAGGAAGGTCGCGCCCAACGGCTCGGAGTACCGCGTGCCGAGCTTGAAGATGTGACCGACTTCGATCGCCGTCTGGAAGGTGAGTGCGCCGCCGCAGCTCGGGCACCGGTCGCCCTCGCGCGAGGTGCGGATGTCGGCGAACCGCGGCGCGAAGTCACGGCCCGCCTGGACGCCGCGCAGATGCCGGCCGGTGCGGTTTGCGCCCGCGACGAACTGGCCGTCGCGCAGCAACTCGTCGGCGACGACCTCGCCGTCGAAGCCCACCGGACCGAGCGACCCCGGGTCTGCGCCGAACGCCGCGCGGATCTCTTCGTCGGTCGACGGACGGGCGTCTGCGCGCAACGCCGCGAGCAGCTTCGCCTCCTCGAGGCGATCGTCACCGCGGACGAGCGCCAGCACGACCGTGCCGTCGTTCTTCGTGTACGGCATGGCCTTCGACGTCGCAGCCTCGTCGATGTCGAGCAGCCGCGCGAGCGCCTCGATCGTCGTCGTGTTCGGCGTCTCGACCTCCTCCGGCGCATCGAGAGACGCAGGGAAGATCGGCGCGCGCGGAACGCTCTGCGCGATCTCGATGTCGGCCGCGTAGTCGCCGTTCTCGCACGTCACGAGCACGTTCTCCCCGGAGCCCGACGGCGCGAGATAGTCGAACGACTCGCTGCCCCCCATCATCCCCGGCTCCGCTTCGACGTACGACGTCGTCAGCCCGCAGCGTTCGAAGATCCGGTCGTACGCGACGCGGTTCTTCTCGAAGCTCGCATCGAGGCCGGCCTGGTCGCGGTCGAACGAGTACGAGTCCTTCATGATGAACTCGCGGACGCGGAGCAGGCCGCCCCTCGGGCGCGGCTCGTCGCGGTCCTTCGTCTGGAAGTGGTACCAGAGCTGCGGCAGCTGCTTGTAGCTCTGGATCTCGACCGCGTGGAAGGTGAACGTCTCCTCGTGCGTCATCGGCAGGATGAAGTCGCGGCCGCTGCGATCCTGGAATTTGAAGATCTCGTTGCTGTCGTAGCGGCCGGTCGCCTTCCACAGCTCCGCGGGCGTCAGCACGGGGCCGAACATCTCCTGCGAGCCGATCGCATCCATCTCCTCGCGGATGATCTGCTCGACCTTGCGGTGCACGCGCCAACCGAGCGGCATGAAGGTCCATACGCCGGCGCTCACCTGACGGATGAAGCCGCCGCGCACGAGCAGCTTGTGGCTGACGGCCTCCGCGTCGGCAGGGTCGTCGCGCAGCGTCGGCAGGAAGAGCTGTGATGCCCGGGCGATCATCGGCGTTGTCCGCTCAGACTATTCGAGCGGGATCGCCGACATCTCGGCCATCGCCAAGGCCGCCGGCTTCGCCATCTTCAATCGCTTCGGACGGTGCATGCCCTCGGCGATCCACTTGTCGATCTCGAAGAACAGCTCGTCGATGAGGATGTCGGAGCTGACCTTCTTCAGCACGCGGCCGTGCGCGTAGATGAAGCCGACGTCACGGCCGCCCGCGATGCCGAAGTCTGCATCGCCGCTCTCGCCCGGGCCGTTGACCGCGCAACCGAGGACCGCCACCTCGAAATGCTGCGGGTACTCCTGGAGCCTGCGCTCGACTTCTTCCGCGAGCGTGTGCACGCCGACGTTGTCGCGGCCGCACGACGGGCACGCGATCATCATCGGCCCGCGCTCGCGCAAGCCGAGGGCCTTGAGGATCTCGTACGCCGTCTTCGGCTCCTCCACCGGATCCGCCGACAGCGAGACGCGAATCGTGTCGCCGATTCCCTCCGCGAGGAGCGTGCCGATGCCGACCGCGCTCTTGATCGAGCCGCTGAAGGTCGTGCCGGCCTCCGTGACGCCGAGATGCAGCGGATACGGAACCTTCTCGGAGAGCAGGCGGTACGCGCGGATCATCGTCGGCACGTGGCTCGACTTGACGCTGATCTTGAAGTCGTAGTAGTCGAGGCTCTCGAGGAGCCTGACCTCTTCGAGCGCCGCCTCGACGAGCGCCTCCGCCTGGTCGCGATGCGCGAGCTCCTCGAGGTGCTTCGGCAGCGAGCCGGAGTTCGCGCCGATCCGCATCGGGATCCCTTTCGCCTTCGCGGCGCGCACGACCTCGGCGACCTTGTCGGGCCCGCCGATGTTGCCCGGATTGATGCGGACCGCCGCGACGCCCTGCTCGATCGCCTTCAGCGCGAGGCTCGCGTTGAAGTGGATGTCGGCGATGATCGGAACGGGCGAGAAGCGGACGATCTTGCCGAGCGCCTCTGCGTCCTCCGTCTTCGGGACCGCCACGCGGACGATTTCGCAGCCTGCGCTCGCGAGCTCCGCGATCTGCGCGGTCGTCGCAGGAACGTCCCACGTCTTGGTCGTCGTCATCGACTGGACGACGACCGGCGCGCCGCCGCCGATCGCGACGTTTCCAACCTTCAACTGCCGCTTGCTTGCCACGGATTCAGTCTAGCCAGGCCGTGAAATGTCGTTGTTCAGCGCGATGAATGCGATGAACAGGACGAGCGCGAGACCGATCAGCGACACCCGCTCGTAGACCTCGCGCGCGAGCGCGCGGCGGCGGATCGACTCGATGATCGAGACCGCGATGTGGCCGCCGTCGAGCGGCAGCAGGGGCAGGAGGTTCAGGAGCGCGAGGGACATGCTGACGAGGCCGACGAGCGTCAGGTAGTACGGCACCCCGACGCTCAGCGCCGCCGCCGACTCGCGCACGATGCCGACCGTCCCGACGAGCTGCGAGCGTTCCTTCTTGTGGAAGAGACCGCCGAGCGCACTGCCCGTTCCGGTCGTGATCCGGCCGAGTGCCGACGCCGACCTGCCGATCGACGCGCCGAGGCTGTGACTCTCGAGCTTCGCGGCGGGCTCGAAGCCCCAGATCCAGCGTCCGCCCGACTTGATCGTCCGCCGCGGCCCGAGCTTCGTCAGGCGCCCGTCTCGCTCGACGGTGACGGTGACCGGCGCGCCCTTGCTGCCGCGGATGGTGCGCGACACAGCCCCGAAGGTCGGCGTCGACACGCCGTCGACGGCGACGACGCGATCGCCCGTGTGCAGTCCTGCCGTCGCAGCAGGCGATCCGCCCTCGACCCCGGCAACGACGTTCGTCGCCGGCCCGGTCGGCGCGCCCGTCGCGAACAGCACGACGAAAATCACGAACGCGACGACGACGTTCGCCAACGGGCCGGCGGCGATGACGACGAGCCGCTTCCACGTCGGCTGCCGCCAGTACGCGTCGTATCCCGTCGCCTCGTCGACCTCGCGAACGGCACGCTCTGCGAGTCGGCGTGCGCCGGACGTGAGCGCCGCGAGCTCGACGAGCCTGTGCAGCTCGGGCAGGTCGTCGCGTGCACCGGTGTAGTCCTCTGCCTCGAGCCGTCGGCGAATCCGCTGCGCGACGGGCGCGAGCGCGGCGTCCTCGTGCAATGCCGGACGAATCCACGCGTCGAAGTCGCGCGCCGCCGGGCGGTGCATGCCGGGGATGCGAACGTAGCCGCCGAGCGGAATCGTGCCGATGCCGTACTCCACCCCGTTGCGCGTCACCTTCGCGAGCGCCGGCGGGAAGCCGACGTAGAACTTGCGCGGCTTGATGCCCACTGCTCGTGCAGCCGTGAAGTGGCCGAGCTCGTGTAGGAAGATCAGGAGCAGGAGCCCGACGATGACGACGAGGTAGCTCATACCGGAGTCAATTGTTCCTGCGCGAAGCGCCTAGCGGTTTCGTCCGCGGCTATGAGATCCGTAAGATCGCGCGCCGGGGAGCCGTCGACCCGCTCGAGGACGTCCGCGACCACGTCGGCGATGCCGAGGAACGGCAACTTCCCCGCCAGGAAGGATGCGACGGCCACTTCGTTCGCTGCGTTGTACGACGCGGGATAGGTCCCACCCTTCTTTCCGGCCTCACGCGCGAGCTCGAGCATTGGGAAGGTTTCGACGTCGGGGGCCTGGAACTCGAGCGTCAGCCGGGTGAGATCGAGCGGTTCCAGCGGCGTCGCGGCGCGCGCCGGATACGTGAGCGCGTACGAGATCGGCACGCGCATGTCCGGCTGGCCGAGGTGCGCAAGCGCTGCTCCGTCCCGAAAGCGGACGAGCGAATGGACGATCGACGTCGGCTGGATGACGACCTCGATTCGGTCGTACGGCACGTCGAAGAGGAAGTGCGCCTCGATCAGCTCGAGCCCCTTGTTCGCGAGCGTTGCGGAGTCGATCGTGATCTTCGGCCCCATGCGCCACGTCGGATGCGCGAGCGCCTGCTCCGCGGTCACGTCCTGCAGCTCGTCGCGCGTACGCCCGCGGAATGGGCCGCCGGACCCGGTGAGGACGAGCGTCTCGACGCCGCTCTGGCCCTCGAGGCACTGGAAGAGCGCGGAGTGCTCCGAGTCGACCGGAATGATCCGTCCGCGGAGCCGCGTCGCGAGCTCGCCGCCTGCCACGAGCGATTCCTTGTTCGCCAGTGCCAGATCGATTCCCCGCTCGAGCGTCCAGAGCGTCGCGTGGATGCCGGCGAAGCCGACGACGGCGTTGAGAACCACGTCGGGCTCGGCGCGCTCGAGCAGCTCGGTCAGGTCGCCGCCGACCTGCTTCAGCGGCGCGTCGACATCGTCGAGCGGGGTCGTCCCGGATGCGGCGGCGACGAGCTCGAGCTCGGGATGCGCCGAGATGATCTCGATCGCCTGCCGCCCGATCGATCCGGTCGCGCCGAGGAGGGCGACTCGCTTCACGGACTCAGTGTAGGTCCCGCTGCTCGGCGATGATCGCTTCGATCTCCACTCGGGTGCTCACGGCCGGGTGATGGCCTTCGACATAGCGCTGTGCCTCGAAGGAGAGGATTTCGCGTTCGAGCCGCTCGTCCACCGCATCGCAGAGCGCATCGCCGAGGAACAGGAGGTCGTCCCGCTCGACGAACATCACCGACGAGTCGGCGGCGTGGGCTCCGCCGACATGACGCGCATGGACGCGGACTCCGCCGAGGTCGAGGAGAAGGCCGTGGTCGAAGGTGACGTCGGCCTGTGCGATCTCGACGACGCGCGGCGCCGGCAGCTCCTCGCGAATGTGCTCGCCGACGCCCGCGTCGTCCGTCCAGTCGCGCGCCGCCATCTCGACGAGCTTCTGCGCGGTCAGTGTGTGCGCGATGACGAGACCGCCGATCTCGACGCCGCCGAAGACGTGATCCCAGTGCGAATGGGAATAGACCACGGCGCTCGGCTGCTGCGGCAGCCCGTCGAGAAACTCGCGTGTGTGCGAGCGAGACGCGCCGGCATCGAGCGCGAGCGTCCAGCGCTCGCCGACGACGGCGCACAGAGACGGCCGGTCGGGTGGGCCGGGCGGCATCCACCAGACGTGCTCGCTGATCTGTTCCATGTACCGTCCATCCTCGTGGAACGGCCGGAGATCGAGAAGCCCGAGGGCGACATTCCGTTCGAGCTCGGCGCGGACGACATCGTCGTCGGCGACGGTGACGAGGCGACGGCCGGCAAGACGGTGACGGTGCACTACGTCGGCGTCGCCTTCCGCTCGGGCGAGGAGTTCGACGCGTCATGGAACCGCGGCGAGCCGTTCCGGTTCAAGCTCGGCAAGGGCCAGGTCATACCCGGATGGGATCAGGGGGTCGCCGGAATGCGCGTCGGCGGCCGCCGGCGGCTGACGATCCCGAGCGCGCTCGCGTACGGCGCGCGCGGAGCCGGCGGCGTGATCGAGCCGCACGAGCCGCTCGTGTTCGTGGTCGACCTGATTGCTGTCGATTAGCGCAGCCGTCCTGGCCGCTCTCGTCGTCGCCGCGGGCGACGGCGGCAGCGGCACCTACGTCGCGACGGGCCGCGATTACGACGTCGCGTTCTACAACTCCGGCACGACCGCGTGGCGCGCCTTCGCGCTCACAGCACCTCCCGGCTCGACCTTCGTCGGCGGCACCACGGGCAACGAAGGGTCGATCGCTTGCGCGGCGAGCGGCAATCAGATCCAGTGCGGGCCGATCGGCGCCAACGTGATGCCGCCGCAGGCGCACCTGACGTTCGTGGCGACGATGGCGGACGCGGCGATCTGCGGACCGACGTTCGCGCTCTCGGTCTCGGGCGACGGGTCGACGTACACGCCCGCCGGCGACATCGGGCCCGCGGCCGATTGCGCGCCGCATGCGGTGACGCGACCGGTCTTGCACCGCGTCGGCAAACGGATCCGCGCGACACCGCCGGCGTGGAGCTCGCCGCCGACGCACGTCACCTATCGCTGGCAGCGCTGCGCGGGATCGCGGTGCATCGCGATCGCATCCGGCCTGACCCTGCACGTGAAGCGCAGCGGCACGTACCGGCTCGTCGCGACCGCGACGATCGACGGGCAGGCAGTCGCGACGACGTCGCGTCCGCTTCGCTACAGGTAGCCGAACGCACGCACGAGGTAGTACGCGGCAGGTGCCGCGAAAAGCAGCGCGTCGACGCGGTCGAGCACGCCGCCGTGGCCGCCGAGGAGCCGGCCGGTGTCCTTCACCTGCAGGTCCCGCTTCAGCATCGACTCGAACAGGTCGCCGGCGACCGCGACGAGCACGACGGCGACGCCGAGCACGACCGCCTCCCAGATGAGGAGGTAGTGATTTCGATCCTGGTAGAGCGCGACGAACGCGACGAAGATCCCGACCAGCGAGCCGACGACGAACCCCTCCCAGGTCTTCCCCGGTGAGAGCGTCGGCGCCAGCTTGTGCCGACCGAGGACTCGCCCGCCGAAATAGGCGAACGTGTCCGCGGCGAAGACGACGAGCAGCACCGTGAAGGCGATCAGCCGCGGCTCGTCGTGCATGCGCCGTAGCAGGATGAGATGGCCGAGGCCGAAGCCGATCCACGCCGCTGCCAGCACCGTCGCGCCGATCGCAGCAGTCGCCGGTGGACGCGTCTTCGCGAGCGTGTTCAGCACGAACGAGAGGACGAAGCAGGTGAGGAAGCCGCCGAGCATCCAGACGACGCGGCCTCGCTCCGCGCCGAGGAGCGCGAGCAGCACGCCGATGTAGGCGGCCGGCGCGAGCGGCGCGAGCGGGCGCGCCATCAGCACGAACTCGTGCACCGCGACCGCGCCTGCGATGGCCACGAGCGCAAAGAGCCACCACCCTCCGGCCCACACCGCGCCGAGCACAACCGGGAGGCCGACGACCGCGATGAGGACGCGGTTGATGAAGTTGCTCATCTGCCGCCGAATCTACGGCGGCGACCTGCGTAGTCCTCGATTGCAGCGCGGAACTCGTCCGGGCCGAAGTCCGGCCACAGCGTCTCCGTGAACACGAACTCCGAGTACGCGCTCTGCCACAGCAGGAAGTTCGAGACGCGCAACTCTCCCGACGTGCGGATGACGAGATCGGGATCCGGCATGTCGGGCGCGTAGAAGAACCGCGCGAACGTCTCCTCGTCGAGCTCCTCCCCGCTCGCCGCGGCGCGACGGGCCGCCTCGACGATCTCCGCACGCCCGCCGTAGTCGAACGCGATCCACAGATGGAGACGCCGTACGTTCTCGGTGGCGCGCTCGAGCTCTGCCATCTTGTCGCGCAACCACTCAGGCGCGCGATCACGGCGTCCGACGAACTTCGTGTGCACGCCCTCCTTGGCGAGGTCGTGCAGCTCGCGATCGATCGTCTCGCCGAAGATCTCCATCAACGCCGTCACCTCGTCCGGCGAGCGCGTCCAGTTCTCCGTCGAGAACGCGTACACGGCGAGCGAGCCGACGCCGACGTCGATCGCAGTCTCGACGATCGGGCGCAACGCGCGCGAGCCGGCGCGATGCCCGTCGGCGACGTCGAGCCCGCGGGACTCCGCCCAGCGGCCGTTGCCGTCCATGACGATCGCCACGGCGCGCGGAATGTCGACCGATAGGGCGGACGCGCTCAGCGGTCCTCCGAGTGACGAGGCCGAGTCTCCAAGACTCGAGCACCAAGCGATAGAAGGACGCAGGACGCGCTAGCGCGCAGCGTGATCGAGGTTCGGAGGCCGGCCATCGTCGCTTGGAGGCCGCTATACCTCCATGACCTCTGCTTCCTTGTGCTTGAGCAGATCGTCGATCTGCTTCGTGTGCTCGTCGGTCAGCTTCTGCACGCGCTCCTCGGCGCGATGCTCCTCGTCGGCGCCGACGTCACCCTTGTCGACGAGGTCTTTGAGGTGCTTCATCGCGTCACGCCGGATCTCGCGCACCGCCACACGCCCCTCTTCCGCGAGATTGCGGACGACCTTGACGAGATCCTTGCGGCGCTCCTCGGTCAGCTGCGGGATCGGGAGCCGGATCATCTTGCCGTCGTTGGACGGTGTCAGGCCGAGATCGGACTCCTGGATCGCCTTCTCGATGTTGCGGATCGAGCTCGGATCGAATGGCTGGATCGTCAACATCCGCGCCTCCGGAACACTGATCGTCGCCAGCTGCTTGAGCGGCGTCGGCGTGCCGTAGTAGTCGACGTCGATGCGATCGAGCAGCGACGCTGATGCACGGCCGGTGCGCACGGTGTTGAACTCGGTGCGCGCATGGTCGACCGATTTCCCCATGCGCGTTTGCGCGTCGTTGATCAGCTCGTCGACGGTTGCCATGTTGCCTCCTACGGTGTCTCGATGACCGTGCCGACGTGCTCGCCCGCGAGCACCCTGGCGATGTTGCCCTCGGCGAGCTCGAACACGTGGATGGTCAGCTTGTTGTCCATGCAGAGCGAGAGCGCTGTCGTGTCCATCACCTTCAAGCCGCGCTCGATCGCCTCGAGGTGCGTGAGCCGCGGCAGGAACTTCGCGTCGGGGTCTGTTCTGGGATCGCCGTCATAGACGCCCTCCACGCCGTTCTTGGCCATAAGGATCGCATCCGCGCCGACTTCGAGCGCGCGAAGCGCCGCCGCCGTGTCGGTCGTGAAATAGGGATTGCCCGTTCCGGCGGCGAAGATCACGATCCGGCCCTTCTCGAGGTGGTCGATCGCCTTGCGTCGGATGTACGGCTCCGCCACCTCCTCGGAGGCGAGTGCCGACTGGACCCGGGCCGCGACGCCCTCGTGCTCGAGGATGTCCTGGAGCGCGAGCGCATTGAGGACGGTCGCGAGCATGCCCGCGTAGTCCGCGGTGGCGCGATCCATCCCCTCGGCCGCGCCCTCGAGGCCACGGAAGAAATTGCCGCCGCCGACGACGATCGCGATCTCGGGACAGTGCGTGCGCACGCCTGCGAGCTCGTGCGCGATCGAGCGCGCAACCGGCATGTCGATCCCGAAGTCGCGCGACCCCATGAGCGCTTCGCCGGAGAGCTTCAGCAGCACCCGACGGAAGCTGGCTCGTGCCATCAGCTGACGCTGAGCCGCGCGAAGTCGACGACTTCGGCGCCGGCCTCCTTCAACGCCTGGTCGACCGTCTTCGACGAATCGTGCACCCACTCCTGGTCGACGAGGACGTTTGCCTGGAAGAAACGCTTGTTCAACATCCCCTCGACGATCTTCTCGCGCGCCTGTTCCGGCTTCGAGAGCACCTCGTCGGAGTTGGCGAAGATGTCGCGCTCCTCGTCCACCGATTCGGCGGGAACGACGTCACGCGTCACCCACCGCGGGCTGAGTGCCGCGATGTGCATCGCGACCTTGCGGCCCAGGTCCTCGTCGCCGCCGCGCATGAGCACGAGCACACCGAGCTTGTTCGCCGGCGGATGCGCATAGCCGGTGACGAGCTCGTCGTCGCCGGCCGTGAACTGAGCCGACCCGACGACGACGATGTTCTCGCCGAGCTTCGCGGTCAGCGCCGTGCGCTCCTCGTCGAGCTGCGACTCCGCGCCGACCCCGCCGTCGTCCACGGTATCGAGCACCTTCTTCGCGAACGACTGGAACTCGTCGTTCTTCGAGACGGGCTCCGTCTCGCAGCCCACGGCGACGATCGTTCCCTTCTTGCCTGCGATGCGATAGCCGACGAGACCCTCGTTCGTCTCGCGGTCCGCGCGCTTGGCGGCCTGCGCCATACCGCGCTCGCGCAGCCAGCGCTTCGCCTCTTCCATGTCGCCGTTCGACTCCTGCAGCGCACGCTTGGCATCCATCATCGGCGCGCCCGTTTCGCCGCGGAGCTCCATCACGAGCTTGGCCGGGATGTCGACCGCCATTACTGAGGCACCTCCTCGGTCGGAGCGTTCGACGCCTTCGTCTTCGCGGCGCCTTCGTTCTGCGGGTCCTGTCCCGTCGGCACGGGGACCGCCTCCACCTCCGGCTCCGCCGCGACCTCAGGCTCCGCCGCGACCTCCGGCTCCGGCTCGGGCTCCGGCTCCGGCTCCGGCTGCCGCGCCATCTCCTGTGCCGTCACCTTCTGCTTGCCGGCCTCGATCGCGTCGGCGATCACGCGCGTGACGAGCGAGCACGAGCGGATCGCATCGTCGTTGCCCGGGATCACGTACTCGGCCTCGTCCGGATCGGCGTTCGTGTCGACGAGCGCGATCACCGGCATGTTGAGACGACGCGCCTCGCGCACGGCGAGCGCTTCTTTCTTCAGATCGACGATGAAGACCGCGTCCGGCTGACGGCGCATGTCGGCGACGCCGCCGAGGTTCGCCTCGAGCTTCTCGAGCTCGGCCACCATCGAGATGCGCTCCTTCGCGGGCAGCAGGTCGAGCTGCGACTCCTGCTTCAGGGCGCGGAGCTCGTGCAGCCGCTGGATGCGGTCCGAGATCGTGCGCCAGTTCGTCAGCAGCCCGCCGAGCCAGCGGTGGTTCACGTACGGCATGCCGACGCGTTTCGCCTCACCGGCGACCGCGTCCTGGGCCTGCTTCTTCGTGCCGACGAAGAGGACGGAGCCGTTCCGCTCCGACACGGCGCGGGCGAAGCCGTACGCCTCGTCGAGCAGGCTCTG
>JAICWC010000068.1 GCA_025934995.1 Thermoleophilia bacterium | reverse complement strand
GCCGAAGCTCATCACCTTCGAGCCGCCGCCCTGGACCTGGTTCATCAGGAAGATCCAGAAGCCGAACAGGAGGACGAACGGCAGCAGGCTCGTCAGGATCGACCACCACGGCGACGAGCCGACGCCCTTCGAGTTGAAGTCGACGTTGTGCTTGAGCATCGCCTGCTCGAGCGCGGCCTCGGACTGCGGTGTCGCGTAGTGGACGCTGTACTTCTTGCCGGTCGCGTCGGTCATCGAGATCGACTGCTTGCCCGGGTCGATCGTGACCGTGCCGCTGACGTTGCCGGTCTGCACCTGCTGATAGACCCAGGCCGTGGTCTGCTTGGTCACCTTCGGTCCATGGCTGCCAAGGGTCTGCAAGGCCAGCCAGACCAACGCTGCGATGATGATCAGCGGGAAGAGCGCGCTACGAAAGAAGCGATTCACGAGAGCTCTGGGATTGAGGGTACCAGCGGTGCTGCTGGCTTAACCCATTTCTTAGGGCGTCGGTTACGCCTCGGTTTGGATCAACCCTGGATCGAGTACTCCGACATACGGCAAGTTCCTGTACCGCTCGGCGAAATCGAGGCCGTATCCGATCACGAAACGGTTGGGAATTTCGAAGCCGACGTACCGGACGGGCACCTCGATCTCGCGCCGGTCGGGCTTGGTGAGGAGGGCGCAGATCTCCAGGCTGGCGGGCTCCCGGGCCTCGAGGTTCCGCATCAGATAGGAGAGGGTGAGGCCCGAATCGATGATGTCCTCGACGACGAGGACGTCGCGCCCCTCGATGTTGATGTCGAGGTCCTTGAGGATCCGGACGATCCCGGAGGAGTCGGTCGAGTCGCCGTAGCTCGAGATCGCCATGAAGTCGATCTCGCACGGGATCGTCAGGTGGCGCATCAGGTCGGACATGAAGAAGACGGCGCCCTTGAGCACGCCGATCAGCAGCAGGTCGCGACCCTCGTAGTCGGACGAAATCTCGGCGCCGAGCTCGCGGATGCGCGCCTGCAGAGACGACTCGTCGATCAGGACGTCGGTGACGGCGCGCTCGAGCTCCGCTGCGCTCATGTCTGCTCCTCCGGTTCGCGCGCACCGTCGAGCCTACGCGCGCCACGGACAGCCCTCACCTCCGGGTCCTCGACGATGCCGGGAACGGCGACGACGTCGTCACCGCGCACGACGAGAGGCCAGGCCTCTCGCTCCGACCGCGGGATCTTGGCGTCGACGAATACGTCTTGGATCTTCTTCCTCCGCCCGGCGAGTCGGTCGCCGGGCCTCCATCCTCGCACTTTGAGACCGGGCGTGCGCGAGGTGATTCGCCACTCCCCCCACTCGACCGTGCCGTCCAGGTCGACCGGCCCGCGCTCGAGCCAGAGGCGGTCGTATTCGCGCACGGCCTGCACGCCGGCGCCGAGGTCGACGCGGCGGGAGCCGACGGGCGAGGCGATGAGCTCAGCAAGCTCGGGGGTCAGCGTGGCGCGCGTGTCGAGCGCGCGCAGGATGTTCTCGTCCGCCGCGGGATGGAGCTCGCGCAGGAGGGGCAGGATCCGGTCGCGGATCAGCCCGCGCTTCGTGTCGGGGTTGCTCGTGTCGCTGCGGAACGCGAGCCCATGCTCCGCGCAATACGCCTCTGTCTCGTGTCGCCAGGCCGTCAGCAGTGGGTGCACCACACCGTCCGCGCGTCGTGGCTCCATGCCGGTCGGCGCACCGCGGGAGACGAGGCGATAGAGGATCGTCTCGACCTGGTCGCTCGCCGTGTGCCCGGTTGCACGCAGGCGGCCGCGCCCGACCGAGTACCGCAGCTCCCGTAGCTCGGCCTCGGTGTCGCCGGCCAGCTCCACCACCTCCGCGCCGAACGTCTCGCGGCAGAAGCGCGCGTCCGCCTCCGACTCGGCACCGCGCAGGGTGTGATTCACGTGCAGCGCCGAGACGCGGTACCCGAGCTCGCCGAGGACGTGCCAGAGACACGTCGAGTCCGCGCCGCCCGAGACCAGGCACGTGACCTCGCCGCCGGGAGGGATCAAATCGTGGGACCGGATGAATCGCTCGACGCGCTCGAGCACCCAGGCAGATTACGTCTGCAGCAGCGGCGCGAGGTTGCAGCCCTGCGCCGTCATTCCCGGCTGCGCCTGCACGAGTAGCTCGTGGACGCCGTTCGCGAGCGTGTAGGCGTTGCGGACGTGGTTGCCCGGGCTGGCCCCGAGGGCCTTGGCCCTCACCGCCGCCGCGTACTCGAGGAACATCTTGCGCAGGAGGCTACGGGAGGTGAGGAGCGACGGGTCGGTGGGCGTCGAGGCGAAGACCTGGTTCGACTCAGCCTTCGCCTGCTTGATCACGAGCGCCGGCGTCGCATCGCCCGAGGAGAGCGAGTCCGACCAGTAGCCGAGCTGCGTCATGTTCGACGAGACCGTCGCCAGGAACTGCTTGTCCGCAGCGGAACACGTGTCCTTCGCCGTCGCCCTCGTGCTCGCCCTGCCGCTCCCGATGAGAAAGGAGAGACCGAGGACGACCGAGGCACAGACGAGCGTCGCCGCAATGAGACGCCGGAATTGCACCAGACGCAGCATCGGGCATCCCGGCGCGCCGACGTATCACCCGTTCAGGGATTCACCGGTGCACTTCACCGCCTCCCGCCTGAGGCACGGGTAACGTTCGCAGCCGGGGGCGCGACCCTCCGCGGTCGTCGGTCTGCTAGGAACAGCCGGCTCTGCGGTGCGCACGCCCCCTTTCTCGTGCCCGCGTTTCGATCTCGACGGGGCGGGGACCCTCGACTCGTCCTAGCAGACCGACAACCGAACGAAGGAGGAGTCGAATGCGACTCAGACTTCCGCTCCTGGCTGCGCTTGCAGCCGTCGCCGCCGCGTTCGCGGTGACGGCCTCGACCGCGGCCGCGGCACCGACGACGGGCATCACAGCCCCGATCTCCACGACGACCGCCACGGGCGATCTCCTCAGCGGCACGCTCCAGATCACGAAGTTCGTGGTCAACGACGCGGGACAGCTCGTCGCGGACGGCGTGTTCAACGGCACGGTCACCGACCCTGTGACAGGAATCGTGACGCCGCTGGAGCAGACGCTCACCGACATCGCGGTCAGCAACGCGAGCACGGGCGGCGGCTGCCAGATCCTCGACCTGACGCTCGGCCCGCTGAACCTCAACGTGCTCGGGCTGGTCGTGACGCTCAACCAGGTGCATCTGAACATCACCGCGCAGCCGGGCCCGGGGAACCTGCTCGGGAACCTGCTCTGCTCGGTCTCGCACCTGCTCGACAACGGGAACACGAGCGGGCGCGCCAACCTGCTCAACCTGCTGAACGGGCTGCTGTAGGAAACGAGAGGAGGGCCGCTCGGCCCGGCCCTCCTCTCAGAAGATCAGCGACCGGTACGTGATCGTGCGGTGCATCCCGATCGATTCGTACAGCGCGAGCGCCGGCGTGTTCTCGGGTCGGACGAACAGGCACACGGTCGGCACCTGTTCGAGCAAGAGGCGGCAGAGATCACGGAGCGCACGGTTGGCGTAGCCCTTGCGCCGCGCCTGCGGGTCGACCCACACCTGCTGCAGCTGCACGGCGCGCGGCGTCCACGCCGACGCCTCGGCCTTGAAGAGGATGACGCCGTCGTCGTCGAGCCAGAGCCACGACCGCCCCTCCTCGACCTGCGCGCGCGTGCGCCAGCGGAACCCTTCGGGGTCGCGGCGCAGAGGGTCGATCCCGATCTCCTCCTCGTGCGCCGCCGCGCAAGCCGGGATGAGCAGCTCGAGGTCGTCGCGCGTCGCCGGGCGCAGACCCGTCTCACCCGGCTCCGGCACCTCGTCGAGCCGGTACACCGGCTGGCCGGGCCGGTCGTCGCGCGGGTGCGGCATCCGGAACGCGGCGGCCGCCCAGAGCTCGCCGACGGCCGTCTCTTCGCCGATGATCATGCGCGCCTGCCCGCGGACGGTCGCGTCGGCGAAGGTCGCGCAGCGGATGCCGGACGGGACCACGTTCGCGCCGACGTGGCACAGCGCAACGAGACCGCCGTCGTCCGCGAGCGCGGTGAAGCGGCCGAGCCCGCGACGCGCGATGTCCTCGAGGAAGACACGCTCGATCGGCTCCTCCGCGCAGAACGCGAGCACCTGCTCGGTCGTCGGCGTCACCGTGCGCACGTGCGAGAGATTGACGGTTAGGGTGGTCGCCATGCCAATCCACCTGCGTGCGGAGCCGGGCGACTACGCCGATGCCGTCCTCCTCCCCGGCGACCCGCTGCGGGCGAAGTACATCGCCGAGACGTACCTGGACGACGTGAAGCAGGTCAACTCCGAGCGCGGCCTGCTCGGGTTCACCGGCGCCTGGGAGGGCAAGCCGGTGTCGGTGCAGGGCACGGGCATGGGCTGCCCCGGTGCGACGATCGTCTTCGAGGAGCTCGTCCAGCTCGGCTGCACGAAGCTGATGCGCGTCGGGACGTGCGGCGGGCTGCAGGCGCACCACGCGCTCGGCGACCTGATCGTGGCGCTCACCGCCGTGCCCGCCGACTCGACCGCGATGCACCTCGTGAACGGCGAGCCGCACTGCCCGACCGCGTCCTGGCAGCTGATCCACGGCGCCGTCCACGCGGCCAAGGAGATGGGCCAGTCGATGCACGTCGGCCCGATCGTCTCGAGCGACCTCTTCTACAACCCGAGCGAGGGCCAGTACGAACGCTGGTCGCAGCGCGGCGTGCTCGCGGTCGAGATGGAGGCCGCCGCGCTCTTCACCGTCGCCGCGGTGGGCGGCATCGGGAAGGTGCAGGGCGTGCACGCGGGCTGTCTGCTGACCGTGAGCGACATCATCGTCGAGGGCGTGTTCACACGCATCACCGACGACGAGCTGCGGGCCGCGGTCGACCGGATGACGCGCGTCGCGCTCGCGACCGTGACCTCCGACCATTAATCGCACCGTCTTCCTCGTCAATCCCGCGTCCGACAACGGCGCGACGGGAAAACGGTGGGCCGAGCTGGCGCACCGCGCAGCCGGGCTCGGGCTCGACGGCGAGACGATCTATTCCGAGCGCCCGAATCACCTGACCGAGCTCGCGGCGACGGTCGATGCCGACGTCGTGGTCGCGGTCGGCGGCGACGGGACGATGAACGAGGTCGTCAACGGCCTGATGCGACGGGACGAGCGGCCGGTGCTCGCGGTGATCCCGCTCGGCACCGGCATGGACTTCGTGCGCACCTACGGAATCGCGAACCGATTCGAGGACGCGGTGGGCGTCGCCGCCGGCGACGGCGTCCGCACGATCGACGTCGGCCGCGTCGAGCACTCGCGAGGGAAGCGCTACTTCGCGAACGTGGGCAGCGTCGGCATGAGCGCCGCGGTCGCGCAGCGCGCAAACGGGATGTCGAAGGCGCTGGGCGGGAAGGCGACGTTCTTCTATGCGCTGACGCGGGTCTTCCTCGAATGGCAGAACACGCCGATCTCGGTCGACCTCGGTGACGGCACGCGTCGCGAGGCGCGCATGCACGACGTGATCGTCGCGAACGGCCGCTGGCACGGCGGCGCCATGATGCTTGCACCCGATGCCGAGCCGGACGACGGCCTGTTCGACGTGATCCTGATCGGCGACATCAACAAGCGCGACTTCGCGACGACCGCGCCGAAGATCTACAAGGGCACGTATCTCGCGCACCCGAAGGTGGAGCTGCTGCGCGCCCGTGCCGTGTCCGTCGAGGCGCCGGAGCGTCTGCCGATCGAGCTCGACGGCGAACAGGTCGGCGCGACGCCGGCCCGCTTCGAGGTGGTGCCTCGTGCGCTTCGCGTTCGCGTGCCTTAGCTTCGCGGCGCTCGCCGTCGCAGTCGCCGCCGGTGCGTTCACGGGCATCGACCAGTGGGCCGTCGACCACGTCATGCCGGGCGGTCACTTCAGCGGGCGGCAGCCCAACCTGCTCGACGCGCTCGTGCCGCTCGCCGGCACGCACTGGGGCTCCGCGTGGTCGGTTGCCGCTGCCGTCGTCGCGATCCCCGCGTCGTTACTCGTCGCCCTTGCGCTCACCGCGTGGCGGTCGCGCCCGGTCGCCGCGCTCGTGATCGCGGGAACGGCGGTCGAGGCGCTCTGCAAGGAAGCGCTCAGCCGGCCGCCGCTCCACCACGGGACGCTGCACGTCGTCGCATTCGACGATTCGTTCCCGAGCGGCCACACGTTGCGCGTCGTGCTCGTCGCCGCGGCCTTCGCATCGCCGCTCGCAGCCGCATGGGCGGTTCTCGCAGTCGTGCTCATCCAGCTCGCCGGCTGGCACACGCCGAGCGACATCCTCGGCGGCCTCCTGCTCGCGCTACTTGGTCTTCTTGGCGCTCGAGCTCTTCGTGGTCGTCGTCTTCTTCGCGGTCGAGCGTGACGGCGGTGCGGGCGCCGACTTCGAGAGCTTGTCCACCTTCCGCTCGAGCGCGGCGAGCCGCTGCTCCATCCCCTCGAGGCCGCGTACACGCCGCTGCAGCTCGTCGGTGCGCTCGCGCAGCGCGTTCAGCGCGCCGACGGCGCGATCCGCGCCCGGAACCTCGGTCAGACGCTGAATCGCCTCCTCGCTCAGGTCGGCGAGCCGGCCGAGCAGATCGCTTCTGCGTGCAGTTGCCATCGTCCCCCCCTTACCCGGAAACCCGGGCGATAGTCCACCACAACCGGTAGCACCCATGCACGTTCGACGTCGGACAGGTGGAAGGAGACGCCAGGCTCCCGTTCGCCGCATGATTCCCGACGCCGTCCGCGCCGCGGTAATGGACAACGATCTCACCGGGGACGTCGTCGCCCACGAAGTTCCCGAACTCCTGCGAGGCGGGGCACGGGGCCATCGGCGCATTGACGTGCGTCCAGCTACCGACGCCGAAGTCGCACTCGTGCGTGAAGACGAACAGTCGCCACGGCTGCTTCGGCGTGACGTAGACGTCGGTCGAACGGCGCTCGGCGAACGTGGAGCCGTCGTGGGCCTTCAGGAAACCTGGCCAGAGCGTCCACTGGCCGGCGACGTCCGTGTAGACGAGCCATTCGCCCGGTGCGGCGCTGATCTGGTCCTGGCGCAGCGTTTCGGGCGAGCCGCAACTGGTCTGCGAATGCGGGCAACCGGGGTCCATCGCGCGCCGGGTGAGCAGCTTCGTGAACGTCACTCGCAGATGGATCACCTTGCGCGCCGGCCGCCAGCCGAAGAAGACCTGCTTGGCGACGATCAGCCGGTTCGGCGACGTCGAGCTCAGATGAAATCGCAGCGTCAGCGTGTCGTGCGCGATCGTCTGCGTCCAATGCGGATCGACCGTCGAGCCGCGATCGACGACGCGGACCGCAAGCGACTTCGCACCGGGCGGCTTCGGCGGCGCCTTCAGCGTCAACGTGTAGTCGCCGGTGACGTCGAGCCAGTTCGGTTGCGTGAAGGTGCACGCCTTGAACGCCTGCTGATCGCCCTTCGTCGCGTGCGCACATTCGGCGATCTGCCCAGCCGGCGTCGCGTCGGTCGAGATGTAGAGGTCGCCCTCGGACTCGCCGTACGGGCTGCGCGACGACGGCACTCGCTCGTCCCAGAGTGCGCGGTAGGGATGCAGCTCGGTGCGCTCGCCGCCCGGATCCCAGTGGCCGCAGTCCCACACCCAGGAACCGAGCACCTGGACGCGGTCGCCTGCGTCGGGCCATGTCCAGGCCGGCTGGTACTTCGTCTCGCGCTCGAGATGGACACGGCCCGTCTCCTCGCCCTCACCCTCGAAGTTGCCCGTCTGCGCGTTCTCGATCCCGCCCAGCAGGCCCCGATACGCCGGGTCCGGGAGCACGTTGACGTTGAGGTCGAACGAATCGTGTGTCGTCGGGTCGTCGCCCCCGGAGGGATGCGACGCGTCCGGCCCGTTCTTGTACGCCTGGACGACGCCGGCCAGCCACTGCGCGGGCGGCGACGGGCTCGTCGCCGGCACGTCCTTGTCGTCGACGTACGCCCAGCCGGGCCCGAGCCGCGAGAACTCCGCCGTGCGACTCCGCCCGCAGCCGTCCGCCTGCGCCTGCTTCGCCGGGTCGGGGCCGAGCACGCCGTAGGCGACGACGCCGACGAGCGCGACGGCAGCGACCGCGACGAGCGCGATGAGGAGCCGCTTCACGCCTCGATGATGACCGGTGTGCCCGCGGGCGTCCGGGCGAACATCCGCTTCACGACCGCGTTCGGGATGCGGATGCACCCGTTCGAGACGGCGTGGCCGATCGACCACGGCTCGTTCGTCCCATGGATCGCGACGGGGCCCCCCTGGGCCCAGCCGGTGAGCACGGGCGAGAAGGCCGAGATCCCGATCGCCCCCGGGCCGAACGGGCCGCCCGGATCGGTCGGGATCAGCCGCTGGTTGACGTAGTAGCGGCCGAGCGGCGTGGGAGTCGCGGACGACCCCACGGCAGCGCGCGTGCGCGCGACGAGCTTGCCGTCGCGGAAGAAGCGGACGGTGCGCGCGGAGACATCGACGACGATCCGCGTTCGCACCGCGAACTGGTGGACGTGGTCGCCGCGCACCCAGCCCGTGGCGCCGTTGGGTCGGACCGGCAGCTGGACGTGGAGCCAGGTCCCGTCACACGTTTGGCCCAGGACCGCGAAGACCGTGTCGACGCCGTTGACGTTGAGGAGGCCGAACCGCGCGATCGCGTGCCGGCCGGGCGTGCGGAAGGCCGAGAGCGGCCGCGTCACGACGGCGCCGATCGCGACGTTCGCGCCGTGGGCGGCCGGCGGGGCGCACTTCTGCTTCACGGCCCCCTCGACGCCCGAGCGCATGCCGCCGCACCCGGCCGCGAGCAGGGCCACCGATATCACCCCTACTGACAATTGCGTCTTCCGCACGTCTCTCTACATTGAGAGCAGAAATGGCATCGACTCGCAGGATTCCCAAGCTTCCCCATCGCCACGCCCGCGTGACGACCGTCTTCGTCGGCCAGCGCGGCGGCATCCCGTACGAGGTCGAGCGGACGACGTGCTCGGTCTGCCGTCGCGTCCTGGGCGAGCGCCCGCTGCGGCGCGCCGTCGCCTAGCACGGGCGGGGGTGTCGGCGCCCCGCTTCGGGGCTACCCTGGCGGCCCGTGCGCCGACTGCTTCCGCTGGTGTTCCTGCTGCTGGCCGCATCGACGGCGGCCGCCGCGGCGATCCACGGGACGAAACGCCCCGACCTCCTACAGGCCGCGTTCAACGGGCGGCAGAAGATCGGGTGCGGGGCAGGCATCGACGTCGTCAGCGCCGACGCCGCGGACACGGTCGGCGCCGACTGCGAAATCGTCTCGCGCCGCCTTTCGGTCGACCCCTACGCCAACAAGGACAGCCAGCACGAGACCGCCGTCGAGCCGGACGACTTCGCGTACGGCAACACTGTCGTGACGGTGTTCCAGATCGGGCGGCGCGAAGCCGGCGCAGCGGCGAACATCGGTACGGCCGTCTCGAACGACGGCGGCCGCACGTGGCAGCGCGGCTACCTCTCGGGCCTCACCACGAACGCCGGCGGCCCCGAGGACGCGGTGTCCGACCCGAGCGTCGCGTACGACGCAGTCCACGGCGTCTGGCTCGTCGCAACGCTGACGATCCACTCCGGCGGCTCGCACGTCTTCGTCTCGCGCTCGAGCGACGGGGAGCACTGGGGGGCGCCGGTCGACGTCGCGGACGGCCCCGTCCTCGACAAGGACTGGATCGCCTGCGACAACAACGCCGCGAGCGCATTCCATGGACGCTGCTACGCCGAGTACACCGACGACGAGAAGAACATCACGGTCAGCCAGTCGACCGACGACGGCGGCGCGACCTGGAGCGCACCGGTCAAAGCCGGCACCGTGCTGGTCGGGACCCAGCCGGTCGTGCAGCCGAACGGAACGCTCGTCGTCGTCGCCGGTGACTACCGGGGCGAGGACGGCCTCGACGGTTCGATCATTGCCCTGCGCTCGACCGACGGCGGGGCGACGTGGCAGCGCTTCACCGTCTCCGACCTGCAATCGGCGAATAACGACCCGATGCGTGCGATCGCGCTGCCGTCGGTCGACGTCGACTCGAACGGGACGATCTACGCCGCCTGGCACGACTGCCGCTTCCGCCCGTCGTGCACGACCAACGACATCGTCCTCTCGACGTCGACGGACGGGACGACGTGGACGCCGCCGCTTCGCGTCACGCACGGACCGAGCTCCTTCATCCCGGGCCTCGGCGCCGATCCGTCGCGCCCCGGGCACCTCGGGCTCGCGTACGCCGTCTTCGAGCCGACCAAGCGCCTCGGCATCGAGTTCACGCAGTCGCGCGACGGCGGGCACACGTGGACGTCGCCGCAGCGACTCGACGCGCAGCGAATGCAGATGACGTGGCTGCCGCGCGCGGAGGGCGGCCGCATGGTCGGCGACTACTTCTCGGTGTCGTACGCGGCGGGTCGCGTCGTGCCGGTGTTCGCGCTCGCAGCTGCCCCTCTGCGCGGCCGCTTCCGCGAGGGCGTCTTCGCGGCGTCACTCAAGCCGCTCGGCTAGAGCCCGGAGCGTCTCGCCCGCGCCCGCGTCGACGACGAGCGAAGCACGCGCGTCGAAGGGCGTCCCGCCCCGGTTGACGATCGCAAGCGTGCCGCCGTTGGCGAGTGTCTCGAGCGGGAGCCCGGCGACGGGATAGACCTCGAGCGACGAGCCGACGACGAGCAGCAGGCCCGCCTCGCGCGCCAGCTGCTCGGCCCGCGCGATCTGAGCCGCCGGCAGCAGCTCGCCGAACATGACGACGTCCGGCTTGAGCACATCCCCGCAGTTCCGGCAACGCGGCACGGGCAACATTCCGACGACCTGGTCGATCGGGAGCACGGCGCCGCACTGCAGGCAGCTGGACGTGCGGATCGAGCCGTGAACCTCGACCAACGCGCGCGAGCCGGCGCGCTCGTGCAGGCGGTCGATGTTCTGCGTGATGACGCCGCGAACCCAGCCGCGGTCCTCGAGCTCGGCGAGCGCGTGGTGCCCCTCGTTCGGCTCCGCATCGCCGAGCACGGAGAGGCGACGCCCGTAGAACTCCCAGACCTTCTCGGGGTCGCGGCGGAACGCATCGATGTGCGCGTACTCCATGGGGTCGTACTTCGCCCAGATGCCGGTCGCCGAACGGAAGTCCGGGATGCCGGACTCGGTGCTGATTCCCGCCCCGGTGAGGACGACGAGCGGACGGTGCTCGCGCACGAGCTCCGCCAGCCTGTCGATACTGCGCTGCGTGGACGGGTTCACGTTCTCGACAACGGTACGGGTTCGGTTCGCCGACACGGACGCCCAGGGAATCGCGCACAACGCGTCATATCTCGTGTGGTTCGAGGTCGCGCGCGTCGAGTACCTGCGCGAATTCGCCGGCGGCTACCAGGCGCTGCGCGACCACGGCATCGAGGCGCTCGTGCTCGAGTCGCACTGCCGCTACGTCGTGCCGGCGAAATTCGACGACGTCCTGCTCGTGCACACGCGCTGCGTCGGCCTGCGCGGTGCCCGCTTTCGCTACGAGTACGCGATCGTCCGCGAGGACGGAACGCTGATGGCGGACGGCTACACCGACCACGCGTGCGTCGATGCACAGACCTTGCGGCCGACCCGCGTGCCGGACTGGCTCAGTTCGGCGGTGGCTGCTGCCGAGTCTTCGTAGCCGCCTTCTTCTTCGACGGCCCGATCCGAACGAGCTTCGGCGACGCGCGGTACGACGAGTACCACGTGTCGTGGTACAGCAGCTTCCCGTCGGCGTCGTACACGTCGCGGGTCACGCTCGTCGACATCGGCGGCACTCCGGGGTCGTCGATCACCTTCTCGCCCGGCTGCAGCGTCGGGTCGATCGTCTTCTTGACGGGGATCACGCCGGTGGTGACGAGCGGCGCGGTCGTGCTCTCGACGCGGCGGTGCACCGGTGTTCCGTACAGGCTGACGGTCAGGGAGTACGAGCCGACGAACGTCCGCAGCAGCATCCAGTGGCCCGTGTCGTTGACGAACTTCAGATCGACGTCGGGATAGTTGACCGTCGCGTCGCGCCCCTGGGGGTAATGGCTGATGTACAGCGCGTGATTGGTGCGGTCGGTGATCTTCAGGCCGCCCTCGAACGCCGCGTTGAACACGGTGGTCGAGACCTGGCAGACGCCGCCGCCGAGCCCGGTCGTGACCTCACCGTTCACGATCACCGGCGCCTCGAGGAACCCCTTGTCAGCCGTGCGTGCACCCGTCGTCCGGTTGAACGAGAAGGTGGCGCCGGGCGCGATCAGCGTGTCGTCGATCAGGTGAGCGACGAGCTGGACGTTGTGGATGCGGTTCGGGATGCCGCCGTAATCGGTCGTGAAGCTCGACACGAGGCCCGTGATGCGCATCGCACGCGCCTGTTGGGTCGTCCGGCGCGGCGCGGCCTCCACCACAGGCAGCGCCGCAACCCGGCGCGTGCGGCGGAGCGCTGCGGCGAGCACGGCCTTCGTCGTCGCGAGCGCGCTCAGCTTCGTACCGGGCCGTGCCGGCACGACGTGCACGTGCGAGCCGTCGACCGCGAAGTCTGCGTCGCGCGGCGGCTTCGCAACGCGCCGCCCCAGCGCAACGAGCCAACGGCCCGCCACCGGCCCTCCGATCGTCAGCGTGGTGCGTCCGCCCGACGGCAGCTCGAGCAACGAGGCGATTCGCTTGGGCGAGAGGCGCCAGCGTGTCGGCCCGAGCGTCAACTGCACCGGCGCCGACGTGGCGACACGCGCCTGCCGGGCGGCGCGCGCGAGATCGGCGGTCGTCACATGCGGTGCGCGGCGGCGCAGCGGCAGCTCGACGGTTCCCTGCGTGCGGTCGAGGGAGGCAAGCTCGTCCACGATCACCCGCGCCGCCGTCTTGCGGTCGAGGACGAGGCCAGGCCGCGCCGGCACCGCGACGATGCGAGGGCCGTGACGCACGAGCGCCGCGTCGCGCGGCGCGCGATCGACGTCCGATGCGATCAGCCGGAGCTTGTACTCGAGCGCGCCCGCCAGCACCTGCGTCGGCGGCGTCACGTCCGCCCCGAAGACCTCGACGCCGATCCGCTTGAAGCCCCGAAGCGGCCCGAAGCCGTCTCCTTCGTTGCGGGCGGCATCGATCGCACGCGCCCAGTCGGGCTCGATGCCGAGCTCGTTCGGCCGGATCGGGAACTTCTTGCCGTCCGCCGTGAAGACGATCGCGGTGCTCGCGAGCCGCGCCGACTTGCCGTCGAGCAGCGCGCGGGCGTCGCTCGTCTTCATCCCACCGACGTCGACGCCGTCGATCGAGACGCCCGTCGCGAGCGTCGCCGGCGAGCCCGCGAACGCGAGGCCGAGCAGCACCGCGAGCGCCGCCAGCGCCAGCGCGGCGTAGAAGATCTTCAGTCTCACCGTCACCCGGCGCAGGGTATCCCCGGTTTCGGCCGCTAGAACACGAAGAGCTCGACGCCGCCGGAAACGTTCAGTTCCACGCCGGTGATGAAGCTCGCGAGGTCCGAGCAGAGGAAGGCGATCGTGTTTGCGATCTCCTGCGGCTCGCCGGGCCGCTTCAGTGCGGTGCGGGCGACGATCCGCTCGTTCATCGCGTCGTTCCCCAGGTGGTACGCCTCGGTGCCGATGACGCCGGGGACGATCGCGTTGCACGTGAT
>JAICWC010000161.1 GCA_025934995.1 Thermoleophilia bacterium | reverse complement strand
TCCGGTCGTGAAGCGGCAGGACATCTCGTGGTTCGTCGGCCGGCACACGCTCGGCTCGCTCGCCGCGCGTGCGGCGTGGCTGCGCACCTACGGCAAGGAGCGGATCCCGCGGGAAGGCGGCATGGTCGTCGCGCTCAACCACTTCTCGTGGATCGACAGCCCGCTCTTCACGGTCGCGAACCCGCGTGACACGTTCTTCGTCGCGAAGGCGGAGGTGCACCGCATCCCGGGGCTCGGGCAGTTCATCCGCGAGTACGGCTCGTTTGCGATTCGCCGCGGCGAGTCGGACCGCGAGGCCGTGCGCCACATGCGCGAGGTCGTGCGCGAGGGCGGCTGCCTCGGCGTCTTCGTGGAAGGGACGCGGCAGAAGTCCGGTGTGCCGGGCGACGTGCAGCCGGGCGCGGCGATGGTCGCGGTGAAGGAGGACGTGCCGATCGTCTGCGGCGCGATCCACGGCTCGCAGGACTGGAAGCTCGGCAATTTCCACCCGTGCACGATCGCGTGGAGCGAGCCCTGGCGCGTCGGCGACCTGACGCGCGACGAGGTGTCCGCGCGGATCAAGGAAGAAATCGGGACACTTTGGCGATGGCTCGTCGAGATGCACGCCCAGCCGGGCCGCCGCCCGCGGAAGGCGACGCCTCCGAGCTGATCGGCACGGTCGCGATCGTCGGCTTCCCGAACGTGGGCAAGTCGACGCTCGTCAACCGCCTCACGGGGACGCGCGCCGCCGTCGTCCACGAGGCCCCCGGCGTGACGCGCGACCGCAAGGAGCTCGTCTGCGAGTGGCGGGACAAGCGCTTCCTGCTCATCGACACGGGCGGCGTCGACATCGCCGACGCGAGCCCGATAACGCGCTCGATCGCCGACCAGGCGCGCGAAGCCGTCGCGCAGGCGGACGTCGTGCTCTTCGTCATGGATGCGCAGACAGGCATCACGCCCGGCGACGAAGAGGTCGCGCAGATCCTGCGCGAGGCGCGGAAGCCCGTGCTCGTGCTCGCGAACAAGATCGACGACCCTCGGCAGGAGGCGCTCGCGCTGGAGCTGCACCGTCTCGGCCTCGGCGACCCGATTCCGATCAGCGGCCTGCACGGCCACGGGACCGGCGATCTGCTCGACGAGATCCTCGACCAGCTCGAGGTGCACGGGCGGGGCGGGCGTCCGGAGCTGCCGGAGGACACGATCCGCGTCGCGATTCTCGGCCGGCCGAACGTCGGCAAGTCCTCGCTCGTGAACAAGCTGCTCGGCCGCGAGCGCGTCATCGTCTCCGACATTCCCGGGACGACGCGCGACGCGATCGACACCGTGCTCCAGCGCGGCGACCGTACGTTCCTGCTCGTCGACACCGCCGGCCTGCGCCGGAAGCGCCGCCACCGCCAGGGGATCGAGTACTACTCGGAGCTGCGCGCGCTCGAGGCGGCGGAGCGCGCCGACGTCGCGCTCGTGCTCATCGACGCGTCGCAGGGCATCGTCGACCAGGACCTCGCGGTCGCCGACGTCGCGCGCAAGGCCGGCTGCTCGACGTTGATCGTGCTCTCGAAATGGGACGTCTCGGAGGTCAAGATCGAAGAGGTGCGCGGCCACCTGCGGCGGCGGCTGCGGCAGCGCCCGGCGTTCCTCGCCGTGTCCGCAAAGTCGGGGCGCGGGATCGACCGGCTCTTCGAGGCGATCGTCGAGCTGTTCGACCGCCACAACTCGCGCATCTCGACGGTGCAGTTCAACAAGGCGCTCGAAGAGCTGACGCAGAAGCGGCAGCCGCCGTCGCGCGAGGGCAAGCGGCTGAACATGCTGTACGGCGCGCAGATCCAGCAGCGGCCGCCGCGCTTCCGGATCTTCGTCAACGATCCGCGCATCGTCACGCGCGACTACGGCTACTGGGTCGAGAACGAGGTGCGCGAGCGCTTCGGCCTCGACGGCGTGCCGGTGAACATCGACTTCGTGCGGCGCTCCTAGCGAACATGCTTTTCAAATGGGGACAGTCCCCGTCATAGAAGTGTCAAAAATGTGTGCCGATAGATGAAATTCCTGATCGCGGGGGCCGGGTCGTGGGGGACGGCGTTCGCCCACGTCCTGCTCGAGCGCGGGCACGACGTGGTGCTCGGCTGCCACCACGCCGAGCAGGCGGCGGCGATCAACGAGAGCGGCCGCAATCCCCGGTATCTGACGATCGTCGACCTGCGCGGGGCGACTGCGGTCCCGCTCGACGAGGCGCCCGTGGACGTCGACGTCGTCGTTGTTGCGGTGCCGAGCCGCGCCTTCAGCGACGTCGTCGCCGCGCTGCCCGGCGACGCGCCCGTCCTCTCGTTGACGAAGGGCCTCGACCCGGCGACGGGCGAGCGGCTCAGCACGCGAGTCCAGGGCCGAGGCGTCGCCGTCCTCAGCGGCCCGAACATGGCGGAGGAAATTGCAATCGGATTGCCGACCGCCGCCGTAATAGCGAGCGAGGACGGCTACCTCGCCGGACAACTCCAACATGCGATCAACTCGACCGTGTTCCGCGCCTACGTGAATCCCGACGTCGTCGGCGTCGAGCTGTGCGCCGCCGCGAAGAACGTGATCGGCCTCGCCGCAGGCGGCGTCGACGGCCTCGACCTCGGCGACAACTCGAAAGCCTCGCTGATCACCCGCGGGCTCGCCGAAATGGCGCGCCTCGGGGAGGCGGCCGGCGCACGCACCGAGACGTTCGCGGGCCTGGCGGGCATGGGCGACCTGATCGTCACGTGCGTGTCGCGGCACGGCCGCAACCGCAGGGCGGGCGAGCTGATCGCCCAGGGCCGCACCGCGGACGAGGCGATCGCGGAGATCGGTCAGACCGTCGAGGGGATAACGACCGCGCCCGTGCTGCACGACCTGTCGCAGCGCCTCGGTGTCGAGCTGCCGATCACCGAGGGCGTCTGCTCCGTCCTCTCCGGCCGCAGCATCCACGAGCTGCTGGCCGATCTGATGGGTCGCCAGCCCACGGAGGAGTAGTGCGGCGCGCGCTGCCGCTCGCGCTCGTGACGCTCGTTGCGGCGGGCTGCGGCTCACAGCGCGCGCCCGGCGGCGCGGCGGCGTATGCGCCGCCGGACGCGCAGGCGTTCATCGCGTTCCGCACGGACGCGAACTGGCAGCCGTTCGCGCGCTTCGTGCTCGGGCGCGTGCCGCGCGTCGCGAAGGACGCGCACCAGGCCGCGTTCGCGCTCGTCCGCGGGAGGGTCGTCGCCGTCCCGACGACCGGCACGCGTCCGGCACGCGCACTCGCCGACGACGCGCGTTACCGGGCCGCGCTCGAGGCGGTGCCGCACGGTGCGCGCGGCGTCGCGTACGTGCGCGGCGACGTCGCAGCCGCGCGCCTGCAGGGGATTCCGGGCTTCGTCGTCGCAGTCCCGACGACCTTGCGCCGCCGAGGCCAGAGCATCGGCCCGCTGAGATTCCACTGGGGCGCCGCGTGGCTGACGAAGGACGGGGTCGGGGCGCGCCTATCCAGCGTGCGCGCGACTCGTGCCGAGACGGACGCTCAGAGCGCGGTCGAGCAGGTGGCGCAGCCGTACGCTCCCGCGCTGTTCGACGAGATCCCGGCCGACGCGCAATTCGTCCTCGACCTGCACCTCGCGCAGTCGAGCTTCACGGTCATGCCGAAGCTCCCCGCGCAGATCGCTGCGCTCTTCAGCGGCGACCTGATCGGCGTCCCAGGGGAGCTCGACGAAGTGATGCAGGGCGAGACGGCGCTCTACACGCGCGCGGGCGGCGAGCTGACGCTCGTCACGCAGCCGTCGGACACGCTGACCGCCCGCAAGGCGCTCGGCGAGCTGACGGCCTCGTTGAAGGCAGCGAGGTCGTTGCACGTCGCGACGATCGGCGGTCAGTTCGTCGCCTCCACCTCTGCCGCGGGGATCGACGCATTCCGTGGGGGTGGGCCGAAGCTGTCCGCCGGGGTCGAGCTGCCGGGCCAGGTGACCGCCGTCGTCTACGCCGCGCACCGGTACATCGCCTGGGGCGGCTTGCAGGGGTCGGACCCGACCTTCACCGTTCGCTTCAGCCGCTAGCCTGCGGGACATGACAGCACGCTCGTTCTCGTTCACGTCCGAGTCGGTCACGGAGGGGCATCCGGACAAGATCGCCGACCAGATCTCGGACGCCGTCCTCGACGCCGTCCTCACCAAGGATCCCCAGGCGCGCGTCGCCTGCGAGACCTTCATCACCACCGGCTTCGTCGTCGTCGGCGGCGAGATGTCGACCGAGGCGTACGTCGACATCCCGCGGATCGTGCGCGAGCGCGTCCGCGAGATCGGCTACACGCGCGCGAAGTACGGCTTCGACGCCGAGACGTGCGGCGTGCTCGTCTCCGTC
>JAICWC010000112.1 GCA_025934995.1 Thermoleophilia bacterium | reverse complement strand
TTGAGATGGTGTTCCGCGCAGTAAGGCTCGTTTCTTCGAGCCGGCCAATGCGCCCGGGTCGGCGCGGCCTGCGGCCGGGCCGACGGCCGGAGCCTCCGGCCAGGTCTCGCTGCGCGTCGCCCTAGCCTCCGGCTGGGTCGACGCCCCCGCGAGCGATTCGCGCGGAGTTCCGTCGTCCACCAACCCCGTTGCGAGACATGTCCACAGCCGCCGCCCGAATCTAGAGGCCGTACCACTTCGCGATGCGGACGGGCGCGACGAGCGGCCGCCCGACATCGAGCTGAACCTGAGCGTGCGCGGTCAGCGGGATGTTCCGGGGGTTCCCGCGCCACCGCTTCCCGTTGACGAACGCGACGACCGCGCCGTGCGCCGGGCCGACGCGCGTCGCGGTCAGGGGCTGCTTCCAGATGTCGAAGAAGTTGCCGAGCCGATACGTCCGCTGGACCGGCGACTCGATGTGGATGATCCCGTCGGCCACGTGGGTGTGCAGCCAGGCAAAGCACGAGCCGGAGGTGACGAAGCGGCCGGCGGGCGTCGGGGTCGTCTGCGGGTTCCCGATCCCGATCCCGTAGGGGACGCTTCGCGGGCGGCCGCCGACATAGACGGTCAGCCGGGCGTGGATGTGAAACAGAACCTGCTCCGACGACTGGCACTGGATGCCGTCGACCGTCTGGCCGGGCGCGGGCGCGGCGGCGGGCGCCAGCGCGCGGCCGTGCTCGACCGGCGGCCCTTCCGGACCTGCGAGACCGGTCGCGCCCGCCGCGCCGCCGTGGCCGGCGGCGGCGAGCGCCGCGACCGCTGCCAGCGTGCCGATGGTCGACCCCTTCCACACCTCGGGTGCAGCGTACGTCGGCAAACGAAGCGTCGCTTAAGCGTTCGACCGGTCATTGGATCCGAAATACGTGCTCGGCTCGCGCGCCCAGAACGACCGCAGGGTGCTCTCGCACCCCGCAGTCGGCCGTCAGTGGGCTCAGCGTCCGCAGAACGCGAGCCGTCGTCGATCATGACATGCCGCTCAAAGAACGGCTAGGTACTTGTCCAATTCCCATTGGCTGAGCTGGACCCGGTATTCGTCCCACTCCTTCCGCTTCAGCTCGACGTAGCGGTCGAAGATGTGCGGGCCGAGGGCCCGGCGGGCGAGATCGGAGCGGGACAGCTCGTCGATCGCCTCACCGAGGGTCTCGGGCAGCGAGGTCACGCCCTGCTCGCGCCGCTGTTCGGCGGTCAGGTGGTAGAGGTTCGTCTCCATCGGCTCCGGCAGGTCGTAGCCCTGCTCGATCCCGTCGAGGCCCGCGTGCAGCAGGATCGCGAACAGGAGGTACGGATTGCACGCCGGATCCGGGCACCGGATCTCCGCGCGCGTCGCCTGCTCCGAGCCCGGCTTGTACAGCGGGATGCGGATCAGCGCCGAGCGGTTGCGCTGCGACCACGCGACGTAGACCGGAGCCTCGTACCCCGGGACGAGCCGCTTGTACGAATTGACCCACTGCGCGAAGACCGCCGCCATCTCGCGCGCGTGGCGCAGCTGGCCGGCGATGAACGCCTTGCCGGTCGCGCTCAGGTGCCACTGGTCGTCGTTGTCGAAGAACTGATTGCGGCCGCCGGTGAAGAGCGACTGGTGCGTGTGCATTCCCGACCCGTTCTCGCCGAACAGCGGCTTCGGCATGAACGTCGCGTGGTAGCCGTGCTGCTTCGCGACTTCCTTGACGACGAGCCGGTAGGTGAGCATGAAGTCGCCCATGTCGAGCGCGTTCGCGTAGCGGATGTCGATCTCGTGCTGCGACGGCCCGACCTCGTGGTGGTGGTACTCGACGGGAATGCCCATCGACTCGAGCGCGCGAATCGTGTCGCGGCGAACGTCGGTCGCGGCGTCCATCGTCGTCTGCGCGAAGTAGCCGCCCTCGTCGAGCGTCTCCGTCCCCTTCTCGTCCCTGAAGAGGAAGTACTCGGCCTCGGGGCCGACGTTGAACGTGTCGAAGCCCATCGAGGTCATGCGGTCGAGCGCGCGCCGGAGGACGTGGCGCGGGTCGCCTTCGTACGGCTGCCCGTCGGGGGTCACGATGTCGCAGATCATCCGGCCCGTCTTGCCGTCGGGGAGCACGCGGTAGGTCGTCGGATCGGGGATCGCAACCATGTCCGACTCTTCGATCGCGTTGAAGCCGGTGACCGACGAGCCGTCGAAGCCCATGCCGTCGTCGAGCGCAGCGTCGAGCTCGCGCGTCGTGATCGAGAAGCTCTTCAGATGCCCTTCGAGGTCGGTGAACCAGAGGAGGACGTCCTCGATTCCCTGCTCGTCGACCTGCTTGAGGACATCTTTCCGCGCCTTCGGATCGGACGTCGCGCGGTCTCTGCTCTGGATCTGTTCCGACATTTCGCTCCTCCTGGCTTCGACGGCCGCACACTAACCTAGGCGCGTGCGCGTGCTCGTCTCAGGCGGAGCGGGCTTCATCGGCTCGCACTTCGTGAAGCGTCTGCAGCGGTCCGGCGACGACGTCGTCGTGCTCGACAAGCTCACGTACTCCGGCAACCGCGCGAACCTGCCCGCGGACGTCGAGTTCCACCACGGCGACATCGCAGAGCCCGCTGACGTCGCGCGGGCAGCGGCGGGCTGCGACGCGGTCGTCAACTTCGCCGCCGAGACGCACGTCGACCGCTCCATCCTCGCGGCTGAGGACTTCGGCCGGACCGAGTTCCGCGGCACGCAGGTGCTGCTCGAGCACCTACGCACGAGCGGGATCCGGCTCGTTCAAGTCTCGACGGACGAGGTGTACGGCGACCTCGAAGCGGGCGGCTCGGCGAAGGAGACCGACGCACTCAATCCGTCGAGCCCGTACAGCGCGGCGAAAGCGGCCGGCGAGTTGCTCGTGCCGGCGTACGTCCGCACGTTCGGCGTCAACGCTTCGATCACGCGCGGCTCCAATACCTACGGCCCCAATCAATACCCGGAGAAGTTCATCCCGCTCTTCGTCACGAACGCGCTCGACGGCCAATCCCTGCCGCTCTACGGGGACGGCCGCCAGGTGCGCGACTGGCTGTACGTCGAGGATCACTGCGCCGGCATCGAGCTGGTGCTGCGGGAGGGGGCAGCCGGCGAGGCGTACAACGTCGGCGCCGGCCACGAGGAGGAGCACGAGAACATCGAGGTCGCGCAGCGCATCCTCGAGCTCACCGGCGCGGACGCCTCGCTGCTGCGCCGCGTCGCCGACCGGCCCGGGCACGACCGCCGCTATTCACTCGACACGTCGAAGCTGCGGGCGCTCGGCTGGTCGCCCGAGACGGGCTTCGACGACGGTCTCCGGGCGACGGTCGACTGGTACCGCGACAACCGCGCGTGGTGGGAGCCGATCAAGTCGGGTGAGTTCCGCGAGTACTACGAGCGCCAGTACGGCGAGAGACTCAGCACGTCCTTGCCTGCTTGATCGCGTCCTTCACTTCCTTGCGCGACGGCTGCAGCGCTCTCGAACGCTCCAACCACGTCAGCGCCTCGCTGCAGTTGCCGAGCTGCATCAGGGTGTAGCCGAGGTTGTAGTCCGTGTACGCCTCGGCGAGATTGCCTTGGCCCTGCAGGCGCTGCGCGGCATCCTGCAGCAGCGGCAACGCACCGGCGTAATCGCCCGACTGCATCATCGAATAGGCCTGGTTGTTCTCGGCCACGGGGTCGGCCGACGCCGCGGTGGTGGGCGGCGGGGTCGTGGTGGGCGGCGGGGTCGTGGTCGGCGGCGGGGACGACGTCGTCACGATCCTGGTGCTGACGATCGTCCGGCCCGGCTGCGTCACGTGCTGCACGACGGTCTTGATCGCGACGGGCTTCGGCTTCGAGCCGCCGCGGGTGAGCGCGACGGCCGCCGCGATGCCTGCGATCACGAGCGCTGCAGCGAGGACGGGCAGGAGCCAGCGCGAGCGCTCGGGTCGCGGGGTCGGCGCCGGCCGCACGATCCGCGTCGGCCCTGCGGCGTGCTCGAGCGACTCGCGCAACGCGGCGACGAACTCGGCGGCGGTCGGGTAGCGGTGGGAGGGGCTCTTCGCCAGTGCGCGGGCGAACACCGGGTCGAGCTCGCACGGCGCCTGCGGATTGACGTCGCACACCGACGGGATCTCTCCCGTGACGTGCGCCGCCGCCTCGGCCGGCATGCTTTCCGCCACGAACGGGCGGTGGCCCGTGAACAGCTCGAACGCCACGACCGCGAGCGAGTAGAGGTCGCTCGCCGCCGTCGTCCGCTCGCCCTGTGCCTGCTCGGGCGAGAGGTACGACGCGGTGCCGAGCACGGTGCCGGTCTGCGTCAGCGAGTCCATTCCCGCCGCCGACGCGATCCCGAAGTCCGCGACGTGCACGCGTCCGCTCCGGTCGAACAGGAGGTTCGCAGGCTTGACGTCGCGATGAACGACGCCTTCGCGGTGCGCGGCATCGAGCGCGCCCGCTGCCTGCTCGAGCCATTCAAGTGCCTGGCCCGGCGGGACGGCGCCCCGACCGCGGAGCTTCTCCTCGAGCGAGCCGCCGGCCAGGTACTCCATGACGATGAAGGGGCGCTCGTCGTGCTCACCGACGTCGTAGATCGTGACGATGTTCGGATTCCCGGAGAGCCGCGCCGCGGCGAGCGCCTCCCGCGTGAACCGCGCGCGGACGTTCGCGTCGCGCGCGTAGCGATCGTCGAGCACCTTGATCGCGACCGCCCGGCCGAGGGTCGTGTCCGTCGCGCGGAAGATCTCGCCCATCCCGCCGCGCCCGATCGGCTGTGGGCCGGTGTAGCGCTCGGGCAGCAGCCCATCCCTCACGGCCATCGCCGACCGATTCCCGGCAGGCATGAAACGACACGTCGAGCGCGAAAAACTCCTGCTAGCTTGGATTCCCGCTGCCGCGGGTCGTTTCCATGATGGTTTTTCGCCCGCTCGCCCTCGTCCTCCTGATCGCGGCCCTCGCCGCCTCGTCGGCATCCGCCGGCTCGGTCTGCGCGAGCTCGTGCTTCCAGGCGCCCGCCGGCTCGGGCGCGCTGCTCGTCTTCAACGGACACGGCTGGGGACACGGCGTCGGCATGAGCCAGTACGGCGCGTACGGCTACGCGCAGCACGGCTCGACGTTCGACCAGATCCTCGCGCACTACTACCCGGGCACGACCCTCGGCCCGGCGCCCGCGTCGACGATTCGCGTGCTGCTCGCGGACAAGAAGAGGAGGCTGACGATCGCCGCGGCGGCGCCGCTCACCGTTCGCGACGCGGCGGGCGCCTCGCACCGCGTGCCGGCCGGGCCGTTCCTCCTCGACGCGAAGACGCTCCCGTGGCCCGTCCCGCTGACCGTCAAGGCTGCGCGCGGCTCCTTCCTCGGCTACGGGAAGAACGAGTACCGCGGCTCGTTCCTCGTCGACGTCGTCGACGGAAAGCTCCGGATGATCGACGTCGTCGGGCTCGAGCAGTACCTCTGGGGCGTCGTCCCGGCAGAGATGCCGAGCGACTGGGCTCCGGAGGCGCTGAAGGCGCAGGCAGTCGCCGCGCGTTCGTACGCCCTCGCGACGCGGGCGGTCGGCGCGCCGTTCGACGTGTACTCGGACACGCGCAGCCAGATGTACCTCGGCGTCCTGCACGAGGCCGCTTCGACGACCGCAGCCGTCAACGCGACGAAGGGGAAGGTCCTCCTCTACCAGGGGAAGGTCGCGACGACGTTCTTCTCCTCGACCTCAGGCGGCGAGACCGAGTCGAGCGCCGACTGGACGGGCACGGCGGTCCCCTATCTGATCTCCGTGCCCGATCCCTACGACCTCCTCTCGCCGTACCACGACTGGGGCCCCGTCCCGATCACGGCGACGAGGGTGTTGAAGGCCCTGAAGCTGACCGGGCCGATCACCGACGTGACGACGACGCCGAACCCCGCCGGCCGCGTCGGCCAGGTGAAGATGACGACCCCGCTCAAGGCGACGACGGTGCCGGCGACGACGCTCCGCAGTGCGATCGGCCTGCGCTCGACGTGGTTCACCGTCGGACTCCTCTCGCTGACTCCCCCGCAACCGGTCGCACCGGTCACGTACGGCAGCAAGGTGACGCTCGCCGGCGTCGTGCGTGGGTTCGCGGGCGCAACCCTCGAGCAGAAGCCGCTCGGCACCGACTGGCAGGCGGTGCGAACGATGACGACGGGCACGGCGCAGGTGTCGCCGACGATCACCACCGACTACCGGCTCGCGACGACGAGCGTGGCCGCCGGCTCGATCCGCGTCAAGGTCATGCCGGCCCTGACCGTGGGGACGGTTGCGTCGACCGGGATCACGGGCTCCGAACAACCGGTGCTGATGGGCGTCACAGTGGATATCGAACAGCAGAACCCCGACCTCACCTGGACGCCCGTCGCGAACGGCCTCGTCGAGGCGGACGGGACGTTCGACGTGGCCGCCGCACTCACCCCCGGCTCGACCGTCCGTGTCGTCGTGACGCCGCCGGTGAACTCCGGATACGTCGCGGCGACGAGCTCGCCTCAGATCGTGAGCGGCTGATGCGTCGCGCGCTCCTCCTCGCGCTGCTCGCCGTCCTGGCGTGCGCGGGGACGGCGGCCGCCTTCACGCCGACGGATCCGCTCGCGTCGAAGCAGTGGTACCTGGAGGACGACCACGCCTTCGACATCTGGCCCACGCCGCCGACGTTCGCGGCGACGGTCAAGGTCGCGGTCATCGATTCCGGCATCGACGCGTCCCTGCCCGACTTCGCCGGGCGCATCGCCGATGCGCGCAGCTTCGTCGGCGGCAGCCCGACGGTCGACACCGACGGGCACGGCACGTTCGTCGCGGGGATCATCGCCGCGAACATGGACACGCAGGGGATCACGGGCATCGCGTACGACGCGCAACTGCTGATCGCGAAGGTCGTCAAGCCGAACGGCGAGATCCCGCTCGACGCGGAGACCGCCGCCATCAGATGGGCAGCGGACTCCGGGGCGCGCGTGATCAATCTGAGCCTGGCCGGCCAGCGCGATCCCGTGCACCTCGACCGCGACACCTATTCGCAGGAGGAGGCGAACGCGGTCGCGTACGCGAACGCGAAGGGCGCGCTCGTCGTCGCGGCCGTCGGCAACTCCGACGACGAGTCCGGTGCCCCGTGGCCGTATGCGAGCTATCCCGCCGCCCTGCCGCACGTGCTCGGCGTCAGCGCCCTCACCCACACGGGCAACGTCCCGGATTACTCGAACCGGGACGGGATCTACAACGACATCTCCGCCCCGGGCTCGGGCATCTTCTCGACGTTCCCCTCGAGCATCACCGCACTGCGGCCGACGTGCGTCGACCAGGGGTTCTCGGACTGCGGCGACGACGAGTACAGGAACGCCGAGGGGACGTCGTTCGCCGCGCCGCAGGTGAGCGCCGCGGCCGCGGTGCTCTTCGGTCTCGTGCCGACGCTGACGAACTCGCAGGTCGAGACGCTCCTCGAGCACAGCGCGGACGACGTCAACGCGGGGACGGGCTGTCCGCGCTGCGCGCTCCTGCGCGACTCGCTGAGCGGCTGGGGCCGGCTCGACGTCGCAAAGGCGGTTGCCGCGCTCGCCCAGCCGTTGCCCGCACCCGACGAGTTCGAGACGAACGACAACGCCGGGACGCAGGCGCACGCGCTGTGGGGCACGACGCAACGCGTGCAGGCGACGCTCGACTACTACGACGACCCGGTCGACGTGTACCGCATCGTGCTGCGCAGACGCCAGCAGTTGAAGGCGACGGTCACAGCCGCCTGGCCGGGCGCGAGCGTGCAGCTCGAGCTGTGGCGGCCGGGAACGAGAGAGGTCGACCGCGCCGCGACGGTGCGGAAGTTCCGCGCTGCGCAGTCGGCGATTCCGGGCGGTGTTCAGCACGTGCGCTTCGTCGCGCCGAAGCTCGGCACGTACTACGTCGAGGTGCGCGCGTCTGCGCCGGGCTTCGGCGCGTACACGCTGCAGCTGAAGAAGTCCTAACCGCCGTTCTCGCGCAGCTCGTCCGCGTTCACGTCGCGGAGCACGCGCGCGGGCGAGCCGACGACCACCGTGCGCGGCGGCACGTCCCTCGTGACGACGGCGCCTGCACCGACGAACGCCTCCTCGCCGATCTCGACGCCAGGGCAGAGGACGGCGCCGCCGCCGACCCGCGCGCCGCGTCGGATCGTCGGGCCTTTCATCAGACCTTTTCGCTTCTCGGTGCGTCCCATGAAGTTGTCGTTCGTCGTGACGACGCACGGCGCGATGAAGACGTCTTCCTCGACGGTCGAGTACGCGGTGACGTAGGCCTCGGCCTGGATGCGCGTTCCCCTGCCGATCGTCGTGTCGTTCTCCACGAGCGCACCGCGGCCGACGACGACGTCGTCGCCGATCGACACGCGCTCGCGCACGCATGCCTGGTCGCCCACGATGCACCCGGCGCCGACCGACGAACCGGCGAACACAATCGCGCCCGTGGAGATGACCGTGCCGGCGCCGATCTCGGTCGCCGGCAGAGGGTCGCGCTTCGCGGTCGACTTGCGGCCGAGCGTCGGCTGCTTGCCGACGACGGCGTGCTCGAGCACGCGCACGTCGTCGCCGAGCACCGTGCCCGGATGCACGACCGCGGTCGGATGAACTTCAACCATTGAGCGAGGTGGTCAACATCTCGAGCGCACGAACGACTCGGGCCCCGTCGCGCGCGACCTTCGACTTGTCGTGCTCGCCTGCGATCAGCTCGAGGAAATAGGCGCACTCGCGACGCAGCGGCTCGGTCGTCTCGATCTTGGGGATCGAGATGTCGCCGGAGAAGAGCTCGCCGCCGGCGCCGGCGCGCTTCTCGTAGACGGTCACCTTGCGCTCGGGCTCCATGTCGTCGAACACGACCATCTTCTCGCGGCCCACGACGGTCATCTTCCGCATCTTGTGCGGGTCGAGCCACGAGAGGTGCATGTGCGCGATCTTCCC
>JAICWC010000088.1 GCA_025934995.1 Thermoleophilia bacterium | reverse complement strand
GGTGGAGTGCGCGACGAAGTCCGGCTCGACGCCGTCCATCGTCTCCTCCAGGCGTGCCTGCTCCTCGGTCTTGAACAGCGGATGGTTGTCGAAGGGATCGTCGTTGCGGTACCGATCGATCGGCAGCTTCGAGTCGAGCATGGAGTTGCGTTCCTTCAGATCGAGGTGATCCTTGATCACCTGCGCGAACAGACTCGGTGTCTCTACCGGCATAACCTTCCTCCCGGTCGGGGACTGGGACGTGCTCCTCGCCCGGCAGTGTAACCGGGTTTCCGGCTGAATTGTCGAACTGAAACTCCTAGAAGCTCGGTATCTGCTCGTTCAATTCGACACAATTCTTGCCCCTCCGCTTTGCGCGATACAGCGCACGATCGGCATTTGCGAACAATTCACGCTCGTCGCCGCCGGCGGAGTGCTGGGCGACCCCGAAGCTGCAGGTGACCGTGAAGGCGGCCCCGTCCTTGCCGAGAAAGGTGCGCTCGGCGAGGCTCCGGCGGACGCGGTCGGCCAGGAGGGCGCCGCCCTCCCCGTCGGCGCCGGGCAGGAGGAGCAGGAACTCCTCGCCGCCCCAGCGGCCGGCGAGGTCGGACTCGCGGACAGTGGCGCGGAGCACCGACGCGAACTCGCGCAGCACCTCGTCACCGGCGTTGTGACCGTGGACGTCGTTGACGGTCTTGAAGTCGTCGAGGTCCGCGAGCACGAGCGTCAGCGGCGTGGCGAGGCGCTCGGCGCGGGCGATCTCGCCCGTGAGCGAGTCCTCGCAGTGGCGACGGTTCGAGATTCCCGTCAGCCCGTCGACGAGCGCCTGGCGCTCGACGATCTGGTGCAGCCGCGCGTTCTCGAGCGCGATCGCCGCGTGCGACGCGAGCGAGTTCGCGGTCATCGCCTGCTCGGTGTCGAAGGACTCGCCGACGAGGGTGAGCGTCCCGAACGTCGCGCGGCCGGCCGAGAGCGGCAGCTCGAGGTGTGCACCCTCGGCGTCCGGGTCGCCGGTCGCGACGAGCTCACCGTCGGCCGTGACGAGGCGGGCGGCGGTCGCGCCCGTCGACTCGACGGCCGCCTCGACGATCACGCGGAGAAGCTGTCCGATGTCATGGGTCGCGGCGAGCGCCTCGCCGAAGCGCGTGATCGCGCCGCGGAGGCGTTCGCGCTCCTCCTCCAGGTCGGCGAGCCGGGCTTCGAGCTGGCCCGCCATCGTGTTGAACGCGGTCCCGAGAGCGGCGAACTCGTCGCGGCCTCTCACGCTGACACGGTCGCCGAAACGGCCGCGCGCAATCGCGTTCGCCGCCTCGGAAAGGCTGCGCAGCGTGCGCACGATCGAGCGCCCCTCGACATACGCGACGAGCGAGACGAGCAGGAGCGACGCGAGCAGGCCGAGGAGGAGCCGGTTGCGCGACGCCGAGTTCGCCGCGTCGATCAGCGACTGCGGGCTCAGCACGGCGAGGCGGAACCGCGGGTCGTCGGCGAGGGCCGGCGCGGCGAGCACGCGGTACCGGGCGGTCCCGACCTCGATCGTCCGGGTCTGCCCGACGGAAACCGGGACACGTCCGACGACGGTCGGCATCGAGGCGAGCACACGGCTCTTGAAGAGGATCGCGAGCGCGTCGGCGGAGCCGAGGCCTGACGAGCGGCGCAGCTCGGCGACGAGGTTCATGTCGAAGGGGACGCCGACGATCACGCGGCCGATCAGCCCCTTCGGAGTGATGACGTCGGTGCTGCGCGTGATCGAGCCCGGCTCGATCTTGCCGAAGCGGAACCCGGGGCTCGTGACGAGGACGTTCGTCGTGCCTCGGAGCGCGAAGACGAGGTCGGGCAGATCGTGCCGTGCAAGCTCGACCTCGATCGTGCGCGAGGATGCGAACGAGTCGGCCGTCCGCTGCGCAGAGTCGAGCCGCTCCTGGTAGGTGGCGAGGGCGGCCCGCAGGCCGGCCTGCAGGCGCGCGTCGACGCGCCGCGTCTCGCTCTGCCCCGCGACCGCTGTGAACCCCCAGAAGGCGGCCGCAATCGGCAGGAGCGAGAGCAGCAGGAAATAGCCGACGAGCTTGACCTTGAAACTGCCCACGCTGCGGAATCTCACCTCCTCCCTCATGCTCAAGGTCTCGGGCCGCCGTGCCGATACCTCGTTCGAGTGATGTTGTCGGCACGGGGGGGAGGGAGCATGAGGGGTATTCAGCGGTTCTTGGCAATTTTTTTACTCGTCGGCGGCCTCGCCGGCGCGGCTGCGTTCGCCCATCGGGCGGGGAGCCCGACGGAGACCTCCTTCTCGGCCCCGTTTGCGCGGCCGGTGAGCCACGGCAACTCCTCGACGATCCTTCGGGCACGCCCGCTTCCGGCGCTGCACGTCGCCGTCCGCCGTGCGCCGGCGCCTACGAGGATCCGCCTCGTGCGGCCGGTCACGCGCATCGCGCCCACCCCGACGCTGCTCGCGCCCGCCGCCGCCTCCGAGCGCCCGGCGCCGCCCGCGCCCGAGCCGGTCGTCCCCCCGGCGGCGCCCGCGCCGCCAGCGCCTGCGCCCACACCTCCGGCCCCGCTCCCCGCTCCCGCCCCCACGCCGGCGCCTCCGCCCGTCGCAGCGCCCGCACCGGCGCCGCCGCCCGCCCCCGCGGCGCCGCCCGCTCCGCCGGTCCCGACGACCCGGCCGGCGGCGCACGACCACGGCAACGGCAAGGACAAGGGCAAGGCGAAGGGCAGGGAGAAGGACGTCGTCGTCGAGCCGCCGCCGGTTGCCGAGACGCTGTCACCCGCACCGCCTCCGGCACAGCCTCCGGCAGCGCCGCCGCCCGCGTCGCCGCCGACGCCGCCGTCGGACGACGTCGTTCCGCTCGCCGCCCCCTCCGGCGGACCGCCCGACGACGGCAAGCACCACGGCCGCGGGCACGACAAGGACAAGTAGGATCAGCGCCGAGATGGCGCGCCTTCGTCCACGTATCGGCCCGGTCGGCGTCGCCCTGACGCTGTACGACGTCTGGCGCCGGCTACCGCCGCGCCAGCGCAAGCTCGTGCTCGAGCTCGCGCGCAAGCACGGGCCGAAGGTCGCCGCGCGCGCGCTCGAGATCCGGCGCGCTACGAAGAAGCGCCGGTAAGAGCAACCCGCACGATGCGGTCCTGCTCGCGGACGTGCGACGTGGGATAGCCCTCGCTCGGGCTCGCGCGCCACGGGCGGCCGACGTACGAGAGCGTCACGTTCGGCGTCGCCTCCTCCAACCGGTGCCGGAGCGCACGCCACGCTCCCATGTTCTGCGGCTCCTCCTGCGCCCACACGACCTCGCTGAGGTTCGGATAGGAGCGGACGAGCTCGGCCGCAGCCGCGACAGGGAAGGGATAGAGCTGCTCCACCCGCGCGACGGCGACGTCGTCCGAAGCCGCGCGCAGCTCGTGGCCGACGATGTCGTAATAGATCTTGCCCTGACAGAGGACGAGCCGGCCGACACGCTCCTTGTCGGCGTGGGGATCGTCGAGGACCGGGCGGAACTCGCCATGTGCGAGCTCCGCGAGCGTCGACGACGCCTGCTTCAACCGCAGCAGGCCCTTCGGCGTCATAACGATGAGCGGGCGCGCGGTCGCGTCGAGCGCCTGGCGCCGCAGGAGATGGAAGTACTGCGCGGACGTCGTGCAGTTCGCGATGCGGAGGTTCTCCTGCGCCCCGAGCTGCAGGAACCGCTCGAGACGCGCGCTCGAGTGTTCCGGGCCGTTGCCCTCGTAGCCGTGCGGCAGCAGCAGCGTCAGCCGTGACGTCTCGCCCCATTTCGAGAGGCCGGCGGAGATGAACTGGTCGATGATGATCTGCGCGCCGTTCGCGAAGTCGCCGAACTGCGCCTCCCATAGCACGAGCGCCTCGGGCGCGGCCGCCGAGTAGCCGTACTCGAAGCCGACGCACGCGTACTCGGAGAGCGGCGAGTTGTAGATCTCGAACGACGCTGCTGCTTCTTCGAGATGCTGGATCGGCGTGAAGGTCGCGCCGGTGTGCACGTCGTGCAAGACGGCGTGGCGGTGGGAGAACGTCCCGCGCTCGGTGTCCTGGCCGGTGATGCGGATCGGGATCCCCTCGACGAGGAGCGACGCGAATGCGAGCCCCTCGGCATGCCCCCAGTCGATCGCGTCCAGTTGTCGGCGGCGCTCGAGCTGCTTGAGCAGCTTCGGATGCGGCGTGAACCACTCGGGGAAGCGGAGCAGCTCCTCGTTGAGTGCGGCGAGCGTCGCCTCACCGACCGCGGTGACCGGCGAGTCGTCGGTGCCGCGCGGGATCTTGCCTTCCTGCTTGTGCGGCGCTGCGAACGTCTCCTTCAGCGCCTCGTGTGCGGTGCGCAGCTGTTCGAGGACGTCCTGCTCGAACTGCTTCGCCTGCTCCGCGGAGACCGTGCCACGCTCGACGAGCGAGGCGGCGTAGCGCTCGCGCACGGTCGGATGCTCCGCGATTGCGGCCGCGAGCAGCGGCTGCGTGTACGCGGCCTCGTCCTGCTCGTTGTGCCCGTGCCGCCGGTAGCCGACGAGGTCGACGACGACGTCGTGGCCGAAGCGGCTCCGGTAGGCGAGCGCCAGGCGCACGGCCGAGAGCGCGCATTCGGGGTCGTCGGCGTTGACGTGGACGATCGGGATGTCGAAGCCCTTCGCGAGGTCGCTCGAATAGCGCGTCGAGCGCCCGTCGCTCGGATCGGTCGTGAACCCGACCTGGTTGTTCGCGATCAGGTGCAGCGTGCCGCCCGTCGAGTAGCCCGGCAGCCCTTCGAGATTCAGCGTCTCGGCGACCTCGCCCTGTCCGGCGAACGAGGCGTCCCCGTGAATGAGCACGGGAAGCGCGACCGTCGGGTCGTGATAGCCCTGACGCGTCGAGCGGTCGGTCTGCTCGGCACGCGCGCGGCCCTCGACGACGGGATCGACGGCCTCGAGATGGCTGGGGTTGGACGTCAGCGTGACCGTGATCTCGCCGGCACGGGTCGCGCGGGTGCCTTCGGCGCCGAGGTGGTACTTGACGTCGCCGCTGCCGCCCTCCTCGCTGACGACGACCGCGTCGATCGTCCGCTCGCCCTCGAACTCGCGCAGGATGACGTCGTACGGGCGGCCGACGACGTGCGTGAGCACGTTCAGGCGGCCGCGGTGCGCCATTCCGATCACGACCTCGTGCGCGTCGGCGTCGGCGGCGATCTCGATCGCCTCGTCGAGCATCGGCACCATCACGTCGAGGCCTTCGAGCGAGAACTGCTTCTGACCGAGGAAGGCGCGGCGCAGGTAGTGCTCCATGCCTTCCACCTGCGACAGCCGCTCGAGCAGCCGCACCTTGCCGGCGTCGTCGAGCGGCGTTCGGTAGCGGCCGGACTCGATCGCCTGTCGCAGCCACACCCGCTCCTCGTGGTCGGAGATGTGCTCGATCTCGTACGCGATCGAGCCGCAGTAGGTGTCGCGGAGACGCGGATACGCGTCGGCGAGCGTCTCGCCCTCGACGTAGAGCCCGAGCAGCGCGGATGGGATGCGCGCCATCAGCTGCGGCGTCAGGCCGCTTCGCTCGGGCTCGAGCGTCGGGTCGCCGGCCGGCTCCGAGCCGAGCGGATCGAGATGCGCGGCGAGGTGGCCGTGCGAGCGAATCGACGTGACGAGCGACATGGCGGCGGCGATCGCCGGCGCGACCTGGTCGTCGATCTCGGCCGGCGGCGCCGCGGGCGGGGCTGCGGCCGGGGCCGGAGGCGCCTCGACCGCGATGTGGCCGTTGCCGTTCTCCTGCAGGAGCTCGACGAGCCGTGCAAGCCCCGGCTGGACCGTGAGGATCTCCTCGGGCGCGCTTTCGAACAGGTCGCGCCACTCGCTCGGGACCGCAGCGGGATTCTCGAGGTACTGCTCGAGTAACAGCGCGGCGTAGCCGGCGTTCAGGCCTTCCATCTATGTCATTGAAGCAGCGGGGCTACCAGAGCGCGCGCCGCGTGACGACGGCGACGAGCATGCCGACGAAGAAGCTGCCCGCGGCGATCGCGACCGCCGCCTGCGCCAGCCGGTTGCCCTTCGGGGCCATCGCCGCCGCGATCAGCGCGAGCAGCATCGCCGGCACGATCAGCCGCAACGGGTGCCAAACGATTCCGATCAGCGCCGCGGCGATCGCCATCGCGCTCAGGAAGCCGGCGACCGTGTACGCAGTGCGGGCCGGCTGGACGGGCTCAGCGCTCATCGGCGCGCATTCTTGCTGCCGCAGGGTGCGGCGTGCGCGGGTACCGGCGCGCAGGGCTGCCGTGCGGCCGCGGGAAGCGCGGCAAGCGGCCACGGCGCGGGCCGCCGCCCTCGTCGGGCCCGAGCTCCACCGTCACGGCGGCGCCCTCGTCCGGCCTCGGCTCGGCCTTGATCGCGTAGTAGATGACGGCGCAGAGGTACGCGATCGGGATCTTGAGGATGACGAGCAGGAAGATCACGATCCAGACCTCGTGGGTCTCCATCCGGGGAGAATACCCGCCGCAACCCGAAACGGATCTCAGGCGTTTTAGAGGTGTGACGGCGGAACAGCAGCTGCGTGCCCTGATGGAGCACGGCGAGGAGATGGGCTGCATCAACATGTCCCTCTTCACACAGGTCGTCCAGGAGCTCGATCTGGACGACGACGAGCTGAACGGCCTCTACGAGCAGCTGGAGACGCGGGGGATCGACCTAACGGACGACTGCGGCCTGCCCGAGGTGGCGGAGTCGACCTACGTGAACGCCGAGGTCGCCGCGATGACGACGGACTCCCTGCAGCTCTTCCTCAACGAGGCCGGCCACTACCCGCTGCTGTCGGCATCGGAGGAGGTCGAGCTCGCGAAGCGGATCGAGCGGGGCGACAAGGCCGCCAAGGACAAGATGGTCAACTCGAACCTCCGCCTGGTCGTCTCGATCGCGAAGAAGTACCAGGGGCACGGGCTGACCCTGCTCGACCTGATCCAGGAAGGGATCATCGGCTTGATTCGCGCGGTCGAGAAGTTCGACTGGCGCCGCGGCTACAAGTTTTCGACGTACGCGACGTGGTGGATCCGCCAGGCCGTGCAGCGAGGCGTGGCCAACAAGTCGCGGACGATCCGGATTCCCGTGCACATCGTCGAGCGCGAGCAGAAGATCGCGCGCGCCGAGCGCGAGCTCGTCTTACAGCTCGAGCGCATGCCGACCGACGAAGAAGTCGCGGCAAAAGCGAAGCTCAACCTCAAGCACGTGCGCGACACGCGGGCGGCTGCGCGAACCGTCGCCTCGCTCGACAAGGCCGTCGGCGACGACAGCGACACCTCGTTCGGCGACATCGTCGCCCAGGCCACGTCCGACGTCGCCGAAGAAGTGCAGGTCGCGCTCGACGAGAGCGCCCTCCATCGCGCGGTCGCGGATCTCCCGGAGCGCGAGCAGGAAGTGATCCGGCTCCGCTACGGCCTCGACGAGGAGATGGAGCCGCACTCGCTCGAAGAGATCGGCCGCCGGCTCGGGATCACGCGCGAGCGCGTGCGCCAGATCGAGACGCAGGCGCTGTCGCGGCTCGCGGAGCGGCGGGAGATCGCCGCGCTCTCACCTGCGGCTTAGCCGCCGTCGCTTTCCTTGTTCTCGTGCACATTGCGGCGCTGTTCGCGGCCGCCGTGCTGAGCGGTTGGACGCACGTCGAAACCGGGCCGGACGGCGGGACGGTCTGGAGCGGCCGAATCCCGAACACGTTCGTCGCCGACACGCGCGCGAGCACGATCTATCTGCCGCCCGGCTACGACGCGACGCAGCGCTATCCCGTCCTGTATCTCCTGCACGGGCTCGAAGGCTCTCCCGCCGAGTACTGGCGGTCGCTGCACCTCGCTCAGCGCCTCGACGGATTGTTCGCGAGCGGCGCACGGCCGTTCATCGTGGTCACACCGGTGGGCGGCCAGGTCGTGCATCCGAACGCAGGCGAGTGGGCGGGCCCATGGGAGCAGTACGTCGTCGGCGACGTCGTCCCGTGGGTCGATTCGCACCTCGCGACGATCGCCGCCCCGCGGGCCCGCGTCCTCGAGGGGCTCTGCGCGGGCGGTTACGGAGCGGTCGACATCGGGCTCCGCCATCCCGCCGTCTTCGGCGGGCTCGGCTCGTGGGAGGGGTACTTCACGCCGTTTCGCGACGGCCCGCTGGCGCACGCCACCGGGCGCCAGCTCGCCGCGCACGACCCGGCACTCATCGTCCGGAAGGAGGCGGCCGTGCTGCGCCGTGACGGCACGAGCTTCTATCTCTCCGCCGGCGGCAACCACGCGCAGGTCCGGGGGATCTGGACGCTCGCGTTCGCGCGCGAGCTGACGACGCTCCGGCTGCGTCACGTGCTGTGGGTGGCGCCGAAGGCCGCCCGCCACCGCTTCTGGAGCGCGACGGTCCCGTCGGCGCTCCAGTTCGCGGTGAGCGAGTTCGAGTAGGCCCTAGCCGTTGACGAGCTTGGCGACGTTCGTCTGCAGCGTCGCGAGGAAACTCGTCTCCTGCGCCGCCGTGAGCTTGCCCGCGGCGACACGCGCGTCGAGCTGCGCCTTCACCGACGAGACGACTGCGTCGACGAGGCCGGCTGCCGTCTTGCCCTGCGCCACGGCGACAGCGGCGAGCGTCTTGCCGCTGCGCAACTGCGTGAACAGGCTGCGGAGGTCGAGCTGGAGATACGCCAGCACCGGCTTGAGGATCGCGCCCGTCGGCACGCGGACCGGCCGTGTGTTTGCGGCGTGCTGAGCCGGCACGTGGTTGACGATCGCCGTGACCGCGGTCGTGAGCCTCGCGAGGAACGCAGTCTCCTGGTCGGAGGTCAGGCGCCCCGCCGCAACCGCGGCGTCGAGCCGGAGCTTCGCCGGCGCGAGCAGTGCGCTGACCAGGCCGTCCGCCGTCTTCCCGTGAGCGGCGGCGATCTGCGCGAGCGACTGACCCGCCTTCAGGTCGGCGAGGATCGTCGCCTTGTCGAGCTGGAGATACGCGACCGCCGCAGCGACGACCGAGCCGTGGGCGGTCGCCGACGCGCGGACGTGGGCCTTCAGCTGCGGGACGGACTGATGGTGGTGGTGCGACTTCGCAGCCGCGACCGGGACGAGCACGAGCGCGGCAACGGATCCCGCGGCGATGAGCTTGAGCTTCACGTTACGTGGCCTCCTCGGACGATCGAGCTTCGCTCAAGAGGTACCAACAGGCATGTGTGAGCAGGGTCAAATCTGTGTAAAGGACAGCGATGGCTCGGCGGCGCGGTGCAGGGGTGTACACGGCGGAGGCCGTCGTCATGACGCTCATCGTCGCGCTGATCTTCGCCGGCGGCTTCGTCGGCTGGATCATCGGCAAGTACGCGACGAACTCGGTCGCGGTGAAGACCGTGACGGTGAACGCAGCTGCCGGCACGACGAACGTCCAGTCGACGTCCGACATCGCGCAGGCACCGAACTTCACGGCCGACGACCTCGTGAAGCTGCCGACCGACAACTGGCCGACCGTCGGCGGGAACATCATGAACGAGCGCTACTCGCCGCTCGACCAGATCGATACGTCGAACGTGTCGAGGCTCAAGGGAATCTGGCGAACCCATCTCGACGGCTCGGGTGTCGCCGCGAAGTACTCGGCCGAAAGCCAGCCCGTCGTCTACAAGGGCGTGATCTACATCACGACCGGAAACGACGACGTCTTCGCCGTCGGCGTCGCGAGCGGGAAGATCCTCTGGAACTACAGCTCGCACATCGACCAGAAGATCTCCACCGTCTGTTGCGGCTGGCTCAACCGCGGCGTCGCCATCGGCGACGGCCGCGTGTACTTCGGCCAGCTCGACGGGAACGTCGTCGCGCTCGACCAGAAGACGGGCAAGGTCGACTGGAAGACGCATCTCGTGAAGTGGCAGCTCGGCCAGACGATCACGGCCGCCCCGATCTACGTGGACGGCAAGATCTACATCGGCGTCGTCGGCGCCGAGTACGCGACGCGGTCCTTCCTCGCAGCGATCGATGCTGCGACCGGGAAAGAGGTCTGGCGCTGGTACACGACCGCGGCGCCGGGCGAGCCGGGCGGCAACACGTGGCCGGCAGGCTCGAAGCAGTACCTGCGCGGCGGCGCAACGATCTGGCAGGCGCCCGCCGTCGATCCGAAGCTCGGGCTCATCTACTTCTCGACGGGCAACGCGGGCAGCGACTGGTTCGGCGGCGACCGGCCCGGCAAGAACCTCTACGCGGCGTCGATGGTGGCGCTCGACCTCCGCACCGGCAAGCTCAAGTGGTACTTCCAGCAGGTGCACCACGACATCTGGGACTTCGACTCCGCAAGCCCGGTCGTCCTGTTCGACGCAGGCGGACACCAGGGAATCGCGCAGGCGTCGAAAACGGGCTGGCTCTACATGCTCGACCGCAAGACGGGCCGGCCGCTGTACGGGATCCCGGAGAAGCCGGTGCCGCAAAACGCTGCCCAGAAGACCTGGCCGACGCAGCCGATCCCAGACAACGCCGCGTTCACGCCGCACGGTACGCCGCCGGCGAAAGACATCGCCCGCGTGAAAAAGGAAGCCGTCGGCGCGCTCGCGAAGATCCCGGTCGTCATTGCCCACAGGGCATTCACGCCCGGCCCGCCGAAGAAGCTCCTGATCTACGGCAACGGCCCTCAGGGCGGCGTCAACTGGCAGCCGATCTCGTTCAACGAGAAGACGCACATGTTCTACGTCTGCTCGTCGGTCTCATGGGTCGGCTTCGAGTCCGGCCCGACGAAGTTCGTCCGCCCGGGCCTGACATACAACGGCGCCCTCGGCGCAGCGGGCGTCGCGTGGCCCGAAGCGAGCGGCACGTTCACCGCGATCGACGCGACGAGCGGCAAGGTCGTGTGGCAGAAGCGCTTCCCGGAGCCGTGCTATTCGGGGACCGCGACGACCGCCGGCAATCTCGTGTTCGTCGGCCGGAACTCCGGGCAGCTCCAGGCGTACAACGCGACGAACGGCAAACAGGTGTGGAGCTTCCAGACCGGCGCCGGGGCGAACGACACGGCGACCATCTTCCAGCAGGACGGCCACGAATACGTCGCGTTCTACTCCGGCGGCAACTCGCTCGGCGCCACGCCGCACGGCGACAGCCTCTGGCTGTTCGGGCTCGACGGGAAGCTCGGCCCCGCGCCGACTCCCGGGCCGGGGCAGGGCACGCAGCACGCCGGCGAGAAGACGCCGAAGAAGGAGAACACGGGCACACACGGCGACGCCAACGCCGGCAAGACCGTGTTCGCGAGCAACTGCGTCTCCTGCCACGGCGCGACGGGTCACGGCGGCAACGGCGGCCCCGACCTGACGCAGATACCGAGCGCGAAGAACATGAACACCGTCCTCGGCCAGGTGACGAACGGCGGCGGCGGCATGCCGGCCTTCAAGGGCCAGCTCACTCCCAAGCAGATCACGGACGTTGCGACCTACGTCACGCAGAAGATCACCAAGAACAACAAGT
>JAICWC010000050.1 GCA_025934995.1 Thermoleophilia bacterium | reverse complement strand
CGATGAAGAAGGTGGCGGGCCGCCTGCGTCTCGACCTCGCGCAGTACCGCGAGCTCGAGGCGTTCGCGCAGTTCGGCTCCGACCTCGACCGCGCGACGCAGCAGTCGCTGACGCGCGGCGAGAAGATGGTCGCGACGCTGAACCAGCCGCAGTACCAGCCGTGGCCGACCGAGGAGCAGGTGGTCGCGATCTACGCGGGCATCAACGGCTTCCTCGACGACGTCCCGACGCCGCAGGTGCAGCGCTTCCAGGACGAGCTGCGCGAGCACTTCCGCACAGAGAAGTCGATCTACGACGAGATCCGGGACACGGGCGACCTGCCGGACGAGCTCGCGAAGCGGATCGACGGCGAGATCGAGAAGTTCAAGAAGGGCTTCGCGGTTCACGAAGACTGATGGCGTCCCTGCAGGACATCCGCCGGCGGATCACCTCCGTCAAGAACACGCGCAAGATCACGAAGGCGCTCGAGCTCGTTGCCGGCGCTCGGCTGCGCCGTGCGCAGACGCGGATCGAGCAGATGCGCGACTACGCAGACCGGATGCAGGAGCTGATGATCGGGACGGCGCGCGCCGCGTCGTCGTTCCGCAACCTCGCGCTGATGCAACGACGCGACGTCAGCCGCGTCGCGTTGCTCCTCGTCACCGGCGACCGCGGTCTCGCCGGCCCGTTCAACGGTCAAGTGCTCCGCCGCGCGTTCGAGCTCGAACGACAGGAACGCGCGGAGGGCCACGAGGTCGTGTGGACGGTGATCGGCCGCAAGGGTGCGTCGACGCTCCGGTTCCGGCGCTACGACATCGCGGCGCAGTGGGCGGGATTCGTCGATCGTCCCGAGTACTCCGATGCGCAGGCAGTGGCGCATCAGCTAGCCGACATGTACATCAACAACGACGTCGATCGCGTCGTGCTCGTCTACAACCGCTTCGAGTCGGCCCTCGTGCAGCGCGTGACCGTGACCGATCTGCTGCCGATCCCCGAGGACGTGCTCCAGGCCGGGGAGGAGGCCGACATGACCGACCGCGAGCGCGCGCTGCGCGGAGACTTCATCTACGAGCCCGAACCGGAGCAGATCCTCGAGCGGTTGCTGCCCGTCTATCTCGAAACCGAGATCTATCGCGCGCTGCTCGAGTCCGCGGCGTCGTTCCTCGCTGCGCAGATGAGCGCGATGCGCAGCGCATCGAAGAACGCCGGCGAGCTCATCGATCGCTTGACGCTGGCGATGAACCGTGCACGGCAGGCACAGATCACACAGGAGATTTTGGAGATCGTCGCCGGCGCAGACGCGCTGACGCAGTAGCTCTAACCGATGACCATGGGTCGCGTCGTACTCGATATGGAAGCCGTCCTGCCAGAGGAATGCGAACGCGCTCGCGCGCGCGCGTCGCAGGCGCTCGACTGCGAGCTCTCACAGCTCGAACGCGCGCATCTGCGCTCGCATCTCGACAGCTGCGACAGCTGTGCGACGTTCCTCGCGGAATTGCGTGAGGTCACGCACGAGCTGCGCGCTGCAGCGCTGCCGGCCCCGTCCGACCTCGCGTCCCCGTTACACTCGCTGCGCTTTTCTCACCCCGTCCAGGAGACCAATGGCCGAGCAAAGTAAAAACGGCAACACCACCGGCAGTATCGTCGAGATCAAGGGCGTCGTCCTCGACGCAGTGTTCCCGAACAAGCTGCCGGAGATCAACAGCGCTCTGCGCATCGACGTGCCGGGTCGCGACGAGCCGCTGATCGCGGAGGTGCAGCAGCACCTCGGCGACGACCGCGTGCGCGCAGTCGCGATGGACACGACGGACGGTCTCTCGCGGGGCACCGACATCGTCGATACCGGTGCGCCGATCACCGTGCCCGTTGGCGAGGAGACGCTCGGCCGCATCTGGAACGTCATCGGCGACCCGGTGGACGGCAAGCCGGCCGCGACGGGCGAGCGCCGCCCGATCCATGCCGATCCACCGGCCTTCAGCGAGCTGTCCCCGAAGGTCGAGATCTTCGAGACGGGGCTGAAGGTCGTCGACCTGATCGCGCAGTACGTGCGCGGTGGCAAGATCGGCCTCTTCGGCGGCGCCGGCGTCGGCAAGACGGTGCTGATCCAGGAGCTGATCCACAACGTCGCACAGCAGCACGGCGGCGTCTCCGTCTTCACGGGCGTGGGCGAGCGCACGCGCGAGGGCAACGACCTCTTCCTCGAGATGACCGAGTCCGGCGTGATCGACAAGGTCGCGATGGTCTACGGCCAGATGAACGAGCCGCCGGGCGCGCGTCTCCGCGTCGCGCTCTCGGGCCTGACGATGTGCGAGCACTTCCGCGACCAGGGCCAGGACGTCCTGCTGTTCATCGACAACATCTTCCGCTTCGTGCAGGCCGGGTCGGAGGTGTCGGCGCTGCTCGGCCGCATGCCGAGTGCGGTCGGGTACCAGCCGACGCTTGCAACCGAGATGGGGCAGCTGCAGGAGCGCATCACGTCGACGCGGACCGGCTCCGTCACGTCGATCCAGGCGATCTACGTCCCCGCCGACGACCTGACCGATCCCGCGCCGGCGAACGTCTTCGCGCATCTCGACTCGACGACGACGTTGTCGCGCTCGATCGCCGAGAAGGGCCTGTATCCGGCCGTCGACCCGCTCGACTCGACATCGCGCGCACTGCAGCCGGGCATCGTCTCGGACGAGCACTACACGACGGCGTCGCGCGTGCAGGAGACGCTGCAGCGCTACCGCGACCTGCAGGACATCATCGCCATCCTCGGTATCGACGAGCTCTCCGACGAGGACAAGCTCGTCGTGTCGCGTGCGCGCAAGATCGAGCGGTTCTTCTCGCAGCCGAACTTCGTTGCCGAGCAGTTCACCGGCACGCCCGGCGTGTACGTGAAGCTCGAGGACACGATCCGCGGCTTCGTCGAGATCCTCGACGGCAAGCACGACGATCTGCCGGAGCAGGCGTTCTACATGGTCGGCACGATCGAGGACGCGGTCGAGCGCGCGAAGTCGATGCAGGACGAGCCCGTCGCGGCCTAGGGGCTCCGTGGCGCAGCATCCGAAGTTCTCCCTCTCGCTCGTCACGCCGGCCGGCCCGGCGTTCGAGGGGGAGGCCGAGATGGTGATCGTCCCGGGTGACGCCGGCGAGATCGGTGTGCTCGCCCGGCACGCGCCGCTCGTCGCGCTGTTGAAAGCAGGCTCGACGCGCGTCTACATGGACACCGACTCGCCGGACGAGGTGCGAACGTTCGCGACCGGCCCAGGCTTCTTCCAGGTGCTCGAAGATCGTGCGATCGCGCTCGTCGACGACGCGGTGCTCGCCGCCGACATCGACGACGCGCGGGCCCAGCAGCAGCTCGAGGACGCCCAGGCCGAGCTCGACCGCGTCGAGGCGGGCGACTCGACCGCCGACCGCTGGCAGCTCGAGCAGCGCATCCGCCACGCCGAGAACCAGCTCCGAGTCTCCGGCCGTACCGTCTGAGACGCCGCGCGATCAATCGGCGGCGCTCCCACCGCCGCCGACGAAGCCGGCCCGGCAAGAGCAACAGGCCCTACTGCACGAAGCGCTGCCGGGACCGCGCTCTCGGCAGCGCGGAGTTCCTCTGTCACGCGCTCGGATTGCGCAGCAATCCGAGCGCAAAGCTACGCCGCCTGCAGCTGCTGCAGGAGATCGCGGTGCGCCGGCAGGTAGAGCGACTCGACGTACTCGACGAGCATCCGGTTCGTGTTGAAGCGCGCGCCGAGTTGCGCGATCGAGCCGCGCATCAATCCGAGCCACCGCGCGCGATCGTCGTAATACGCCGGAATCACCTGCTGTTCGAGCACTTCGAACAGCGCCGCCGCGTCCGCTGAATCCTGGTCGGCGTCGTTCGAGGCGACCCAGTCGCCGCCGATGGCGAAGCCGGTCTCTTCGGAGTAGCCCTCGCACCACCAGCCGTCGAGGATCGAGCAGTTGACGACGCCGTTCAGCGCCGCCTTCATCCCCGAGGTTCCCGACGCCTCGAGCGGGCGGCGCGGATTGTTCAGCCACACGTCGACGCCCTGCACGAGATCGCACGCGAGCGTCATCTCGTAGTCCTCGAGAAACGCGACCCGGCCGCCGGCGCTCGACGAGCGCGCAAACTCGACGATCCTCTGGATCAGCGCCTTGCCGCCCTCGTCGGCGGGATGCGCCTTCCCCGCGAGCACGATCTGCAGCGGCCGCTCGGGGTCGGCGAGCAATCCGGCCAGGCGCTCGCGGTCGCTGAGGATGAGATCTGCGCGCTTGTACGTCGCGAACCTGCGTGCGAAGCCGAGGGTCAGCGCGTCGGGATCGAACGTCGGCGGCAGCCGCTCGAACAGGCGGCGCTTGGCGGCTGCGTGCGCCGCCCACAACGACTCGTCGTCGAGCTGATATGCGCGCGCGAAATCAGGGGTACCCATGTCCTCCTCCGCGCCGAGCAGCCGCTCGAGCTCGCCGCCGATCCACGTGCGCGAATGCACGCCGTTCGTGACTGCCCCGATCGGCACGTCGTCGACGCTCCGCTCGGGCCAGATCGCCTGCCACATCTCGCGCGACACCTCGCCGTGCAGCTCGGACACGCCGTTCGCCCACGTCGAGGTTCGCAAGGCGAACGGCGTCAGGCCGAAGCCGCTCTCTGCCGGTGTGGTTCGGCCCATCGCGACGAACTGGTCCCACGTCAGCCCGCACCGCTCGACGAGCGACTCGACGTGCCGTTGCACGAGCCAGGCGTCGAAGATCTCGTTTCCGGCGGGGACGGGCGTATGCGTCGTGAAGACGGTCGACGCACGCAATCGCTGCAGCGCCGGTTCGAAGGCGACGTGCTCGTCCTCGACGAGCTCCCGCAGCCGCTCGAGTTGCAGGAACGCTGAGTGGCCCTCGTTCATGTGGAAGACCGTGGGCTCGAGGCCGAGCGCGCGCAGGGCGCGCACGCCGCCGATGCCGAGCACGAGCTCTTGCCGGATCCTGTGCAGGCGGTCGCCGCCGTAGAGCGCGTCCGTGATCGAGCGCGCCCACTCCGGGTTGCCGTCGACGTCCGTATCGAGCAGGAACAGCGAGATGCGGCCGACCTGCACGCGCCAGACGTGCACCCGCACGTCGACGAGCGCGTCTTCTTCATCCGGCAGCGCGACCGTGACCGAGGCGCCGGCCTCGTGCAAGGGCAGCCGCGCGGGGTCGTTCGGCGGATAGCGCTCCTCCTGCCAGCCGGACGCGTCGAGCACCTGGCGGAAGTAGCCGTTCCGATAGAAGAGCCCGAGGGCGACGAGCGGGACACCCAGATCCGAGGCCGATTTCAGGTGGTCGCCCGACAGGACGCCGAGCCCGCCGGAGTAGATCGGCAGCGACTCGTCCAGGCCGAACTCGCAGGAGAAGTAGGCGACGAGGAAGCGCTCGTCCTCGTCGCGCCGCTCCCACCACGTCCGGCGCTCGCGTTCGCGCTCGAGCTCGGCCCGCACGCGCTCGAGCAGCTCGCGGTCGACGCGGGCCCAGAGCTCGTCGTCCGAGAGCTCCGCGAGCAGTGCCGTCGGGTTGTGGTCGAGCGCTGCGAAGCGGTCAGGATCGAGTCGCGCGAAGAGGTGGCGCGCCCGGGGCAGCCAGCTGAACCAGAGGTTGCCGGAGATCTCGCGCAGCGCGGCGCGCAGATCCGCAGGAGAATCGAGTTCGTTCATGGACGAAGGGAAGGTTCCAACAGCGGCCGGACGTAACCGCACCGTAGCGGCCGTCCGGTACCCTCGTATCACTCACCCGGACAGCTTTGACAGGCAGCTTGGCGACCGGGTTAACAAACGCCTAAAGAGCCCGAGAGCGTGCCGCGCTCCCGGGTAAGGGACGGGAGAATGCAGCAGCTGGAAGAAATCCTCGAGCAGCGAATCGCGATCCTCGACGGATCGTGGGGCGTGCTGATCCAGCGCGAGGTCCGCGGGGAGGAAGCGTACCGCGGTGAGCGGTTCCGCGACCACCCGCGCGACGTGGCCGGCGACCCCGACCTGCTGAACATCACGAGGCCGGAGATCGTCGAGCGGATCCACCGCGACTACTTCGCGGCGGGGGCCGACATCGCGACGACGAACACCTTCACGGCCACGACGATCGGCCAAGCGGACTACGGCTTCGGCGCCGACGTCGTGCGGGAGATGAACCTCGAGGGCGCGCGCATCGCGAGGCGTGTGGCCGACGAAGTGGGCGGGATGGTCGCCGGCTCGATCGGCCCGCTGAACGTCTCGCTGTCGCTCTCGCCGCGTGTCGACGAGCCGTCGTACCGCGCCGCGACGTTCGACCGGGTCTGCGAGGCGTATGCGCAACAGATCGAGGCGCTCGTCGAGGGCGGCGTCGACTTCCTCCTGATCGAAACGATCTTCGACACGCTCAACTGCAAGGCAGCGATCGCGGCGGCGCTCGATGTCGCTCCGAACGTCCCGCGGTGGCTGTCGTTCACGGCGATCGACAAGAGCGGCCGCAACCTCTCGGGGCAGACGGTCGACGCCTGGTGGACGTCCATCGAGCACGCGGATCCGCTCGTCGTCGGCGTCAACTGCTCGCTCGGTGCGACGGAGATGCGGCCGGTCGTCGAGCAGCTCGCGAAGGTTGCGACGACGTGGGTGTCGTGCCATCCGAACGCCGGTCTCCCGAATTCGATGGGCGGTTACGACGAACAGCCGCACGACACGAGCCGCTTCCTCGGCGAGTTCGCGCGGGACGGGCTCGTGAACCTCGTCGGCGGCTGCTGCGGCACGACGCCCGAGCACGTGCGGGCGATCGTCGCCGCAGTCGAGGGTGCGCGGCCCCGGACGATTCCCGAGCGGCCGCACGTCACGAGCTTCAGCGGCCTCGAGACGTTCACCATCTACCCCGAGTCGAACTTCGTGCTGATCGGCGAGCGCACGAACCTCACCGGCTCCGCACGCTTCCGCCGCCTGATCGAGGGCGGCGACTTCCAAGGGGCGCTCGAGGTCGCGCTCGAGCAGGTGCGCGGCGGCGCGAACCTCCTCGACGTGAACATGGACGCCGACCTCCTCGACGGCGCCCAGGCGATGACGACGTTCCTCAATCTCGTCGCGACCGAGCCGGAAGTCGCACGGCTGCCGATCGTCGTCGACAGCTCGCGCTGGGAGGTGCTCGAGGCCGGGCTCAAGTGCCTGCAGGGGAAGGGCATCGTCAACTCGATCTCGCTCAAGGAAGGCGAGGGGCCGTTCCTCGAGCAGGCGCGGATCGTCCGCCGTTACGGCGCAGGCGTCGTCGTGATGGCGTTCGACGAACAGGGACAAGCCGACACCGTCGAGCGCAAGGTCGGGATCTGCGAGCGCGCGTACCGGCTCCTGGTCGACGAGGTCGGCTTCCCGCCGGAGGACATCGTCTTCGACCCGAACGTCCTCGCCGTCGCGACCGGGATCGAGGAGCACAACGACTTCGCGCGCGCGTTCATCGACGCGCTGCCGCTGATCAAGGAGCGCTGCCCCGGCGCAAAGACGAGCGGCGGCATCTCGAACCTCTCCTTCTCGTTCCGCGGCAACGACGTCGTCCGCGAGGCCATGCACTCGGCGTTCCTCTTGCACGCGATCCGCGCCGGTCTGGACATGGGCATCGTCAACGCGGGACAGCTCGTGGTGTACGAGGACATCGAGCCCGAGCTGCTCGAGCACGTCGAGGACGTCATCTTCAACCGGCGCGAGGATGCGACCGAGCGCCTCGTCGAGCTCGCGGAGCGCGTCCGAGGCGCGGGGACGGCGCGCGAGCGAGATCTCTCCTGGCGGGAGGCGGTTGTCGAGAAGCGGCTCGAGCACGCGCTCGTGCACGGCATCATCGACTTCATCGAGGAGGACACGGAAGAGGCTCGCCTGCGCGCCGCACGTCCGCTCGACGTGATCGAGGGCCCGCTGATGGCCGGGATGCAGGTCGTCGGCGACCTGTTCGGCGCGGGGAAGATGTTCCTGCCGCAAGTCGTGAAGAGCGCGCGCGCGATGAAGAAGGCTGTCGCGTACCTCGAGCCGTACATGGAAGACGAGAAAGGCGAGGCGCGCGTGCAGGGCCGCGTGGTGCTCGCGACCGTCAAGGGCGACGTGCACGACATCGGCAAGAACATCGTCGGCGTCGTCCTCGGCTGCAACAACTACGAGGTGCACGACCTCGGCGTCATGGTGCCGGCCGACGTCATCCTCGACACGGCGCGCGAGATCGACGCCGACGTCGTCGGGCTATCCGGGCTGATCACGCCCTCGCTCGACCAGATGGTCGACGTCGCGAAGGAGATGGAGCGGCGCCGACTCGATCTGCCGCTCCTCATCGGCGGCGCGACGACGTCGCGCCAGCACACGGCGGTACGCATCGCGCCGGAGTACTCGCAGCCGGTGCTGCACGTGCTCGACGCGTCGCGCGTGGTCGGAGTCGTCTCCGACCTCCTGGACGGTGACCGACGCTCGAGGCTCGACGCGACGAACCGCGAGGCGCAGGAGACACTGCGCGAGCAGTACGCCGAGAAGGAGCGCAAGCCGCTGTTGCCGATCGCCGAGGCGCGCGCGAACGCCGAGCGCGTGTCGTTCGATGCGCTCGAGACGCCCGACTTCACCGGGACGCGCCTCGTCGAGGCGACCGTGGGCGAGCTGCGCGACTACGTCGACTGGCAGTTCTTCTTCCACGCGTGGGAGCTGAAGGGGAAGTTCCCCGGCATCCTCGAGCAGCCGGCCGCGCGCGAGCTGTACGACGACGCGCTCGCCGTGCTCGCCGAGCTCGACGTGAAGGCGTGCGGGGTCTACGGCTTTTGGCCGGCAGCACGCGACGGCGACGACGTCGTCCTCGACGGTGTCGACGGGAGTGGGGGCACGCGCTTCTGCTTCCTCCGCCAGCAGACCGCGTACGGGGACTCGAGGCCGAACCGCTCGCTCGCCGACTACATCGCGCCCGCCGGCGACCACATCGGCGCGTTCGCGGTCACGGCTGGAATCGGGCTCGACGAGATCGTGGCGCGCTTCGAGGCCGAGCACGACGACTACCGCGCGATCATGGCGAAGGCGCTCGCCGACCGCCTCGCGGAGGCGTTCGCCGAGTACCTGCACGAGCGGGCGCGTCGCGAGTGGTACGAGCGCGGCGAGCAGTTGTCGCCCGAAGACCTGCGCGCCGAGCGGTTCCGCGGCATTCGCCCCGCGTTCGGCTATCCCGCGTGTCCAGACCACACGGAGAAGAGCAAGCTCTTCGAGCTGCTCGGCGCCGAGGAGATCGGAATCACGTTGACCGAGTCGTACGCCATGGTCCCCGGCGCAAGCGTCAGCGGCATCTACCTCGCACACCCGCAGGCGCGCTACTTCTCCGTGGGCCGCATCGCACGCGACCAGGTGGAGGACTACGCCGTGCGCAAGGGCATGCCGCTCGACGACGTCGTGCGGTGGTTGCGCCCGAATTTCACAGACGTTCCTTAAATCGTCGTGAGACTGTTCGAGACCGGATGTTCTACCTCCGGTACCTGCGCAGCGAGCTGCTGCGCCGTCGCGCGCGAACCGCGCTGACCGTTACCGGCCTCGCGCTCGGCGTCGCGCTCGTCATCACGATCTCCGGGCTTTCGCGCGGCCTCGACCGCGCGCAGAAGACTGCGCTCGACCCGCTCGCCGGGATCGGGACCGACCTGACGGTCACGCGCGGCGTGCAGCAGGACGCCGGCGGCTTCGGGCCGGGCGGCGGCGGCGGCTTCCGCGACGTGATCCAGTCGAACCAGTCGGTCCTCACGGACCTCTCGAAGCTCGGCAAGCCGGGCGCCCACTTCGTCCACGACTTCTTCCTGCCGGGGACGCAGCTGACGTTCCCCGCGTCACAGGGCGCAGCGGTGGCAACGCTCCCCGGCGTCGGCGCGTCCGCGCAGGGACTGCTGCTGATCGCCGAGCACCAGGAAGGCGTCGTCCCGAAGATCGTCGCGCAGTTCAAGCAGGCCGCGCAGACGTTTCGCATCCGCCGCCGCATCACGCCGCTGACCGCCGCCGAACAGCAGAGCCTGCAGACCTGCCTGGCGAAGCACGGCGTCACGTTCGGCGGAGCGCCGCAGCAGCAAGGGCAGGGTGGGGGCGGCTTCAGGCGGGGCGGTGGAGGCGGTAGGCGATTCGACCGCGGCGCGTTCCAACAGTGCCTGCCCGCGCGTCTGCGCACGCTCATCACGACGTTCAGGACACCGCAGCAGACGCTTCGCCAGGTGCTGAACCCGCCGCAGACCAACATCGAGACAACCCCGTACACGATCGGCGGCGTCGACCAGACCCAGCCGGACATCGGGCTCGTCACGCGGAAGCAAGTCACCTCCGGCAGCTACTTCACGTCCGGCGGCGACCAGGCGCTCGTCGCGACGACATACGCGGCGAAGGAGAAGCTGAAGGTCGGCTCCGCGCTGAACCTCAACGGCACGGTCTTCCATGTCGTCGGGCTCGTCTCACCGCCGCTCGGCGGACAGACGGCGGACGTGTACCTGCCGCTGGCACGGCTGCAGACTCTCGCCGACCAGAAGGGCGCGGCAAACGTCATCCTCGTGCGCGCCGACAAGAGCTCGTCGGTCAAGCAGGTGAAGAGCGAGATCACGCAACGTCTGCCGGGCGCGCAGGTCGCGACTGCGCAGGATGTCGCCGATCGCGTCACCGGCTCGCTCGTGGACGCCGCAAGCCTCTCGCACAATCTCGGGCTCGTGCTCGAAATCGTGGTCGCGCTTGCAGCGTTCCTGCTCGCCGCGCTGCTGACCCTCTCGTCGGTGGGCAAGCGCGTCCGCGAGCTCGGGACGCTCAAGGCGATCGGCTGGACGCAGCGGCTCGTCGTCCGCCAGGTGGTGGGCGAGTCGGTCGCGCAAGGCGTGCTCGGCGCGATCGTCGGCGTCGTGCTCGGGGTCGTCGCCGCAGTGCTCGTCGGTGCGTTCGGGCCGACGTTGACCGCAAGCTCGGCGACGGGCTCCGGCGACAACCTCCTCGGCGCCGCCGCGGTGCGCACGGCACACGAGACACTGACGTTGAAGGCGCCGCTCAGCGTGACGATCGTCGTCCTCGGCCTCGTGCTGGCGCTCGCCGGCGGGTTGCTCGCGGGCGCGGCAGGCGGCCTCCGCGCGGCACGGCTGCGTCCCGCCGAGGCGCTGCGGAGGGTCGAATGAACCAGGTGCTCTTCGAACTGCGCGGCGTTTCGCGCAACTACCGGCGCGGTGATTCCGTCGTGCACGCCGTCAACGGGATCGACCTGACGATCGGTACGGGAGAGTTCATCGCCCTGGAAGGGCCGAGCGGGTCGGGCAAGTCGACGCTGCTGCAGCTGCTCGGCACGCTCGATCGTCCCGACGCCGGCGAGATCTTCTTCGAAGGGCGGCCGCTGCACACGCTCGGCGACGGCGCGCTCGCGGAGCTTCGCCTGAACGCACTCGGCTTCGTCTTCCAGCAGTTCAACCTGATCCAGACGCTGACGGCGCTCGAGAACGTCGAGGCTGCGCTCGCGCCGCACGGTCTGCGCGGTGACTCGCTTCGCGCTCGTGCGCACAACCTGCTCGACGAGGTCGGTCTCGCGGCGCGCGAGTCACATCTTCCCGTCCATCTTTCGGGCGGCGAGCAACAGCGTGTCGCGAGCGCGCGGGCGCTCGCGAACGAGCCGCGGGTCATCCTGGCCGACGAGCCCACGGGGAACCTCGACTCGAAGACGGGGTCGGACGTGGTCGACCTCCTGGCGGGTCTCGGCGAGCGGCACGGCACGACGATCGTGGTCGCAACGCACGATGCGGCCCTCGCGGCGCGCGCACCCCGCCGCGTCGCGATGCGCGACGGCTCGATCATCGAAGCCGTTCCGGCATAGTCCCTCTACTCTGGACGTCAACTACGGCAAGCGCGCGCCGTTCACCCTCGGCGTCGAAGAAGAGCTGCAGCTCGTCGACGCCGAGACGTTCGACCTGACCTCACGCTACGCGGAGGTCTTCGGCGAGGCCGCGCGTCACGACGATCGCATCAAGGAGGAGCTGCTCCAGTCGACCGTGGAAGTCGCGACAGAGCCGTGCAACACGGTTGCCGAGGCGATCGCCGAGGCGGGTGAGCTCCGTCGCCGTGCGCACGAGTATGCGGAGGCGCACGGCGTGCGCGTGCTTTCGGCAGGTACGCACCCCTTCTCGCGCTACGAGCACCAGGACGTGACGGACAAGCCGCGCTACGTCGAGCTGATGGACGCGCTGCAGTGGGTGATCGAACGCCAGCTGATCTTCGGCCTCCACGTGCACGTCGGACTGGAATCGGCGGAACAGGCGATCCACGTCGCGAACGCGCTCCGCACGTGGCTTCCGGAGCTGCTCGCCCTCTCTGCGAACTCACCGTTCTGGCACGGACGCGACTCGGGGCTTTCGACGACGCGATCGAAGGTGTTCGACGCGATGCCGCGCAGCGGGCTGCCGCCGCAGTTCGACTCGTTCGACGAGTTCGAGCGGCTCGTCGAGCGCGGGGTGCGCACCGGCAGCTTCGACGACTACACGTTCATCTGGTGGGACCTGCGCCCGCATCCGCGACTCGGCACGATCGAGGTGCGCATCTGCGACGCGCAGACCCGCCTCGAGAACGTCGCGGTGCTCGTCGCTCTCGTGCAGTCGCTCGCGGCAACGCTCGCCGAGCGATACGACCGCGACGGCGTCCTGCCCTGCGAGCCGATCACGCTGATCGCCGAGAACAAGTGGCGCGCGGTGCGCCACGGCCTCGATGCCGAGCTCGTCGACCTCGCCCACGACGAGCAGCGGCCGGCGCGAGACGCGCTGCGCGAGCTCGCCGAGCTCGCGAGCCCGGCCGCGCGGCGGCTCGGCTGTGCCGAGGAGCTCACCCTGCTCGAGCGCGTCCTCGAGCGCGGCGACGGCGCCGGCGAGCAGCGCGGGGCAGCCGAAAACGCCGGCGGGAGCCTCCTCGGAGTCGCCCACTGGCTCTGCGAGCACACCCTCGAGGGGCTGTAATCCGCCTCCGCTAAGGTGGCTCTTCGGCGCTGTGCGGACGACGACGAAGAGAGGACTCGGTCGCGCGGCGACCCTCAACGGCGACGGCCGCTCCGTCCTGCCGCCCGCCGTGCTGGAGCCGATGCGGCGCTACCGCCAGCCGCCGCCTCCTCCGCGCTCGACGCGCAAGCTCGTCGCGAAGATCTTCGGCTGGATCCTGCTCGCGCTGCTCGTCGTCGCGTCCGGGCTCGTCGGCGGCCTCTACCTCTACGGGCATGAAACGCTCGGTGCGCTCGCCGCCCACTCGGAGGGCGCGAAGGCAACGTCCAAGGACAAAGCGGTGCAGCCGATCGCGTCGCCCACACAGCCTGCGACTGCATTGATCATCGGCTACGACACGCGCAAGGGCGTCGATGCGGCTTTGGGACAGCAGTCGCGCAGCGACACGATCATCCTCGTCCGCGGCGACCCGACGAACAAGACGTTGTCGACCATCTCCTTCCCGCGCGACCTCGTCGTCCCGATCTACTGCGGCGGCTCCAACGTCCCGGTCGCCACCGACCGCATCAACTCGGCATGGGCGACGTGCCATCCGGGCGAACAGGGAACGCTCGACACGGTCGCGCACCTGACCGGCATCCCGATCAACTTCGTGATCACGATCGACTTCCACGGGTTCAAGCTCCTGGTGAACAAGCTGCACGGCGTCTACGTCGACGTCGACCATCGCTACTACATCCCGCCGAACAGCGGCACGTCGGCGATCGATCTCCATCCCGGCTACCAGCTCCTCGACGGCGGCGAGGCGCTCTCGTTCGTCCGCTTCCGCCATACGGATTCCGATCTCTATCGCAACGCGCGGCAGCAGCTCTTCCTCGACGCAGTCAAGTCCCGTCTCGCGACCAGTCTGTCGCTGACGTCGATCCCCGGTCTCGTCGGCGCGCTCAAGGGCAGCGTCGAAGTCGTCCAGGCCGGAGGCGGGGCGCTCCCGATGGGCGTCATCCAGTCGTACGTCGGGCTCGGCTACAAGCTGCCGCCCGGCCATCTCTTCCGCGTGACGATCCCGAACCTCACCGACTGCGGCTATCTCGCCGCCGAGGTGTGCGCAAGCCCCGCGGACGTCCAAGCTGCGGTGTCGGACTTCACGCACCCGGACGTGACGCTGTCGCAGCGCGCCAACTGCCAGGTGATCGCCTGCAAGAAGGCGCCGACGGTGGCGAAGGCGCTGAAGCCGTCCGAGATCACGACGCTCGTCCTCAACGGCACGACGCAGGCGGGACTGGCGCTCAACACGTCGTTCGAGCTTGCGCAGGCCGGCTTCCACACGGTGCACCTGCCTGCGAGCGTCCCCGCCGACGCGCCGCCGCAGGACTACTACAACAGCTACGTCTACTACGACCCGGTGCAGCCGAACGCGAAGGAGGCCGCGCAGACGCTGCAGCAGGCGCTCGGCGCGGGGGCGAAGGTCGCGCCGCTCTCGGCGACGATGGCGACCTTCGCGGAGCAGGCCGGCAACCCGCTGACGGTCGCGGTCATCGGCAGCTCGTTCGGCGGCACGATCGTCAATCCGGTCGAGCACGTGCAGGCGCCGCCGCCGAAGGAGCCGGCGCACGTGCGGGTCGACCCGGCCTTGACGCAGTCGCAGATCGAGGCCGTCCGGTCTCAGCTGCCGTTCAGGCCCTACGTGCCGACGCGGGTCGAGGCGTCCTCGAACCTGAGCACGCAGGAGGGAGTCCGCGTGTTCAAGCCGGCGGCGCATCACAAGGAGCTCGCGCTGACGTTCTACACCGGTGCCGGCAACGTCTACTGGCAGGTGATCGAGACCGACTGGACGGACGCGCCCGCACTGCGCAATCCGACGGGCAAGTACCGCGATCCGTCGACGGGACGCAACTTCGACGTCTACACGGCGAGCGGGCACATCCACCTGATCGCCTACCGGCACGGCAACGCGACGTACTGGGTCTACAACACGCTGCGCGACGAGCTGTCGAACGAGACGATGCTCGCGATCGCCCGCGGGCTCAACCCGCTCGCGAAGTAACCTAGCCGCGTGTCGAAGATCGCAATGTTCGGCGCCGGTTATGTCGGCCTCGTCACCGGTTCGTCCTTCGCGGATCTCGGTCACGAGGTCGTCGTTCGCGACGTCATCCCGGAGCGAATCGAGCGTCTGCGCGCCGGTGAGATTCCGATCTACGAGCCCGGTCTCGAGAAGGTCGTCGAGCGCAATCGCGATCGCCTGACCTTCACGCTCGACGTCGACGAGGCGGTCGACGGCGCGGAGTTCCTGTACGTGGCAGTCGGCACGCCGCCGACCGAGTCGGGCGATGCCGACCTGAGCTACGTGTGGTCGGTGATCGACCACCTGCCGGAGACGATGGTCGATCGGCCGATCGTCGTCATGAAGAGCACCGTGCCCGTCGGGACCGGCGAGAACGTGCGACGGCGGCTCGACGTTCGGGGCCTGACCAACGTCGGCTACGTCTCGAATCCGGAGTTTCTCGCCGAGGGCAATGCCGTTCACGACTTCATGCACCCCGACCGCATCGTCGTCGGCGCGTTCGAGGAGCGGGATGCCGACCGTGTCGTCGACTTGCACCGTGGCATCGAGACCGAAGTCGTGCGCACAGACGTGGCGTCGGCCGAGCTCGTGAAGCTCGCCGCGAACGCCTTCCTGTCGACGCGGATCAGCTTCATCAACGAGATCGCGAACGTGTGCGAGTTCGTCGGCGCCGACGTCGTCGACGTCGCACGTGGCGTCGGCCTCGATCACCGGCTCGGGCCGCACTTCCTGAAGGCCGGCCTGGGCTTCGGCGGCTCCTGTTTCCCGAAGGACGTGACTGCGCTCAAGCAGCTCGCCGGCAACAGCGGCTACCAGTTCATGCTCCTGCAGGCGGTGTGGGAGGTGAACGAGCTGCAGAAGCGGCGCGTGGTGCAGAAGCTGACGAAGCACCTCGGCCCGCTGCAGAACAAGAAGATCGCGCTGCTCGGTCTCGCGTTCAAGCCGAACACCGACGACATGCGCGAAGCGCCGTCGCGCGTGATCGCGTATCGTCTGCTCTCGGAGGGCGCCGAGGTGCGCGCGTGGGACCCGGTCGCGCATCCCGCAGACCTCCCGGGAATCGAGCTCTGCGACAGCGTCCTCGACGCGGTACGCGACGCCGACGCCGCCGTCATCGTCACCGAGTGGCCGGAGCTCGCGACGCTTGCGTCGCGTGAGGTGCACGACGCGATGGCGCGGCCGGTGATCGTCGACGGGCGGAACCTGCTCGATCCGGTGGCGGCGCGCGAAGCCGGGTTCACCTACGAGGGGATCGGCCGGCCGCGGCACGCGAGCCCACCGGACCCGTCGCGCGACCGCAAGCCGGAGCGGCGCTCCTGATGGAGGCGCTCCTCCTCGCGGGGGGCAAGGCGGAACGGCTGGGCGAGGCGGCGCAGGGCTTGCCGAAGCCGCTCGTGCCGGTCGCCGGCTTCCCGCTCGCGGAGTACACCGTCGCGCGCCTCGTGGACGCCGGCGTGACGCGCGTGCTCGTCGCGTGCCGCGCCGGCCAGGAGGATGCGTTCGTCAACGCGCTCGGCGGGCTCGGCGCGGAGGTGCAGCCGGTCGGCGAGCCGGAACCGCTCGGTCGGGGCGGTGGACTGCGGCTCGCGGCATCGCACCGCGCGGAGTCCGGGCCCGTGCTGGCGCTGAACGGCGACGAGCTGCTCGACGTCGACTTTCGCGCGCTCGTCGGCGAGCACGAACGATCGGGCGCCGCGGCGACGATCGTGTGTGCGCAGGTCCGCTCGCCGTTCGGCGTCGTCGACCTCGAGGAGGACGGGCGCGTCAGCGGCTTTCGCGAGGCGCCGTTGCTGGACGACTGGGTCAACTCCGGCGTCTACGTCCTCGGCGAGGAGGCGCTCTCCCGGCTGCCCGAGCGCGGCGACCACGAACAGAGCACGTTCCCCGACCTCGCGGCCGAAGGGAAGCTCCGCGGTTACCGCCACACCGGCGTGTGGCTGACGGTGAACACGCCGAAGGACCTTCGCCGCGCCGAGGAGTGGATGGGCGAGCATCCCGAGTGGCGCCCGCGTAGGGTCAACACATGAGCGTCGGCTCGACGGGGCGGGGAAGATGACTCTGGACTCGCCGAACCTCGAAGGTCTCGATCGCTGGTCGTTCGAGCCGCGGCGGGTCGAGAAGCCGTGGGGGTGGGAGCTGATCTGGGCGGTCGCGGACGACTACGTCGGCAAGGTGCTGTTCGTGAAGGCCGGCGAGTCGCTCTCGCTCCAGTTCCACCGTCAGAAGGACGAGAGCTGGTACGTCCAGAGCGGCCGGGCGCAGCTCGAGCTCGGGGACGCCGGCCAGGCGGTCCTCAACAGCGAGGTGATCGCCGAGGGCGCGTGCTTCCGCTACCGCCCGGGGACGGTCCACCGGATCACGGCGCTCGAGGACACGACGATCATCGAGGTCTCGACGCCGCACCTGGACGACGTCGTCCGGCTCGAAGACCGGTACGGCCGCCAGGGCACCACAGAACCCTGACAATTACGTGTTAAGGTTGTCCCGTGGACGGCCTGAAGACGGGCGAGGCGGCGGGAGTCGCGGGTTGGAGCCCGCGGATGCTCCGCTACCTCGAGAAGCTCGCCCTCGTCGTCCCACGTCGCACCGCCGCCGGCTATCGGCAGTACGGCCTGCGGGAGCTGAACCAGCTCCGCTCGCTCGCCGAGCTGCGGGCGCGGTTCGACCTCCAGATCTCCGATCTCGTCTTCGCCGCGCGGCTCAGGCGGGAGCCCGAGCTGCGCAGGGCCGTCGACGGCTGGCTCGCCGGCGCCGACGATTTGGCGTGGGTCGAGTGGGAGCAGCGCAAGCACGAGCGGCTTCTCGAAGTCGCGTAAACGACGAAGGGACTCATGGCTACGACGAAGCGATACGACGTGAAGGACCTCGCCCTGGCGGGCGAGGGGAAGCGCCGGATCGAGTGGGCCGACCGGCAGATGCCGGTGCTCGCAGCGATCCGCGAGCGCTTCGAGCGCGAGCAGCCGCTGGCCGGCTATCGCATTGCGGCCTGCCTGCACGTGACGACTGAGACCGCGAACCTGATGCGCACGCTGAAGGCGGGCGGAGCGGACGTGGTTCTGTGCGCCTCGAATCCGCTCTCGACGCAGGACGACGTCGCCGCGGCGCTCGTCGACGAGTACGACATCTCGACCTTCGCGATCAAGGGCGAGGACAACGACACCTATTACGCCCACATCGAGGCTGCAGTCGACCACAAGCCGCACTTCACGATGGACGACGGCGCCGACGTGATCGGCGTGCTCCATTCCGCGCGGCGCGAGCAGCTCGGCGAGATCATCGCCGGCACCGAAGAGACGACCACCGGCGTCATCCGCCTGAAGGCGCTCGAGGCGGAGGGGAAGCTCGGCTTCCCGATCATCGCCGTCAACGAGGCGAAGACGAAGCACCTTTTCGACAACCGCTACGGCACGGGCCAGTCGACGATCGACGGAATCGTCCGGGCGACGAATGTGCTGCTCGCCGGCAAGCGGTTCGTCGTCGCCGGCTACGGCTG
>JAICWC010000083.1 GCA_025934995.1 Thermoleophilia bacterium | reverse complement strand
GCCGACGCTCACCGGCCCCTCGGTCGTGAGGGAGTTGCCGGAATAGAAGAGCTTCGAGCTCGGCTGGCACCAGAGCGAGCCCATGTACGTCTCGTTCTGACCGGAGAAGTTGATCGCGCCCGAGTTGTTCTTGATCGTCGTGGCGAGCGCCAGCATGTCGTTGTTGCCGGTGGAGCCCTGCCAGTTTGTGAAGGTACAGCTCGTGTTCTGCGCGCAGATCTGCTGGTTGTTCCCCTGGATGGTGATCGTGCCGGAGACCTCGATGATCCCCGTGCCCATGTAGGTGAGCGAGTTCGAGATCGTCATGTTCGCGTCGATGAAGATCGAGCCGCCGATCGCGAGATATTTCGACGGCACCGTGATGCTGTGGAAGGTGTTGGAGGTGCCGTCGTCGACCGTGATCGGCGAGGCGCCGTTGTTCCAGATCAGATAACCGGTGCTCAGGCCGCCCTGCGCGATGCAGGCGTAGCTCGAGCTCGGCGTCAGCTCGAATGCACCGCCGGGCGCGCCGACCCCCGACACGTCCGGCATCCCGCTCGATCCCTCGCCCTGCGCAAGGTTGTAGTCGAGGGCGCTCGCACCGCTCGTGGTGGGCGGCGCCGGGTTCGTGCTGCTCTTGCAAGTGTGGAGCGGCCCCGGGTCGAAGGTCGAGTAGTTGCTCTCGATCTGCGCGTCGCTCATCTCCGGCTCGTCCTGCGGGTAATAGGTGCCCGTCGCCTTGACGGCATAGCGGTAGCTCCCGCTCGTGCACGAGGTCGTCGCGTTCGAGACGCCGGTCGTATTGCAGCCGCCGGAGACGACGCCGCTCGTGATCCCGGTCGCCGGGCTCGTGCCGTAGTCGCCGACGGCGGAGTTGCTACCGCTGAGGATCAACTTGCCGCCGACCTGCAGGTCGACCGGCTGGCCGCCGGTCAGCTCTTTCAGGTTGACGTTCTGACCGCTGAAGCAGAGGTTGCCGATCACGTAGAGCGGGACGTCGAGCACGGTGCCGTTGCCGGCGAAGTCGGCCTGGCACACGTTCGGAACGAGCGGCGCGGTGAGGAACAGGTGGTTCCAGACGGAAGCGACGGAGCCCGCCCCGCCGGCGCTGATCTGCACGGTCGCGCGCACGGTCTTGGCGTCGAGCTTGCCGGAGCTGTTGCGCGCGTAGCCGATCGCCCGCAGGATCCACCACCCGGTCGTCTTCGTGATGCTCGCGAAGGTCCCGCTCGTCGAGCCGGTATAGAAGCCGACCACCGTCGCCGTGCCCGGCGTCGGGGTGTAGGTGCCGCTCGGGCACGACGCAACGACCGGGACGCACAGCACCGTCGGGCTCGAACAGTCCGATTGCGCCGGCGGGTTCGTGGCGATGGCGCAACCGAGCAGGTTGGCCTTCGACGGTGAGTTTCCGGCGGCGACCTGGCTCGCGGAGTTCACGTACTCGAGGCGCGAGTACGCCGCGTCGAGCGCAGCCTCGGCATAGCCGCGCGCAACCGTGTCTGTGCTGCTGTTCTGCGCGTTGTGCTGGTTCGAGGTGACGTACGAGACCATGCCGAAGACCATGATCGAGAGCACGAGCATGAACCCGAGTGCGAGGACGAGCGCGATACCATCTTCCTGCCGCAGACGCGCCCTCACGGGCTCACCGCATATTGCGCCTGCGCGCAGCTCGTCGTGCAACGCAGCGAGTTGCGCGCGACGACGGTGTCCTTCAGCTCGTACACGTCACGGGACGCGTTCGGGTTGACGCTGATCGGGAAGTCGATCGAGATCATCTCGAGCAGCCCGTTCGGGGCGCTGAACGTCCAGAGACCCGTGTTCCGGGTCAGGTAGTCGGCGATCTTGACCATGCTCGTGTCGCTCGCCGTGCACCGGGTCGAGGTGACGTTCGTCGTCCGATAGAGGGCGTAGCGGCTGCTCATCAACGGATCGGTGAGCGCGCAATACGTGACGTGGGTTGAGCTGCAGTTGTCCTCGGCGATCTTGAGATAACCGGCCGTCGCGTCGACCTCCGCCGATGACGCACAGTGCAGGTCGACCTTGATCTTGTCCAGAGCGAGCCGCGCCTCCTGTTGCGACTGAAACCGGCGGTTCAGGTCGAGCTCGGCGCGGCCGCCGCTGACGAACACCGAGGTCAGTCCTGCGATCACGATGCCCAGAATCGACATGACGACGAGCATCTCGACCATCGTGTAGCCGCGCTCGTTGCCCATCACTTCGCTCTCGCTTCGACCTCCGCGAGCGCTCGACGGGCCAGTAGTTGGCTCTTGCCGCCGATCCCCCACAGAGACTCGGTGCGCGCGTCGACGGCGACGAGTGTGCGCAACGCTTCCGCGCCGTGCCACCAGCCCATCCGTGCGCCTGTGACGATCCAGGCGTTCTGGAAGAGCCAGTGCTGCACGTTCGCGTTCGATTTCTTCGGATGGGCCGTCAGCCAGGCGCCGAGCTTCGCAGCGCGGGCAGGCAGCGGCATCTCGTCGAGCGGCTCCTTCCGCGCGCCGGGGACGACGAAGTCGGGCGGGCGCGCTGCCGGCGTCGCTGCAGGCGCCGCGGCGGCGTGCTTGACGGCTGCCGGCGCTGCCGGCGCTGCCTGCTTCTTCACCTTCGGCGCTGCGACCGGCGCAACGGCGACGTCGGCGAGACGGAGCGGCGTCCCCGTGTACGGCGACGCATCCTCCGGCGAGCCCGTCTGCGCGTACTTGCCGTTGCGGGCGAGCCGCAGGACGACGAGGGGCGAGCCCGTGTTGATCAGCTTCGTGCCGGCCGGGGGAGACTGTGAGACGACCGTGTTCGCGGCGTACCCCTGCACCGATCCGTCGACGCGCCAGGCGAACCCGAGATCCTCGAGCTGGCCTTTCGCGAAGACGAACGCCTGGTTCTGCACGTCGGGGACGACGACGGTCTCGATCTTGCGCGGGGCGGCCGGCGCAGCTTTCGGCACCGACGCCTGAATCTGCTTGCCCGCGGCGAAGGTCAGGCCGGCGCTCGCGGCGAGCGCGACGAGCACCACCACCGCGATGCGCGGCAGGAAGATTGGGAGCCTCTCGCCCATTCAGTCCTCTATTCGGCAGAACTCAGCCGCGGCTGAAGAGGATGACGCCCTGCGAGGGAGTCGGGACGACCTGGAAGACCGGGGCCGGCCTGGGGGTGGCGGCCATGGCCAGGCCGCGGACGGCCGGCGTGCTCTGGGCGCCCTCGGCGTCGAAACCGTCCTGCCAGCTGAACGCCGTGCCCGCGAAAGCCTGGAACCACGCCTCCTGCTGGGGCCAGGCGGTGGCCGGCTGAAGCTGCAGGTGGAGGTGCGGGCCGGTCGCGTCGCCCGTCTCGCCCACGAGGCCGACCTGTTGACCGGCGCTCAGCGCGGTGCCGGGCACGACGGACGGGTCGAGGACGGACAGATGGCAGTACGTCCAGGTCTGCCCGTCCACCGCCTGCAGCGTGAGGCCGATGCCGCAGCGCGGGTCGGGCTCGCTCCACGAGCGGACGACGACAGAGTCGGCGAGAGCGTAGACCGGTTCGCCGAGCGGCGCGGCGATGTCGACCGCGGGATAGTCGTGATGGGTGTGCGACGCGCTGACGACGCCGGCCCCGCCGCCGACTGGGAAGACGTAGCCGCCCGAGTACGCCGGTGCACCGAGCATGCCGCCGACGGCCGGATCGAACGACGCGGCCTTCGTCTGTTGCTCCGCCTTCTCGAGGGCGCGGCGCGCCTTCGCGAGGTCGTGCGCCGCACTGTCGCGGCGGACGGCGGCGAGCGTTGCCTGTTTCTGCAGCGCGAGCCGGTCCGAGAGGAGCGCGGCCCGATCGGCGCGACGCTGCCACTTCGCCGCCTGCTTCTCGGCGGCCGCAACGCGGTCGCCTGCATCGGCGACAGCCTGTCGCGCCGCGTCGAGCTGCTGCTGCATGCGATCGACCGAGAAGGCGACGGTCTGGTCGGTTCCGTACAGCTGCGCGATCGCGAGCACCTCCTGCACGTACCAGTCGGCGTGGTTGTAGGCGTAGACCGCGCGGTAGAGATCGGTCGACGCGCCGGCCGCAGCGAGGTACCGCGCCGCCGAGTAGATCGCATCGGCCGCGTTCCACGGATCCGCGACGCCGTCACCGTTCGCGTCGACGCCCCATTGCATCCAGGTCGCCGGCATGAACTGCATCCAGCCCACCGCGCCCGCGGAGCTCGGTCCCATGTTGCGCCCGAAGTTCGACTCCACCTTGTTGATCGCGGCCAGCACCTGCCACGGCACGCCGTATTCGGCGCCGGCGCCCTGCCAGAGGCCGAGGAGCTGCGCCGAATCGAGTTGCTCCGGGACGGCGGGGGGCGGCGGCACGAACGGCGTCCCCGTGGTGGGGACGACCTGGAAGACGTCGGCGCGAGCAGTGCCTGCGACGAGCGCAAGCGCGACGAGCGCGAGCAGCGCGGCGCGGCGCATGGTTCTAACCGGCCGGGACGATGCGGAGGCCCGACGGCGCCTCGTTGGCCACGACGAGCTGCGGCCCCGGCGCCTCTTCGGCCACCGGCACGGGTTGAGGCGCGGCGGCGGCGGCCTCGTCGGCCCGCTTGCGCTTGTCGGCCTGCTCGAGCGAGACGAGGAAGTCGTGCTTGTTCGTCGCCGCGTTCGCGGCGGTCTCGCGGTCGACGCGCCCAGCGAGCACGTGCTCGATCAGCGCCTGCGTGAACGTCTGCATCTGGAAGAACTCGCCCTCCGCGACCGCGTCGGTGATCTCGTCCGCGCGGCCCTCGCGAATCAGGTCCGCGATGCGCGCATTCATGACCATCACCTCGACGGCGGCGACGCGTCCGCCTTCGATCTTCGGTAGGAGCCGCTGGCTGACGATGCCGCGCAGCACGCCCGCGAGAATCGAACGGATGACTTCCTGCTTCTCCGGCGGGAAGAACTCGATCATGCGGCCGACGGTCTCGGCGGCGTCGATCGTGTGCAGCGTCGACATGACGAGGTGGCCGGACTCGGCCGCCTGCAACGCGGTCTGCGCCGTCTCGGCGTCGCGAAGCTCGCCGATGAGGATCGTGTCGGGGTCCTGGCGCAGCGCGCGGCGCAGCGCCTGGCCGAAGGACTCGGTGTCGAGCCCGACCTCACGCTGGTTGACGATGCAGCCGTGGTCCGGATGCAGGATCTCGATCGGGTCCTCGATCGTGATGATGTGCTGCTTTCGGTTCCGGTTCATGTAGTCGATCATCGCGGCGAGCGTCGTCGTCTTTCCCGAGCCGGTGGCGCCGGTGACGAGGACGAGGCCGCGGTGCTCGTTCGCGAGCTTCTCGACGCCGCCCGGGAGGTTCAGCTGCTCGAAGCTCGGCACGTTCTTCGGGATGACGCGGAAGGCAAATGACGTGGCGCCTCGCTGCCGGTATGCGTTGACGCGGAATCGCGGCAGATCCTCGTCCTGGTAGGCGATGTCGAGATCGCCGGCGTCGTGGAAGTGCTTGAGCTTCTCGGGAGCGTGCGCTGCGACCTTGTTCAGGATCGTGAGCAGGTCGTTGTCGTCGAGCGGCTCGGCTTCCTCCATCTCCCCGAGCGAGCCGTCGCGTCGAAGGACCGGCGGCTTGCCGACCTTCAGGTGGATGTCGGACGCGCCCAGCTCGACGGCCCGGCGCAGGAGGCCGTTCAGATCCATCTCGAACGGGGGATCGGCTCTAGCGGGCCGCGGCTTTAGCCACGCTGTAGATCAATTTGACCGCGCCCTTCTCCAGCCCGCGGGCCGCGCCCGGGTGCGTGAGCTCGCCGCGGAGCAGCTTTTCGACGGCGCGGAACGTGATCGGCAGCCGCGCGAGCGCGTAGGTCGTGCGCGGGAAGCGGTCGAAGGCGGCGCGGGCGCCCCAGCCGGCGCGGGTCAGCGGTGTGATCCGCCGCTCGACCGCAGCGGCGTACCCCGCTAGATCGCCGGCAAGAATCGCGTCGGCGGCGAGCTGCGCGGAGAGGAACGCCTCGTACATGCCGTCGCCGGAGAACGGGTCGACGAGCCCCGCCGCGTCGCCGATGAGCGCCGCGTCGTCCCGGGCGAGGACGGTGGTCGCGGTCCGCAAGGGCAGGCGGTAGCCGCGCGTCTCGGCCGCCGCGTCCGGATCGATGCCGTACTCCTCGCACATGCGCCGCAGCGCCGTGCGCAGGCGTGGGCCCTGCGATTCGTCGCCGCCGACGCCGACGTTGACGTGGTCGGCCTTCGGGAAGACCCAGCCGTAGCCGCCGGGCAGCAGCGCAACCTGGAGCACCATCGTCCGCGCGAAGCGCGCGTCGTGCGGGTAGTTGGCCTCGAGCGCGACGCCGTGCCCGATGCCGCCGCCGAGACCGAGCTGCTTGGCGGTCGTGCCGTTGCACCCGTCCGCGCCGATCACGTAGCGCGCGTCCAGGTCGCGCGCGTCGACGGTCGTTCCCTCCTCGACGTGCGCACCTGCCTCCCTCGCCTTGCGCAGCAGGAACTCGTCGAGCCGTCTGCGCTGCGTCATGTAGACGAGCGGCAGGCGGGCGGTGCGTGTGAACGTGCTGCGGTAGCGCAGCCCGATCTCGACGCGCGTGATCGCGTCTTCGACGACCGGCTCGATCGAGAACGGGAGGAGCCGCGCTGCGCGGAGCGTCACGCCTCCACCGCACGGCTTGTCGCGTGGGAACCTCGCCTTGTCGACGAGGAGGACGCGCTTCCCGGCCGACGCGAGCCGGTAGGCCGCGGTCGAGCCCGCCGGCCCGGCGCCGACGATCGCGACGTCGAAAACACTCAAGGAGCCCACGGTACTTGCCGATCCCTCGATCGAGTGTCAGCCGTCAGTGCAACCCTCCCGCGCGTCCGCGCCCACGTCCTCGCGCCCCGAGTCGCGCTCGGCGCGATCGTCGTCGCCGGCACGGTCCTCCAGGCGCTCCTCGCACGCGTCGTCCTGCTGCCGACCGTCTTTCCGGACGAGTACCTCTACTCGCAGCTCGGACGCTCCCTCGCGACGACCGGCCACCTGCGCGTCCGCGGCGTCAGCCCGCACTTCTTGCCGGTGCTCGAGCCGATCCTCACGGCGCCGATGTGGCTCGCGCACGACATCCTCACGACCTTCCGTCTCGTGCAGCTCGAGAACGCCTTCGCGATGTCGTTGGCCGCAATTCCGGCGTACCTCATCGCGCGCAGGCTCGGCGCCGGCGTCTGGTTCGCGGTCGGAATCGCGGCACTCGCCGTCTCCGGCCCGCCCGGCATGTTCTCTGCCATGTTCTTCTCCGAGCCGTTCGCGTATCCGCTGTCGCTCGCGGTCGTCGCGGCCGCACTTGCCGCGCTCGACCGGCCGTCGCTGCGCGCGCAGATCGTGCTGCTCGCGTTCGTCGCGCTCGCCTGCTTCGACCGCTTGCAGCTCGCCGCCCTGCCGCTCGCGATCGCGGTCACGGTTTTCGTCGTCGGCCTGCGCGAGCACCGCCTGCGCGCCGCGCTGCGCGAGCAGTGGCTGCTCGTCGGCGTGACCATCGTCGGTGCGCTGGGCGGCGCAACGATCGCGCTCGTCCACGGCTTGGGCTACTACAAGCTCCACCCGCACGCGCACAGCGGCTTCGAGGCGGTGCGCCTCGGCGGCATGTCCTTGTACGTGGTCGTGCTCGCGTCCGGAGTTGCGATCGTCCCGTCTGCGCTCGTCGGCCTCGCACTCGCGCTGGCGAAGCCGCGCACCCGGTCGGAAGCAGCGTTCGGCGCGCTCACGGCGGCGTTCCTCGTCGTGACGATCTTGCAGTGCACGCTCTGGGGCGACGTCAACCGGATCCAGGAGCGCTACCTCGGCTACCTGCTGCCGCTGCTCGGGCTCTCGTTCGTCGCGCGCGTGACGCGCCGCAAGCGCAGCCTCGTGCCGGAGCTCGGCGTTGCAGCTGCGATCACACTGGTGGCCGTGCTCGTCCCCCTGAACGGTTACGCGATCGACGCCGACCATTATCTCGCGCCGACGCTGTACGCCTTCTCTCATCTCCAGCAGACGTTCCAGGCTGCGAACGCGGCGCTCGTCTTCGCCGTCGCAGCGGCGGTGCTCGCATTCGTCGGCGCCTGGAACCGTCGCGCGGCTCTCGTCTTGTCGATCGCCGCATCGCTCGCCCTGCTCGTCTCGGCGACGGCGTGGTCGGGAGGCCTTTCGCGGGACGCACGTGCGAAGTACCTGCCGGCGGACAAGCAGTGGATCGACCACGCGGACGGCGGCCGCGCGACGATGCTCGTCGTCGGCAAGGACTCGCCGGGCAACTACAACGGGCAATCGCTCGAGGCGCTCTTCTGGAACCCGTCGGTGGCACGCGTCGTGCGGTTGCACGGCGCCCGCAACGTCGACTGGCTCCAGGACAGCGTGGCCACCGTCAGCGCCGACGGCACGCTCCTCGTGAGCGGACATCCGTTGCGCGGGCCCGTCGTCGTCTCGACACCGCTGCAAACGAGCGTGGCGTTGAGGGACGCGCCGCTCGTGCACACGTTCTCCGGGCTCTCGTTGTGGCGAACGCACGGGAATGCCCAAATGTGGGCGCAGGTCGACAACCGGTTGGGCGACGGCCGCATCGCCGGGCCGGGCCTCGCCCACGTCTGGGGCGGCACCCCACGGCTGGCCGGCTGGATCGTGATGCGCGCCTTCGCGCCGTCGGTGCTCGGCCGGGCGCAGATCAAGCTCGGGTCGGCAACCGTCTCCATCCCGGCGGGCGCGATCCGCACCGTGCGCGTGCGCGCGTGCGGCAAAGGCCCCTGGACGGGCGCGCTCGTCGCGACGCCGATCCGCGTGATCGACGCCGTGTGGACGACCCCGGTCGTGTCGATGCCGCGGTACGTGGCCGACCCAACCGCCTGTAACTAGCTCGCTACACTGAGCCGCCCCGGGGGTGTGCCCGAGCGGCCAAAGGGAACGGGCTGTAAACCCGTCGGCTCAGCCTACGAAGGTTCGAATCCTTCCGCCCCCACTCACTCACTGACTCGCGTCTGTCAGCGCGGAATGCCGCCGACGATCTTGCCCGGCGGAAGCGGCACCTTGGTCGGCGTCGGGATCTTGAGCGGCGGCACGGGCCGCGTCGTCCCCACTGCGAGCTCCATCCGCTCGCAGTAGAGATCAGCCGCGAGGTGACGGATCGCATCGCCCGGGCCGGCCGGCACGCGCCTGAGCGCGGAGATGCCGACGTTGTGCAGGGTGACGCGTGCGATCTCGCCCTGCAAGTCCGGCGCGAGGAAGACGATCGCGCCGCTCTTCTCGAAGCCGTCCTCGTTCCTACCGTCGATCACGAAGTCGGTGAACCAGCTCTGCCACGTCGCGGCGGCGGCGCCGTCGGCGGCCATCGTCACGCGAAGATTGGGGAAGACGATCCCCGCCTGGTCGACGCCGACCTGCACCTCGACCGTGAAGGAGTCGATCTTCGTCACGTGGCTGCAGTCCAGCCCGTCCAGCTCGAGCCGGAAATGGGAGAGAAGGAACGGCTTCTGCTGGGCGACGCCCGTGCTCGGCACCTTGCCGCCGCCGGCGGCCGTCGTCGTCGACTCGGGCGAGAGCGTGATCGCGAGGCGTCCCGCATTCTTGGATGCCGCGTCGAGCGCCGGGATCGTCGTCTTGGTGAGGAGCGCGTGTGCGAACTGCTGCTCGGTCAGGGCGTTCATCGACGAGTCGACTGCGGTGACCGATCCGCTCTTGCGAGCAAAGCCCGCAGTCCACGTCGTCGCGATCCAGTCGTACACCGGCGACGCCATCCCGAAGCCGACCTGAAGCTCGAAATCTTCGTACTTCGGCTGGCCGATGTGCTTCTTGGCGAACGGCGACCCTTGGACGCGCTCTTCGATCACGTCGGCGGAGATGTCGCCGCCGACGCACGACGCGAGAAGCCCGCACGCGACGCCGTCGAGGGTCAACATGACATTCGCGAGTGGAGTGGTGCGAGCTGCTGGCATGGTCCCTCCTGGGTCCGTGACTGCCGCAGCCGGTCGATTCGACCCTACACCGTTCAGTCCTGAATATCTCGGCCCGGCCACGTGTCGGAGAGCAGGTAGCCCTCCGGGAAGGGGTCCGTCGGGTCGACCATCACCTGCGTGACGCCGGTGATCCACGCGCTACCGCGGATCGCGGGCACGATCGCGGGCACGTCCGCCACTGTCGTCTCCGAGAGGATGCGGCCGTCGAACGTCGTGCCGAGCACCGACGCGTGCGTCATCGCGTCACCGACGCGCATCTCGCCCCGCGCGTGCAGCGCCGCCATGCGCGCGGACAATCCCGTCCCCGTTGCCGAACGGTCGAGGCGTCCGGGCGCGATCACGACTGCGTTCTTCGACACCGTGTCGACGCCCTGCCACGGCTCGGCGATCTGCACGATGCTGACGCCGGCGATCTGGTCGTTCTCCGGGTGCACGCACGGCAGCTGTGCGCGCGCCGCGAGGCGGATGAGCTCGCCGACGTCGCACAGCTCGCGGGCTTCGGACGGATCGAGCTCGAAGCCGAGCTCGCGGGCGTCGGCGATCGCGTACCACATGCCGCCGAAAGCGACGTCGACCGTGATCGTCCCGATGCCCTCGACGTCGAGCGACGCACCGAGCTGCGCGGCGAAGCACGGCACGTTCGTGAGCTCGACGCTCTCGCACTTGCCGTCCTTGCATGTCGCGCGCACCTCGACGACCCCGGCGGGCGCCTCGAGTCGCAGCAACGTTTCGGGCTCGCGCATCTCGACCATCCCGGTCTCGAGCAGCACGGTCGCGACGCAGATCGTGTTCGAGCCCGACATCGCCGGATACTCGGTCGGCTCCATGATCACGTAGCCGGCTGCGCAGTCGGGGCGCGCGGTCGGGACGATCAAGTTCGCGTGCGTTGCGACACTCCCGCGCGGTTCGCGCAGCAGCAGCCGCCGAAGCGAGTCGTCAGCTTCGAGCGCGAGCATCCGCTCGAAGACCGTCTCGCCCGGCGGCGGCAGCACGCCGCCGACGACGACGTTGCCGACTTCGCCGCCGGCGTGACAGCCGACGACCGTAATCACTCGTTCGGTGCGCATCGTGGCGACTCTAATCCCCCGCAAAGGGGGTGCATCGCCCGCGGCGGGCCGCCCATGATCACCCGCATGCGGCCTCTCCTCGCTTCGCTGTTCGTTGTTTTCGCGCTCGCGCTGCCTCTCGCCGCGCTCGCGGCGGACACGCCGTCCCCGACGGCAGTCGCCGCGTGCCAGGCGGAGTACGCGCAGATCGGCGCCGACGCGTTCCAGGCGAAGTACGGCGCGACCGAACCGTTCGGGCACTGCTATCAGGAGCATGCGCCGGCGGTGACGACGACGACCACCACCACTACTACGACGACTTCAGGGGACGACCCGGCGACCGCAGCGTGCAGGGCCGAGTACATCAAGCTCGGCCCGGACGCCTTCAAGGCGAAGTACGGCGCGAGCGAGCCGCTCGCGGCGTGCGTCAAGGCGCAGAGCGAATCGCACACGACCACGACGACGAGCACCTCCGACAAGCCGACGCCGCCGACGTCGAACGGCGACGGCGGTGCAGCGAGCGTCGCGTCGGCGTTCTGCAACGCGGAGGCGAAGGCGCTCGGCAGGGTCGCGTTCATCGCGAAGTACGGACCGAAAGAAGCGATGGGCAACTGCGTGAGAGCGGCGCTCGCCAAAGCGAAGTCGCTGCTCGCGTCGTGCAAGGCGAGCAGCGGCTCGAGCAAGGATGCCTTCAGGGCCTGCATCGCGGCCGGCGTCCAGCCGCGCCGCCGTTAGGTCGACCCGCGCGGCACCGGGGTACAATGCCCGGCCTGCCCTCTTAGCTCAGTTGGTAGAGCACCTCCATGGTAAGGAGGGGGTCGACGGTTCGAGTCCGTCAGAGGGCTCTGCAAAAGCCCCGCACGTGGGCGCTTTCTCGTTCAGGAGAACTTGCTCCGAATCGAACGTGCGGTGGGCATGGAGCCGTTTATG
>JAICWC010000129.1 GCA_025934995.1 Thermoleophilia bacterium | reverse complement strand
GAGCAGCACTACCGCGTGATGAAGGACGGCGCGATCCTCGCGAACACCGGGCACTTCAACGTCGAGATCGAGATCCCGGCGCTGCGGAAGCTCGCGACCGAGTCGCGGCACGCCCGCGAGTTCGTCGAGGAGTTCACGATGGCGGACGGCCGACGGATCTACCTGATCGCGGACGGCAGGCTCGTCAACCTCTCCGCCGCGGAAGGTCATCCCGCGCTCGTGATGGACATGTCCTTCGCGAACCAGGCGCTCGGGCTCGAGTACGCCGTCCAGAACGCCGGCTCGCTCGAGAACAAGGTCTACCCCGTGCCGGACGAGATCGACAAGGAGATCGCGAAGCTGAAGCTCGCGACGATGGGTGTCGACATCGACGAGCTCACGGAAGAGCAAGCCAAATATCTCGCCAGTTGGGACGAGGGAACTTGAGCCGAGCAGGCTCGGCTCAGCACTGAGGAACTCCGGAGGCGGGAGAGCGCGGTCTCCCGCCTCCTTCGTGCTGTAAGGCTTGTGCTGTGGACGAACCCATCGACACTTCGCATTAGCTCCGTCTGTTTGGCCTGCGCATGGATCTAGCTCCAGATCAAATCGTCCGGCTGGACGAGTCGGCGCCCGCCGTCGTCCTCCTCGACCAGCGGCGGCTGCCGGGCGAGGTCGTCGAGCTGACGTGTCGCACGGTTCCCGAGCTCGCGGAGGCGATCCGGACGCTCGCCGTCCGCGGCGCGCCGGCGATCGGCGTCGCCGCCGCATACGGGCTCGCGCTCGCCGCGCTGCGCGGCGACGACCTCGCCGAGGCAGAGCGGACGCTCGCCGCGAGCAGGCCGACCGCCGTCAATCTCTTCTGGGCGCTCGAGCGGCTGCGCGACGATCCGACGCCGGCGCGTGCACGCGCGTTGCACGAGAAGGAAGTCGATCGCTGTCGGCGCATGGCCGCGCACGCGGCCGAGCTGTTCGCGCCGAACACGCGCGCGCTCACGCATTGCAACGCGGGCGGCCTCGCGACCGGCGGTTACGGCTCCGCGGTCGGCGCGCTGCGCGCCGCGTGGGAGCGCGACCGGCTCGAGCACGTGCTCGTCGACGAGACGCGCCCGCTCCTGCAGGGCGCGCGCCTCACCGCCTGGGAGCTCGAGCAGCTGGGCATTCCGCATGCGGTCATCGCCGACTCCGCCGCGGCATCGATGATGGCGCGCGGCGACGTCGATCTGATCGTCACCGGCGCCGACCGCATCGCGGCGAACGGCGACACGGCGAACAAGATCGGCACCTACAGTCTCGCCGTGCTCGCGAAGCATCACGGCATCCCGTTCTACGTCGTCGCGCCGAGCTCGACACTCGATGCGGACACCCCGACGGGCGCGAGCATCCCGATCGAAGAGCGCGACGGCAGCGAGATCACGACGCGGTTCGCGGCGCGCAATCCCGCGTTCGACGTGACGCCGCGCGAGCTGATCACCGCGATCGTCACCGAAGACGGAGCCCTGTGAAGGCGCTGATCCTCGCCGCGGGTTACGCAACCCGGCTGAGTCCTTTGACCGACGACTTCCCCAAAGGTCTCCTGCCGGTGGGCGGCCGTCCGATCGTCGACTGGATCGTCGAGAACGTCCACGCCGCCGGGATCGAGGACGTCCATCTCGTCACGAACGCCCGCTTCGCGCCGCTTTTCGCCGAATGGGGCGAGGACAAGGGCGTCACGATCGCCGACGACGGCACCGACTCGAACGAGAACCGGCTCGGGGCGATCGGCGACATCCGCTTCGCTGCACTCGACGACGACGCCCTGATCATCGCCGGGGACAACCTCTTCGACTACGCCCTCGCCGGCTTCATCTCGTTCTGGCGCGAGAAGGGAAGCGAGAGCGCAGTCGCGGTCCACGACGTCGGCACGCCTGCGCTGGCGCGCCGGTACGGCATCGTCGACGTCGACGCCGCCGACCGGATCGTCTCGTTCGTCGAAAAGCCCGAGGAGCCGCCGAGCACGCTCGCCGCCACCGCGACCTATCTCTATTCGCGAGACCATCTCGCGCTCGTCGACACGTATCTGGACGAGGGCAACGCACCCGACCAGCCGGGGAACTACGTCGCGTGGCTCCATCGGCGGGAACCGGTGTACGCCTATCGCTTCGAGGGCGGCTGGTACGACATCGGCGATCGCGGCCAGCTCCTCGAAGCCGACAACCGGCTCCGCGAACGGCTCGGCCTGCCCCTGCGGACGTCGTATACCCTCGACGATTGATGGCGACGACGGATCAGGACATCCGTTGGGAGCTGGGCGACCTCTGCGCCGACTCGGACGAGGCGCGCGGCCGCTGGAACGACTTCGTCGAGCGGGCACAGGACATCGCCTCCCGCTATCGCGGCCGAGTCGCCGAGCTCGACGCCGGCGAGTTGCGCTCCCTGTTCGACGAGCTCGACGAGCTCGAGCAGGGCATCTCGCGGCTCGAGGTCTACTCGTACCTGCGCCTCAGCATGGCGGCGACCGACGTCGACGCGAACGACCTCGCGACGTACACGCGCGAGCGCGCGTCCGACCTCGAGAACCTACTCGTCTTCGTCGGGCTCGAGTGGATCGCGATCGACGACGACCGCGCGGAGGAGCTGCTCGCCGACGACGAGCTCGCGCCGTATGCGCACAAGCTGCGCGTCGAGCGGCTCGAGAAGCCGTACGTCCTCAGCGAGCCCGAGGAGCAGGCGCTCAACGCACGCCGGCCGGTGCTGCAGGCATGGCAGTCGCTGCACGATCGTCAGGTCTCGACCATGGAGATCCCGTTCGACGCCGGCGACGGCGAAGGCCCGACCCCGCACGGTGTCAGTCAGCTCGTCTCGTATCTCTACCGTCCCGAGCGCGAGCTGCGGCTGCGCGCGGTCGACACGCTGTACGAGGGCCTCGAGCCGCGCGCGGACGTGCTCGCCGCCTCCTACGACGCGCTCGTCGGCGACCGACTGACGACGGACAAGCTTCGCGGCTTCGCACACCCGATGCAGCCGACGAACATGTCGAACGAGCTCGACGACGAGACGGTCGAGGCGATGCTGACCGTGATCGAGGAGTCGTATCCGATCGCGCAACGCTGGTTCCGCGCGAAGGCGAAGCTGCTCGGGCTCGAGAAGCTGGCACTCGCCGACCAGTACGCGCCGATCGGCGATCCCCGCCGTTTCACCTGGGACGAAGCGGTCGACCTCGTCGACTCGTCCTACACCCGCTTCTCGCCGCGGCTCGCCGAGATCTTCCGCGAGTGTCTCGGCGCCGGCCACGTCGACGTGCTTCCGCGACAGGGCAAGGCAACCGGCGCGTATTGCGCCGCCGTCTCGAAGGAGATCCTCCCGTACGTGCTCATGAACTTCACGAACCGCTTGCGCGACGTGAGCACGCTGGCGCACGAGTTCGGGCATGCGACGCACAACGTGCTCGCCCTCGAGGCGCAGACGTGGCGTTCGCACCGCGTCGGGCTCTCGATGGCCGAAGTGCCCTCGACGTTCGCGCAGTCGATCGCCGACGACTATCTGCTCGAGAACGAGACCGATCCGGGGACGCGGGCAGCGCTCGCCGCGGATCGGCTCGAGAATGCGTTCGCCGCCATCTTCCGGCAGACCGTGCTCGCGCGGTTCGAGCAGCGCGCGTACGAGGTGCGCGGCGATGGGCGTTCGCTCGCAGCCGAGCGACTGAACGAGCTCTGGTGGGAGGAGAACGCGAAGTACTACGGCGACGCGCTGGAGATGCCGGAGGGCTACCACCTCGGCTGGTCGTACATCCCGCACTTCATCCATTTCCGCTTCTACACGTATGCCTACTCGTTCGCGCAGCTCGCAGCGCTCCTGCTCTACCGCCGCTACCGCGAGGAGGGCGAGCCGTTTACCCCGAAGTACCTCGAGTTCCTGCGCGCCGGCGGCTCGGCGTCGCCTGCGGACCTCGTCGCGCCGTTCGGCCTCGACCTGCGCTCGACCGACACCTGGCGCGAGGCGTTCGCGGAGCTGAGTGAGCTCTGTGACGAAGCCGTGACGCTTTCGTCGGAATCGCGCCGCTAGCGTCGCCCATGTGCTGCTCGACCTGCTGCTGCCGCGGCGCTGCGTCGCGTGCCGTGACGCAGGCGCGCTGTTCTGCACGGCCTGCCGTGCGGCTCTGCCCGCGCTGACCCCGCCGCTGTGTGCCCTCTGCGGTGCGCCGGTCGCCTGGCCGGTCGAGCGCTGCCGCGAGTGCGCCGGACGGCGGCTCGCGTTCGTCTCGGCGCGCGCCGCCGTGCCGTACGACGGCGACGTCCGGCGGCTCGTCCGCCGCTGGAAGGAGGGCGGGCTCCGCCCACTCGCTGCGATCGCGGCGGAGCTCGTGGTCGGCCTCATTCCGCAGCCCGACGCCGACGTCGTGACCTTCGTGCCGCCGGATGTGTGGCGCGCGCGCCGCCGCGGCCATCATCCCGCCGAGCAACTGGCGCGCGAGGTCGCCCGCCGCTGGCAGCTGCCGTGCGCGGCGCTGCTGCGCTCGACGGCCGTCCAACGCCAGCGCGGTCTCTCGCGGGCCGAGCGGCAGCGCAATCCGGCGTTCCGCGCCCTCGCGACCGTCTCGTCGGCCGTCCTCCTCGACGACGTCTACACGACCGGCGCAACTGCGAACGCGGCCGCGAGGGCGCTCGGCGGCCGGGTCGAGGTGGTGACCTTCGCACGAGCCGTTCGCCGCGCCTAAGCTGAGGAGGTCACCGTCGAGGAGGCCGCGCATGGAGCTCCAGATCAAGGGCAGGAACCTCGAGGTCAGCGAGACGATGCGCACCTTTGCGGAGCGCAAGCTCGCGAAGGTCGGCCGGCTGTGTCACGAGTCGACGCGCGTCGAGCTCGAGCTCGCGATCGAGAAGAACCCGTCCGTCGCCGCGCACGAGGTCGCCGAAGCGACCGTCTGGCTCAAAGGGCGCACGCTGCGCGCACGGGAAGCGTCGCGCGACATGAAGTCGTCGATCGACGAAGTGGTGACGAAGCTCTGCCGCGAGCTCGCGGAGCTGCGCGACAAGCGCGTCGCGAAACGGCGCACGCACGTCGAGCCCGCAGAGACGCAGTAGGAGTGGGACTGTTCCGGCGGCGCGAGCCGTTGCACGAGCGCCTCGCGCGCGAAGGCGGTCTCGTCGAGACGCCGGTCCCGGATCCACGGCCGCAGTGGCAGGAAACGGGAATCCATGGGCTGCAGCGTCCCCGCGAGTGGGACGTCACGCTCAGCGCCGACGCCGACATCGCGGAGGGCACGCGCGTCACGTTCGTCGCGCTTCCGGACAACACCTTGCTCGTCGAGGACGGTGACGTCCCCGACGCGACGCCGCTCGCCGAACGCGTCGAGAGCGAGCTGCCGCCCCCGTATCGCGCGCGGGCCGCGCGTGTCGGCGTCTGGATGATCCAGGCGAAGAAGATCGACGTCGTTGCGATCCCGAACGGCCCCGAGGGCGACGCGATCGAGCTGACCGCGGACGGGCTCCGTGTCGACGGTGAGCGTGTCTTCGGGGCCGTGCCGGAGCTCGAGAACCGGGGCGACGTCGTGCGCGCCCAGCGGCTCGACGGCGATCTCTGGGAGTTCCAGGCAGAACGCCTGTAGCCGGTACCCTGGGCGTTCCATGGCGCAGCAGCTCGGAGCATTCGAAAAGGTCCTGCGCGTCGGCGAGGGCCGGCGCCTCAAGCGGCTCCAGGAGCAGGCCCAGTACATCGGCACGCTCGAGCCGTCCTTCGAGAAGCTGAGCGACGCCGAGCTCGCTGCGAAGACGGTCGAATTCCGCGAACGGCACGCGAACGGCGAGCATCTCGACGAGCTCCTGTTCGAGGCGTTCGCCACCATTCGCGAGGCGTTCAAGCGGACGATGGGCGTCAGGCTCTTCGACGTGCAGCTGATGGGCGGCATTGCGCTCCACGAAGGCGACATCGCCGAGATGAAGACCGGTGAGGGCAAGACGTTCGTCGCGACGCAGGCGATCTACCTGAACGCGATCTCCGGCCGCGGCGTGCACCTCGTGACGACGAACGACTACCTCGCACAGCGCGACCGGGCGTGGACGTCGCCGGTCTTCGAGTCGCTCGGGATGCGCACCGCCTACATCGAGAACATGATGCCGTTCGAGCCGCGCAAGGCCGCCTACGAGGCCGACGCCACGTACGGGACGAACTCGGAGTTCGGCTTCGACTACCTGCGCGACAACATGGCCGTCGCCCTCAACGGCCTCGTGCAGCGTGGGCACGCATTCGCGATCGTCGACGAGGTCGATTCGATCCTCATCGACGAGGCGCGGACACCGCTGATCATCTCCGGCGAGCCGGAGACGGCCGCACAGCTCTACTACGACTTCGCCCGCGTCGCGCCGCAGCTGATCGCGCACCGCTCGCATCCCGGCGATCCGAAGGGCGCTGCGGAGGCGGCAGGCGCCGATTACGAGTACGACGAGAAGTTCAAGACGGTCGCGATCACCGAGCAGGGCGTCGCGAAGATCGAGCGCGCGCTGCGCATCGACAACCTGTACGCGCCGCAGAACTCGCAGCTCGTCAACCATGCGGTCCAGGCCCTGAAGGCCCAGTCGCTGTACCAGCGCGACGTCGACTACGTCGTGCAGGACGGCGAGGTGAAGATCGTCGACGAGTTCACCGGCCGCATCATGGAAGGCCGCCGCTGGAGCGAGGGCCTGCACCAGGCGGTCGAGGCGAAGGAGGGCGTCCGTATCCAGGAGGAGCACCTGACGCTCGCCACGATCACGCTGCAGAACTACTTCCGCCTCTACGAGAAGCTCGCCGGCATGACGGGCACGGCGAAGACCGAGGAGAAGGAGTTCGTCGAGATCTACAACCTGAACGTCGTCGAGATCCCGACGAACGTCCCGGTGGCGCGCCAGGACAAGCACGACCTCGTGTACAAGACGAAGGAGGGCAAGTTCGCGGCGGTCGCGCGCGACATCAAGGAGCGGACCGACAAGGGCCAGCCGGTGCTCGTCGGCACGATCGCCGTCGAGACGTCGGAGTACCTGTCGCAGTTGCTCACGCGCCAAGGTGTCAGGCACAACGTCCTGAACGCGAAGGAGCACGCGCGCGAGGCCGAGATCATCAAGGACGCCGGCCAGCCCGGCGCGGTCACGATCGCGACGAACATGGCGGGCCGCGGCGTCGACATCAAGCTCGGCGAGGGCGTGGTCGAGCTCGGCGGCCTCTACGTGCTCGGCACCGAGCGGCACGAGTCGCGCCGGATCGACAACCAGCTCCGCGGCCGCTCCGGCCGCCAGGGCGACCCCGGCGAGTCGCGCTTTTACCTCTCCGGCG
>JAICWC010000166.1 GCA_025934995.1 Thermoleophilia bacterium | reverse complement strand
CGGATCCGTCAGATCGAGAACAACACGCTGAAGAAGCTCGAGCACCTGCCGGAGGCGCAGGCGCTCCGCAACGCCGTCAACGAGCCGTCTGCTCGGCGACGCGGTCGTACGGGACGAAGAGCCGGCAATGCGGGCACTTGAAGCCGCGGATGCGGCCCTTGCCCTGGACGGCCGACGCGTCGAACGGCTTGTGGCAGTGCGGACAGTCGACCGTGATTTCCCGAGTTTCCCGAGTCTTTTCGGTGTCCGCCATCGTCTGAGGCTACCTATGCCCTCCGTCCGACGCGTTACCCACAATCCGCGGCGATGTTCGAGGATCCCATGCGTCGCGGCGTCGCGGAGTTCGTCGGCACCTTCACGCTGATCTTCATCGGCGGCGGTGCCGGGATCGTCAGCGGCAACGACATCGTCGCGGTCGCGCTCGCGAACGGCCTTGCGATCGGGATCATGGTCTCGAACCTCGGCCATATCTCGGGCGGCCACTTCAACCCGGCGATCACGCTCGGGTTCCTCGCGACGCGGCGGATCACGGTCCGGCTCGCGGTCACGTACTGGGTTTCGCAGCTCGGCGGCGCGATCGTCGCCGCCGCGATCCTGCGCGGCTTCTTCCGCCATGCGCTCTACCTGGCCGCCGTCCCGCATGCACCGGGCTTCGGCGCCGGCAAGGGGTTCGTGCTCGAGATCATCCTCACGTTCTTCCTCGTCTGGGCGGTCTGGGCGACGGCGGTCGATCCCGGCGGCGCGTTCAAGTCGATCGCCGGCCTTGCGATCGGGTTGACGATCACGATGGACGTCTTCTTCGGCGGGCCGCTCACCGGCGCCGCGATGAACCCGGCGCGCGCGTTCGGGCCGGAGCTCGTCGGCAACTTCTGGGGGGAGGGCTGGATCTACTGGCTCGGCCCGATCATCGGCGCGCTGATCGCAGCGCTCGCGTACGAGTGGCTCTACCTGCGGCCCACGCGTCCGCCGGTCGTCGGCACGCCGGAGTCCGGCGTCGTCGAGCCGCGCCCAGGCGAAACCGCGCTGGCATAGTTCTCAGATCAGTCTGCGTTCGGCGGCCCAGCGGGTCAGCTCGTGCCGCGACGAGAGCTGCAGCTTGCGCAGCACCGCCGACACGTGCGACTCGACCGTGCGCGGCGAGAGATGCAGGCGTGCCGCGATCTCCTTGTAGCGGTAGCCGCGCGCGATCAGCTGCAGCACCTCGCGCTCACGCGCGGTCAGCTGGTGGAGCTCGGCGTCGCTCGCGGTTGCCTCCCCGGTGTGGAAGGCGTCGAGGACGAAGCCGGCGAGGCGCGGCGAGAAGACCGCGTCGCCGCCGGCGACACGCGTGACGGCGTCGGTCAGCTCCGCGCCGGAGATCGCCTTCGTCACGTAGCCGCGTGCGCCCGCGCGGATGACGGCGATCACGTCCTCCGGTGCATCCGAGACCGACAGTGCGAGGAACTTGACGCCGGGACGCTCGGGGGCGACTTGCACGATCACCGCGTCGCCGCTCCCATCGCCGAGATGGACGTCGAGGAGCACGACGTCGGGATCGAGCTCCTTGATCAGCTGCACGGCGTCCGCGACCGACGCTGCTTCGCCGACGACTTCGATCTCAGCGCCGAGCTGCGCGCGCACCCCGGCGCGGAAGAGGTCGTGGTCGTCGACGAGGACGACACGCACGGTCACAGCTGCAGCTCCACGTCCGTGCCGTCGCCGGGAGCGCTCGTCACCTTGGCCGTTCCGCCCACGCGCTCCATTCTCCCGCGGATCGACTCGGCGAGCCCGCGCCGGTCGGCGGCGACGGCCTCGGGGTCGAAGCCGATGCCGCGGTCGCGCACGTAGACGGCAGTCGGCTCGACGAAGACCGAGATCTCGTCGACGCCGGCGTGCCGCGCGGCGTTCGCCATCGCCTCCCGGGCGGCGAGCACGAGGGCGTCCGTGCGCTCGTCGAGCGGCGCATCGCCGGTGTGGACGACGTCGACGCGGACGCCGTGCAGCTCTTCGATCTCGGCTGCAGCGCGCTCGACCGCGTCGACGAGCGTTCCGGATGCCGCAGTCGGATACAGCCAGGAGCGCAATTCCCGTTCCTGCCGGCGCGCGAGCCGGCGTGCGTCCTCGGGCTGCTTCTGGATCAGCGTCAGCGTCTGGAGGACGGAGTCGTGGACACGGGCCGCCATGTCGGCGCGCTCCTCGGCGCGCGCTCGGTCGCTCGCCGCGCGCCACGCCCACGGCCCGGCGATCGCGATCAGGGCCACGCCGACCGCGCCCGGCGCGAGCAGCGTCGTTGCCGAGCCGCGCGAGTTGTGCGAGATGAAGACGATGATCCCGACGACGATCAGCGCGACGCCCGCGGTGCGGCTCTCGCGGCGAAGCAGGACAACGCCGGCGCTCGCGATCAGCAAGGGCCACACGATCGAGTTCGAGAGGCCGAGGCCGGTCAGCGCGAGGATCGCGCTCCAGACGAGGAGAACGGTGCCGACGATGCGCCGGCGCCGGCGCGCGGGCTCCACGTCGTTCGGATCGGGGAGGAGCGCCCAGGCGCCGATGTACGCGACGATGCCGGCGCCGCTCGCGAACGCGAGCAGCGCGAAGACGAGCCGCACGAACGTCGGGTCGACGGCGATCGTGCGGGCGATGCCGCCGCAGACGCCGGCGACGACGACGTCGTCGCCGCTCCGCTCGACCTGCGGGATCCTCACCCGCGTACCACCTCGACCTTGCCGAGACCCGTGTGCAGGTCGAGCACGAGCACGCGTCCGGAGCCGGTGCGATCGACGACGCGCGCGCTGACGTGGGTCCCGTCGTCCTTGCGATCGAGGACCACCACGCTTCCCGCCTGCGCGTGGGCGTCGACGTCGAGCGTGGCGTTCGCCGGTGCGATGACGCGCAGGTCGCCGATGCCGACGGTCGCCTTCACGAACGTCTGCCCTTTTGGCAACTGCACGTCGTTGAAGTCGAGCGTCAGCTTGCCGATCCCGAGCGTGTACTTCGAATGCAGCGTGTAGTAGTTCCGGTCGCCGATGCCGGAGAACACCGGTACGCGGACCGCCAGCAGCAGGCCGGCGACGAGCACGACGAGCAGGGCTGCGACGATTCCCAGCACGACCCGCCCCCGCCACCAGGCGAGGGCGGCGACGACGAGCGCGGCGAGGACCCAGAAGTTCCCTGGGCTCGGCCACAGATGGATCGACGAGACGACGGCGAGCGCGATCGCGCCGAGCACCGCGAAGCCGAGCAGCCGCCGCGGGTGGCCGCGGTGCTTCTTCAGCTCCGCGGCCGCGATCGAGTCCGCGGCGCCCTCCTCGGGAATGACGAGCCACGCGGCGACGTAGAGCACGACGCCCGTCCCGCCTGCGAACGCGAGCGCGACGAACGCGACGCGATAGACCGTTGCGGAGATGTCGAAGTAGCGGGCGAGGCCCTCCGCGACCCCGCCGAGCCAGCGCCCGTCGCGCGGGCGGAACAGTGTCTTGTGATCAGCGATGGTTTCCATGCCTGCAGCGTCGCTCAGGCATGGGCGGCGTGGCTATCCGGGAAGCCCCTGGTCCTCCCCGGATTGGTCCCGGACGAGCTCGAGGGTCGCGCAGTGCAAGCCGGCGATCGCGAACTTGTGCGACTCGGAGAAATCGACCTGGATGACCTCCACGTCGTGCTTCTCGAGTGCCCGCAGGACGGTCGGCGAGCCGGCGTTCATCACGACCTTGCCCGGCGCGAGCGTGACGCCGTTGAGCGCGAGATCCCAGTACTCCTCGACCGGCACCTCGATGATCGTGAAGTCGCGCTTGATCAGCTCGTGCACGAACCCGTAGTTGACGAGATGCGGCGCGAGCAGGCACTTCCGCTCGTCGACGGTCAGCATGACCATGTCCATGTGCGAGGTGCCGATGTTGCCGTGGCCGGTCGTGTCGTACCAGCCGGGCGAGTGGCAGACGATCAGTTCGATACCGAGGTTCGAGAGCACGAACTCCAGCTGGCGCAGGCCTTCCTCGTTCGCGACGACCGACTCGTTGAAGGCAAACGTCTTCGAATCGAGCCAGCG
>JAICWC010000098.1 GCA_025934995.1 Thermoleophilia bacterium | reverse complement strand
GGGTTCTCGGCGCGGTCGAGCGCACGGGATGCCTTCGATTTGAAAATGAGCGAAAAGCGCTGCCAGAGACCGGCCATCCGTCCTCCTCCTCAGGGTTCCCGATTAGCCTACAGCCGTGCTCGTCGAACGCAGCATGCATCCGGAGTGGCTGTCGAACGCGTTCGCCGTCGCGGACGGCGAGCGGGGGACGGCGCTGATCGTGGACTCCGGCGCCGATCCGGCGCCGCTCGTCGCCGCGATCGACGGGTGGGGAGCGGAAGTCGCCGCCATTTTGCGCACGCACTCCCACCACGACCACGTCGTCCACGAGGACGAGCTCCGCAAGCGCTACGGCGTCGAGGTGATCGCCGAGCCGGGCGCCTGGTCGTTCGGCGACCTGCGCGTCCGCGGGCTCTCGACGCCGGGCCACTCCGACGACATGGTCGCCTTCCATGTCGGCGACCTGATCTTCACCGGCGACACGCTCTTCAAGGACGCCGTTGGCGGCGGCGACCTCGAGCAGGTGCGCGCCTCGGTGATGGACGTCTTCATGGGACTGCCCGACGAGACCCGCGTCCTCCCGGGGCACACGGACGAGACGACGATCGGCCGTGAGCGGGAGCACAACCCGTTCGTGCGCGTGTGGAGCGGCGCCGAGCCGGAGGGCACGGAACGAGTCCGTGTCTCCGGCCGGGACGCCACGCTCGTCGTCTGGTCACCGGACTACGACGGCAAGGGGAAGGCCTGGGTCCGGTTCGACGACGGCACCGACGCGATCGTCGGTGGCTCACGCGTTTCGCGCGACTAGCTTCGCCAGCACCTCGTCGATCCGCGCGAAGCCGCTCTTCGCGCCCTGCTCGACGCCGTAGTTCATCGTCGTGTCGCGCTCCTCGGTGGTCTCGAAGCGCATCGTCTGCGTCAGCTTCGTCTGCCCGCCGAGGTCCTCGAACTCGAGCGTCTGCAAATGGTTCTGGAACGTCTGCACGAGCCGTGCCGGCGCGTCGACCTCGCGGTACTCGCCCTCGACGACGCCGAACGCCGTCTTGAACCGGTAGGTGCCGCCGGCGCGCACGTCCATCTCCTCGACGACGGTACCGTCGCCCCACCATTCGGGGATCAGCTGCGGATCCGTCCAGACGGAGAAGACGTGGTCGCGCGGCGCGTCGAACACCCGCTCGACGCGGATCTCGAGCTCGCTCGGCTTGGTGACCGTCGTGTCGTTCATCACGCCACCGCCCGCTTGACGAGGTCGCCGATCTTCTTCTCGTCGGCCTTCGTCAGCTTCGGCAGCGCGTACGTGGTCGGCCACATCGACCCTTCGTCGAGCGCCGCGTTGTCGTTGAAGCCGAACGTCGAGTACCGCTCCTTGAACTTCCCTGCGTCCTTGAAGAAGCAGATGACCTTCTCGTCCTTCGAATAGGCCGGCATCCCGTACCACGTGCGTGGAACGAGATCGGGCGCCGTCTTGCGGACGATCGCGTGGATCCGCTCCGCGATCGCCCGGTCGGCGGGCGCCATCTTCTTGATCGCCTCGAGCACTGCCTTCTCGCCCTCGGCGTCCTTCAGCGCGGCCTTCGCGGCCGCCTTCTCCTCGGCGGTGAACTTCCGTGCCATTCAAGGTCCTTTCGTTCGTTCGACGACTGTCGCAAATCGGTCGAGCCGTTGCAGCCAGGTTGTGATGCCCTCGAAGGCGTACGGCGCGAGCTCGCAGCGCCGGACGCGGCCGATCTTCTGGGTGCGGATGAGCCCTGCGTCCTCGAGCACGCTGACGTGCTTCTTCATGCCCGTCAGCGAGATGCCGAACGGCGCCGCGAGCTCCGTGATCGTCGCGCTGCCCGACGCGAGCTGCTCGACGACCGCGAACCGCGTGGGATCGGCCAGGGCGGCGAACTGTGAATACTGAACCATCAGGTTCAGTATAGTAGGTTCCCGCCGTGCTGTACAGGCGGTGTGGGAGATGGGGCCTGAAGCTGCCAGCGATCTCGCTCGGGCTCTGGCAGAACTTCGGCGAGGGCCGCTACGAGGCGGGCCGCGAGATCGTGCTGCGCGCCTTCGAGCTCGGAGTCACGCACTTCGACCTCGCGAACAACTACGGGCCGCCGTACGGCGCCGCCGAGGAGACCTTCGGACGGATCCTCCGCGACGACCTCGCCGGCCATCGCGACGAGCTCGTGATCTCGACGAAAGCGGGCTGGGACATGTGGCCGGGCCCGTACGGCGACGGCGGCTCGCGCAAGTACCTGCTCGCGTCGCTCGACCAGAGCCTCCAGCGGCTCGGCCTCGACTACGTCGACATCTTCTACTCGCACCGCCGCGATCTCGACACGCCGCTCGACGAGACGATCGGCGCCCTCGACACCGCAGTGCGGCAGGGGAAGGCGTTGTACAGCGGCATCTCGATGTACGACGGTGAGTCGACCGACGCTGCGGTCGCGCTCGCGCAGGAGCCGCTGATCATCCACCAGCCCGTGTACTCGATTTTCAACCGCTGGCCCGAGGAGCACGGAGCGCTCGAGGCGTGCGCGCGCACCGGCCTCGGCGTGATCGTCTTCTCGCCCCTCGCGCAGGGGCTGCTCACCGACCGCTACCTGGAGGGGATCCCGGAGGGCTCGCGCGCGACGCACAGCGCGTACTTCAGCCGCGAGGACATCACCGAGGAGAAGCTCGCACGCGTGCGCGCGCTGAACGAGCTCGCGCAACGTCGCGACCAGTCGCTCGCGCAGATGGCGCTCGCCTGGACGCTGCGCGACGACCGCGTGACGAGTGCGCTGCCCGGCGCGTCCAGCGTCGCGCAGCTCGAGGCGAACGTCGCCGCGCTCGACAACCTCGGCTTCACCGAGGACGAGCTCGCGGCGATCACTCGGGCCGCTGCCTCCAGCGCCTGAGGCCGCGCTCCGAATCCCAGGCGAGGCCGTACCGCTCCTCGCCGAAGATGACGAAGCCGGCCGAGTCCACGTCGAGCGCGAACAGGTGGTACGGCTCGGTCGGCTCCCATTCGGTGCGTGCCGTGATCGCTGCGCTGTACGCCGCGCGGATGTCGGCGTCTTCGACTGCGCGAGCGCGGCCGTAGAGCTTGAAGTCGCCCTCGGCGCCGCTGCGGTTCGTGACGATCGAGTGCGCAACGAAGCGCGGGTCGCGAAGGAGGTCGAGCGCCTTCGGCGAGCGCCACATCATCCCGATCATCAGCTCACCGTCGACGAAGTCCATCTCGACCGGCGTGATCCGCGGCCAGCCGTTCTTCCGCAGCGTCCCGAGCAGCATCACTTCGTGCTTACGGAACCGCTCTTCGCCGAGGCCGGCGAGCTCCGGGCAGGCGTTCGCGAAGTCGTCCCAGCGCATGTCCGAAACGGACAGTACTTTCAAGGCGATGCGCCTGCTCGTCGCCCGCTGCGAGGTCCGGTACACCGGACGCCTGACCGCCGTCTTGCCGGAGGCCGTGCGGCTGCTGATCCTGAAAGCCGACGGCTCGGTGCTCGTGCACGACGACGCGGGCGGGTACAAGCCGCTGAACTGGATGACCGGGCCGACGCACATCGAGGAGCTCGGCGACACGCTCTTCATCCGCAAGCCGAAGACGGAGGACGTGCTGGAGATCCGGCTCGCCGAGGTGTTGAGCGACGTCGTGCACGACATGGGCGAGTCGGCGGCGCTCCAGAAGGACGGGGTCGAGCGCGACCTGCAGCTCGAGCTCGCGGCCGCGCCGTGCGCGCTGGGCGAGGAGCTCTCGCTCGTCAAGCGGGAATGGGCGACGGAGATCGGGCCGGTCGACCTGATGTGCCGCGACGAGAGCGGCGAGTGGGTCGCGGTCGAGATCAAGCGCATCGGCACGATCGACGCGGTCGAACAGCTGACGCGATATCTCGGCTTCATCCGCGCCGATCCAGCCAAGGCCGCGTGCCGCGGGATCCTCGCGGCGCAGAAGTTCAAGCCGCAGGCGGTTGCGCTCGCCGAGCAGCGCGGCATCCGCTGCGCCGAGGTCGACCTCGCCGTGCTGCGAGGCGAGCGCGAGCCCGACCTGACGCTCTTTCAGTAGAGCGCGGAGCCGTACAGCACCATCACGCCGTCGCGCACGCCGGCTGCGTCGAGCATCTCGTCCGCGTTCCCGGGCCCGACGCCGCCGCCGATCACGGCGGTCGCACGTTGCGCACCGTTCAACTCGTCGTGACACGCAGCGATCTGCTCACGCACCTCCTCGTCGGTGTCGAACATGCGCGGCGAGAACGAGCCCACCTGCACGTAGTCGGCACCGAGCAGCCGCGTCAGCTCCGCCAAGACGCGCGCCGACACGGCGACCCGGTCGCTGCGGCGCAGGAACGCGAAGCCGACGCGATGGACGAAGATCGGCACGTCGAAACGCCGGAGCTCCTCGATCGAGCCGAGCCCCTGCAGGAACGCGTTGATCATCAGCGTCGTCGCGCCGGCCTCGAGCACGGACTCCGCGAGGGCGAGGTAGCCCGGCCCGGTCACGTTCGCTGCGTAGTCCACGCCCGCGGCGGCGATCGCACGAGCGCGTTCCGGTGACGAGCGCTGGAGCTCGTCGTCCTTCACGAGCGTCGCGCCCGCTGCGACGAGGCGCGCCGCAACCTCACCGGCTTCCGAGGCGCTCAGGCCGAGCGCCGGCTTGACGATCGCGCCGACCGACACGCCTGGACGTGCACCGAACGCGGGTCCCGGCAGGGCGTCGGGCCACTCGACCGAGACGAGCCGGCACGACTCGACGTCCCCGCGGTCGGCCCACTCGCCGGAGACGCACGCGGCGAGCAACTGCTCGGCCGACACCTCGCCGTCGAGCGCCGGAAAGTCGAGCGTCACGTGCGTGCCGTCGGTATCGACGACACGCGCGCGCGCCTCCGACCGAACGTCGCCGAGGCTCACCGACTGGAGGACGGCGAGCGTCTCGGCCCATTCGACGGGGCGCACGTCGAAAACCGCTCGCACGCGGCGTATCGTAGGAGGCCTATGGCGATCAAACTTCATCGGTGCAGGAACGAGTGGGTCAAGGTCAAGGGCCATCCCTGCTGGAAGGTCGAGAAGGCCCTCCAGGACATGGGGATCGAGTACGAGGTCGCGCCCGGACCGGTCCGCCGCTCGAAGCGCGACCACATGGAAGAGCACACCGGCCAGCGGCTCTACCCCGCGATCGAGTTCGAGGACGGAACGTGGTACCGCGAGGAGTCCAAGGACATGGAAAAGCGGATCCGCGACGGGCAGCTTCGGGCCGATCCCGGCTAAACTGACGCTCCCGGGGCTATAGCTCAGTTGGGAGAGCGCCTGGTTCGCAATCAGGAGGTCGGCGGTTCGAGCCCGCCTAGCTCCACTCCGGAAAGCGCCGTGCAGTGAGCACGGCGCTCCCGCTCGCCGAGCGCTAGAACCTTCCAAAACGCTGCAGTAGGGTCGAAGAGCCCATGGGCGATTCGCCGCTGGCCCTCGACGCGGAGCAGATGCGCCGGCTCGGATACCGGACGATCGACCTGCTCGTCGATCGGCTCACCGGCGACCCCGGGCCCGTCGCGGTCGCGGCCACGCCCGAGGAGCTGCGGGCGCGCCTCGAGTCGCCGCCTCCGGCCGAGCCGACCGGGTACGACGAGATCCTCGCAGCGCTCGAGCGCGACGTCCTGCCGTTCGTCGCGCGCATCTCCCACCCCGGCTATCTCGCCTACGTCCCCGGCGAGGGCACGTGGCCGGGCGCGCTCGGAGACCTGATCGCGAGCGCGCTCAACATCGACACCTGCTGGTGGCTCGGCGCGTCCGGGCCGAGCGCGCTCGAGCTCGTCGTCCTCGGCTGGCTCCGCGACTGGGTCGGATTCCCGGCCGGAGGGGGCGGTGTCCTCGTCTCCGGCGGCTCGGCGGCGAACCTGACCGCGCTCGCCTGCGCGCGGGAGGTGCGTGTCGGTGCGATGGACGGCGGTGCGGTGCTCTACATGTCCGACCAGACGCACAACTCGGTCGCGCGCGCGGCGCGGGCGCTCGGCTTCGCGCCGGAGGCGGTCCGCATCATCCCGGCCGACATCTCGGGGAAGATCCGAACCGACGCGCTCCTGGCGGCGATCACGGCCGACCGCGCTGCCGGCCGGACGCCGCTGGCGTTGTGCGCGAACGCGGGCACGACCGGCACAGGTGCCGTCGATCCGTTGTCCGACCTCGCTGCGATCTGCGCGGAGCACGGCGTGTGGCTGCACGTCGACGGCGCGTACGGTGCGTCGGCGTGCCTCGTCGAGCGAGGCCGGGCCGCGCTCGCCGGCATCGAGCTCGCCGATTCGGTCACGCTCGACCCGCACAAGTGGCTGTACCAGCCGATCGAGGTCGGCGCTCTGCTCGTGCGCGACGGCGCGCTGCTTCAGCGCGGCTTCCAGATCGGCGCCGACTACCTCTACGGGATCAAGGCGGCGGAGCGCGAGGTCAACTTCTCCGACCTCGGCCTGCAGCTGACGCGCAGCAGCCGCGCGATCAAGCTCTGGATGTCGCTGAAGTACTTCGGCGTCGACGCATTCCGCCGGGCGATCGACCGCTGCTTCGATCTCGCCGTGCACGCACAGGCGCTGATCGAGGCGTCGCCCGACCTCGAGCTGATGACCGAGGCTTCGCTCGGGATCGTGACGTTCCGGCGGCGGCCGCAGGGCGCCGACGACGAGCCCGTCCTCGAGCGGATCAACGCCGAGGTCGCGCGTGCGATCGAGGCGAACGGCGAGGTCTTCCTCTCGACGACGCGCGTGCGCGGACGGTACGCATTGCGGTTGTGCATCCTCAACTTCTCGACGACGGCCGAGCACGTCGAGCGCGCGCTCGAGCTCGCCGCGACGTTGCCGGTCGACACGGCGCCCGGCCGGGCAGTCGCGACGGAGACGAGCTATGCACCGCTCGCCGAAGGCTGGCTTCGCCGCGCCCGACTCGACGTGGATGCGCTCTGTGCGATGCCCCTGTTCGCAGCGCTCGACGAAGAGCAGGCCGCGCGCGTCCTGCGCGATTCGCACGAGCATCACGCGCTCGCGGACGAACCGATCGTCGAGCAGTGGCAGCTGACGCGCGACCTCTATGTCGTGCTCGAGGGGAGCGCGCAGGTTGAGGTGGACGGCGAGGTCGTCCGGACGCTCGAAGCGGGCGAGTTCTTCGGCGAGGTGGCTGCGCTCGACTGGGGTGCCGGCTTCGGCCGGACGCGCACCGCAACCGTGACCGCAACCGAGGCGACTCGGCTGCTCGTGCTGGACTGGCAGCTCGTGGCGGCCCTGGCCGCAGAGCTGCCGGTGTTCGCCGAGACGCTCGAACGCGTCTCGAAAGAGCGCCTCGCCGCACGCTAGTCCGTCCGACCCGGGCGCGACCATTCGGCCGTGGTCGAGCCGTCCGACAAGCCCTTCGGCGACGCGCTGCGCGAGCTCCTGCTCGCCGACGGCGACATCTACGTCTCGGCCGGCGGGAACGTGAAGTGGGCGACGTTCGCCCACGTCCTGCACGGCGTCAGCTACGACATCCTCCGGCGCACGGTCCGCGGTGAGAGGCCGCCGAGCGTCGAGCTGATGGAGGAGTGTGCGCGCGTCCTCCAGGTTTGGCCGACGTACTTCGCGGAGTACCGCGCGATCGGCTTCGCGCGCCGCGCCGCGTAGACGCTTCTTAGAAACTCCGCAACCGCTTCTTAGGGCGCACGCTGATTCTGATGCCCATGAAGAAAACACGCACGGCTCTCGCCGTCGCCTCGGTCGCCGCCCTCGCGGGCGGCGGGACCGCGATTGCGGCGAAGGGTCATACAACGACGGCCGCGGCGTCGGTCGTCTCGACCGGCAGGCCGGCGCCCGGTCTCCACGCGGCAGCGACGTATCTCGGCACGACGGTGGCCGCGCTGCGGACACAGCTCCAGAGCGGCACGAGCCTGGCGCAGATCGCAGGCGCGACGCCGGGCAAGTCGGCCGCAGGCCTGATCGCAGCGCTCGTCGCCGACGCGCAGGCGAAGCTCGGCGGCAACGCGCCGCCCGACCTGGCGCAGCACATCACCGACATGGTCAACGGCGTGCACGACATGCACGGCCCGGGCCACCGCTTCCCCGGCCTCGAGGCGGCCGCGACCTACCTCGGCACGACCCCGGACGAGTTGCGGGCGCAGCTGCAGAGCGGCAAGACGCTCGCGCAGATCGCGAACGCGACCGCCGGCAAGTCCGCGCAGGGCCTGATCGACGCGCTCGTCGCCGACGCGCGCACGCACATCACGGCGCTGGTGAACGGCTCGTAGCCGCGTCATCCGCCCACGAGCGCAGCAGTCCGCGGTAGTGCGCGACGAACTGCTCGTGCTCGTGGGCGGGGAACGTCGCTCGCACGGTCTCGACGAGCACGCGGTCGAAGTCGTCGCTTGTGAACCACTCGTGCGCGTACTCGTCGACGTGCGCCATCGGGCCGGCACGGAACTCGGCGTACGCGTCGGCGTCGAAATGCTCGTCCGCGAGCCGCCGGTACTCGCGCAGCTTCTCCTCGTACGACAGATCCTCGCGATCGCCGATCTCGAACCACGGCCGCGAGTCCACGTCGATCCGCATCCGCCGTCCCTGGGCGACGCAGAACGCACACCAGCGCACCAGCGCGCACATCGCCCACGGGAAGTAGTAGTGCAGCGACGTCAGCGCGACGTCGGGCGACGCGTTCGCGTAGTCGATCGGGCACACGTCGTCGCCGCGGATCAGCGACTCGCACGAGTTGAACTCCCAGCGGAAGAAGGCGTTGACGACCTTCGAGATCGTCACCACCTCGTCGCCCTGCTCGGCGTTGAGGAAGTTGTGGCGCACCTGGTAGCGGTCGTGGATCGGCTTGTCGGGGTCGAAGAACATCACCATCGTCTCCGCGCCGATCGAGAGGCTGCGCGCGAACACGTCGAAGCCGTGGATCGCCGCCTGCACGTGCATCAGCTGCTCGCCCGACTCGTCGTAGCGGCGGCGTAGCTCTTCGGCGTTCTTCGCGCGAACGACGCCGCGCCACTGTCCGCCGTCGAACGGCTTCAGGAAGAGCGGGAAGCCGACGCGCTCGCCGACCTCCGCGAGATCGAACGCCTGGTTGTAGCGCGCCGCGGTCGTCGGGAAGCGCTCGTTCCACGGCGGCTGCTTGTGCGGGATCAGCCAGGTCTCGGGAACCTTCAGGCCGAGGCGCATCATCGCGCAGTACGCGCTGTGCTTCTCCATCGCCTGGAACGTGAACGGGTTGTTGAGCAGGTAGACGTCGTCCATCAACGCGACCTTCTTCAGCCACTCGCGTGGCAGCAGGTACCACCAGCCGACGCGGTCGAGCACGAGCGCGTAGCGCGGCTTGTAGCGAAGGTCGAACGGCTCGTAGGTGACGCGGTTGACGTCGAGCACGTGACGCTCGCCGCGCCACTCGAACTCGCCGAGCCGCGAGGTGAGGGCTTCGAACGCGCGCGGCCAGTCGTCCTCCGCGCCGAGCACGAGGCCGAGGCAGTGCGTCCTCATCTCCACGCCCTCCGCAGCAGACCCGGCAGATGGAGCTCGAGGGCGCGGCGCCACGTGGGCCAGTCGTGACCGCCGCGCGCGGCGTGGAACTCGACGGGATATCCCTGCTCGGCGAGGGCGCGCGCCACGGCTGCATTGTTGACGTAGTTCTCCTCGTCGAGCGCGCAGGTCAGCGTCGTCGGCACCGGCAGGGGCTCGCCGGCCGCCCTCAGCACGGTGCCGACGAACCGGTCGACGCGGCCGAACCGGCCGAACCGCGACTCCTGGGGATCGCTCCGCCGGCGGAAGTAGCTGCCCGACTGGAGGAAGAGCCCGGCGAACGAGCTCGGCTCGAGCCGGTGCGCGTGCAGGAGCGCGAGGGCGCCGAGGCTCGCGCCGACCCCGACCGGCTTCCCCTTCAGCTCGCCCACGGTCTCGACGAGGGTGTGGGCGAAACGGGCGGATGCCGAATAGGTCTCCATGCGATCCTCCGGCACGACGAGGGCGACGCGATGCGGGCGGATCTCGCCGCACTCGACGAAGCGCCGCAGGAGCGCGACGAGCCGCATCTGCCGCTGGTATTCGGGGCCGTCGAGCACCACGAGGAGGCGCGTGCGCGAGCCGGAGCCCACGTCGTGCAGCCGGATCGCCGGTTTCATCCCCGTATCGTCCCGGAAATCGCCTCTCATCTCTTTCCTACTAACCGGCGCCGACGAGCGTCGTCTGAACCCTTGAGTCGATGCTGATCCCCGTGCCGCCCACCGACTGCATGCGGGCCCGTGAGGCTGTTTCCGTGCGCCTGGACGGGGAGCTGTGCGAGCTCGACGAGGTTCGGCTCGACCAGCATCTCGACGGCTGCCCGGCCTGCAGCCGCTTCGCTGCCGATGCCGCCCGGACCGCCCAGATCCTGCGGGAGGCGCCGCTCGTCGGCGCGCCGCTCGCGCCGCCCTTCGTCGCCCGCCGCCGGTACCCGGTGCGGGTGCCCTTCGCGGCGGCGGCGGCCGTGCTGCTGATCTCGGCCACCTCCGGCTCGCTCTTCCTCGTCGGACGGTTCCTCGGGGCCTCGTCCGCCGTCCGGATTCCACCGGCGATCACGGCGCCTCGTCAGCCGGGCGGCCTGGAGATCGGCGACATCGCAATGCTCCGGAATGCCGGGCCTCTGAGCCGCGATCGCGGCCTCGTGCCCGTTTAGGAGCCGCTGGCATCTTGTGGCCACGCTAACTATGCTTGCGCGCCGTCGTCTTTAGCACCTGACGAGACGCCTCGCGGGGCGTAGGAGAAGAGCAGCGCTGTCGTCCCGGAGGGCTCCCGGC
>JAICWC010000025.1 GCA_025934995.1 Thermoleophilia bacterium | reverse complement strand
GATCTACGAGATGCAGGTCCGCGCGATCGCGCGCGCGGCGAAGGCGGTAAAGGAGCGCGCCGGAGAGGCGCCGCTGGTCGAGATCATGCATCCGCTCGTCGGCTTCCGCGAGGAGCTGCGTCGGCTCCGCGAGCTGACGGAAGCCGTGATGGCGGAGGAGGCTCCCGAGGTCGAGTACCTGTGCGGGACGATGATCGAGCTGCCGCGTGCGGCGCTGCGCGCGGACGAGATCGCCGAAGTCGCGGACTTCTTCTCGTTCGGCACCAACGACTTGACCCAGACGACGCTCGGGATGTCGCGCGACGACGCGGAGGGAAAGTTCCTGACGTTCTACCTGGAGGACGGCGTGCTCGAGCGCAACCCGTTCGAGACGCTCGACCAGGACGGCGTCGGCGACCTGATGCGGATCGGCATCGAGCGCGGCCGTTCGGTCAAGAGCGACATCAAGCTCGGCATCTGCGGCGAGCACGGCGGCGACCCGCGCTCCGTCGAGTTCTGTCACGATCTCGGCCTCGACTACGTCTCGTGCTCGCCGTTCCGCGTGCCGGTCGCGCGGCTCGCCGCGGCGCAGGCGACGCTGAAGGAAGGCTCGCGCGCCGAGTACGTCGCGGCAGGTGGCTAAGTTCGAGCTCCTCGTGGACGGCCGCTCGCGCTGGAAGGCGAAGAGCGAGGACGACGCGCGGAACTGGCTGCGCGAGTATCGCGCGGAACATGCGGAGGACGATCCTGACGCAGTGCACGTCCAAGTGCGTCGCCTCTCGGCGTGGTCGTGGCTGACGGGCGGCACCGTCGTCGACCGAGAATCTCTCCTCCGCCCGTGACGGTTCTATGAACGGGGACTGTCCCCGTTTCAACAGGGTCAGCTTGTCGCGAGCAGGGGTTTCGTAGGTACGGGACATCTCTCGGCACAATGACGTCAGATGCACGTCTTCTTCGCGACTCTTGCGCTTGCCGCGTTCCATCCCGGCGATGCCGCGTCGATCGACGTCAGCGTCGCGACGCTCTGGAAGGCGCCGAACGTCTACCGGGCGATCGACCGTCCGGCCGTGACGAATCCGGCCGATCCCGCCGCCTGGAGCCGCAACCTCGCGACGACCGCAGATCGCGTGTGGCTCGACTCGCACGTGCAGACCCAGGCGTTGTACGGACAGCAGGTGACGATCCTCGCCACGCGCGGCGGCTGGGCCGAGGTGGCGGTCAAGGACGAGCCCGACCCGAAGAACGCGCACGGCTATCCCGGGTGGTTGCCGCTCCGGCAGCTGAAGCCGGCGATCGACGACAGCGGCTCGTATCTCGTCGTCCGCGCGCGCACGGCGACGCTGCGCGTCGCGGGCAGGACGCTCCGGCTCAGCTACGGGACGCGGCTCCCGCGCATCGCCGGCAACAGAGTCCGAACGCCCGACGGCGACGGCACGATCGAAGGCGCCGCGCTCCCGCTCGCGCCGAGCAACGAGTCGATCATCGAGCAGGGCGAGCGCTTCCTCGGCACGCATTACCTCTGGGGCGGCCTGAGCTCCTGGGGCTTCGACTGCTCCGGATTGATCTGGGATCTCTACCGCGTGCACGGCCTGACGATCCCGCGCGACGCCGATCCGCAGATGCACCACGGGACGCCGATCGCACGCAATGCGCTCCGCCGCGGCGACCTGCTCTTCTTCGGCACGAACGGCTACGCCGACCACGTCTCGATCTACCTCGGAAACGACCGGCAGCTCGAAGCGCCCGACTCTGCCGACCGCGTTCGCATCTCGCCGGTCCGCTGGACGTACTACCTCGGCGCGCGCAGATATCTCACGAACTAAGACGCGCTTCGATCGCGTCGAGCTTCTTCATGACGTCGGCGAGCTTCGGCTGCGGCTTCGGGGTCGCGTTGAACGTGCCTTCCGGCTCGAGCACGACCTTTTGGACGTCGTCGAGCTCCAGGCCCTGGCGCCGCAGCGCAGCGACGAGCTCCTCGCGCGTGATCGCCATCCTCCGCAGTGCGCCCTCCTCGACGTCGCCGTGCTCGAACACCACCGTCGGCCCGCCTTGGAGGGCCTTCCCGAAACGCGGCGACATGAACGCAAACCGCACCAGCGCGAAGTTCGCAGCGAGCAGGATCACCGCGCCGAGCAGACCGCCGAGCAGCGAGTCGTCGTTGCCGATGATCGCGTTCTGGACGACGTTCGACAGAAGCAGCAGGACGACCAGGTCGAACGAGTTCAACTGCGCCATCTGACGCTTGCCCGAAAGATGCAGCAAGACGAGCAGCACGAGGTAGACCGCCGCCGTCCGAATCGCCTTCTCACCGGGCGAGATCCCGAGATGGACGAGGTGATGGATCACCTCGCCCGGTTCGCTACGCCAGCCCCCGCACCTTCCAGTACGCGATCGCGACGCTGCCGACGGCGACCACGACCAACGCCAGAACAGCGGGGATGCTCAGCCGCCCGTACGCCGACCGGCCGCGGCCGAAGTTCGAGTACGCGAGCGTGATCAGGATCCCGCCGATCAGGCCGCCGATGTGGCCGCCCCACGAGATGCCGGGAATGGTGAAGCTGATCACGAGGTTGATCGCGATCCACGTGAGCGCCTGGCCGGCGAGGCTGCCGGTGACGTTCCACTCGAGGATCAACATCGCGCCGAGGATCCCGAACACCGCTCCCGATGCTCCGGCGATGATCGTGGTCGGAGCCTGCAGCAGCGCGCCCGCCGAGCCGGCGAGCCCGGACACGAGGTAAAGCGGCACGAAGCGCGTCGCACCGAGGTACTGCTCGACGGCGCTGCCGATGAACCAGAGCGCGAGCATGTTCGAGCCGATGTGGATGATCGAGAGGTGCAGGAACATCGAGGTCCCGAGACGCCACCAGTCGCCGTGGTCGACCGCCGGCCCGAACAACACCCATTTGATGAAGAGCGACCCGCTGCCCTGCCCCTGCGACGCCGTGATGAGGTAGACGAGGACGTTCAACCCGATCAGCACCTTCGTCGCCATGAAGTCGCCGGCCGGGCGTGCCACGATCCGCGGCGCACGGACGTTGCGGGTCTTGCCCGCGTGCTCCGGGCAGCGGATGCCGACGGGGGCCGCCGTCATGCATTCCGCGCAGATCGGACGGCCGCACTCGCAACACGACAGACCCGTCTCGCGGTCGGGGTGGCGATAACAGGTCTGCACTCGTCGCTAGCGTAACCCGCGGCCGATGCTCGTCCACGTCGCTTTCACACCGGGAGAACAGACGCCCGCGTCCGTCGGGATCGTCGTCGACGTCCTGCGCGCCACGTCCACGATCTCGCAGTCGCTCGCATCCGGCTACGAGCGCGTGCTCTGCTGCGCGGAGATCGACGACGCGCGCGAGCTCGCTTCGGTCGAAGCGCCGGCCGTGCTCGCCGGCGAGCGCCGTCTGGAGCACATCGACGGCTTCGACCTCGGCAACTCGCCGCGCGAGGTCGCCGAGCCGCCGCGCGCGCCGACGCTCGTCCTCTCGACGACGAACGGCACGCGGCTGCTCGTCGATGCCGCTTCTCGGTTCGAGCACGTCTACGTCGGCTCGCTGCTCAATCTCGACGCCGTCGCGAATGCTGCGCGTGCGCACGGCAACGACGTCGCGATCCTCTGCGCGGGAGTGCTCGGCGAGCTCGCGCTCGACGACGCCTACTGCGCGGGCCGGATCGCGGCCGCGCTCGGCGGCGATGCGACCGACTCGGCGACCGCCGCCATCCGCCTCGCCGGCACCTTCGAGGACGCCGCAGCGGGACTGAACGCGAGCCGCAGCGGGTGGAACCTCCGTCAGCACGGGCTCGACGCGGACATCGAGTGGTGCGCGCGCGAGAACGCGGTCGACGTCGTGCCGCGGTACGCCCGGATGCTCGGCGCGGCCGCCGAGGTCATCCGGGCTTAGAACGGGGCGAGACGCTGCCGGGAGAGGCAGGCGCCCGCCGAAAATCGGGCTTCGCGGCTTGGCGAGCTTCCCGGACGCTCCCACCGTTGCGGCAAAGAGAGCGATTCGGCCGAAGTCCCGAGTAGACCAAATATCGCATCGTGTTGCCCCATGTCCAATCCCTCGTCCGGGGGAGGCTTCTAATCCGCATCGGGCGGCGGGGTACGCTTTTCGGCGGTGCGGATCGCGCTCGCAGTCCTCGTGTGCCTCTCGTTTGCAGGAGCATCGGCCGCCGCTGGGTCGCAGCGCCCGTTCCTCTGGCAGTGCGCCGGGATCGGGCTCCAGACGGCGCAGGACACGTGCTACGAGCGCCTCCTCCTCCAGGACATCGACACGTCGGGGAACCCGGCGACCGAGCTGCCGCGGATCGACCAGCGCGCGAAGGCCGCCGGGGGCGCGCTCTACGCGAACTGCCACATGTACATGCACGTCGTCGGCCGCGCGTGGGCGAGGGAGCATCACTTGACCCTCGATCGCCTCCAGGCGGTCGTCCCGCGCTCGAACGACCCCGGCTGCTCCGCCGGCTTCGGCATGGGCCTCGTCATGGGGCTCGGCCCGCAGATCATCGCGACCGGCGGCAAGAGCGCGCTCCGGACGTGCGACTCGCTGCCGACGCGGATGCGCGAGTTCACGTGCGTGCACAGCCTCGGCCACGCGCTCATGCGCGGGTACCACGAGTCGCTCTTCCTCGCCGTGCGCGCCTGCGAGAAGCTCGGCGCTGCCGCTGCGCCCGATTGCGCGCAGGGCGCATTCCACGATTACTGGATTGCCCTCCGCGGTGCGGACGAGTCGACCGTGCCGATGCACGCCGTGCAGTCGCCCCGGCGCCTCTGCGCCGAGCCCGACTATCGGGTCTACGCGGTCCAGTGCTGGTATCGCTACTGGATCGAGCAGGTCCCTGGTCCGGTCGTCGACAGCGCAGCTGCGGTCCTGAAGCTCTGCCACGGGCTGACCGGCGGTGGGCGCGTGGGCTGCATCGCCGGCGCCGAGAAGGCGGCGCTCGACACGCCCGTCGGGCAGGCGCGCATGTGCGAGCGGATGAGCGCGGCGGACGGCCTCGCCTGCCTGCGCGGCGTCGCGAACCAGGCGTATGCCGGGCAGCCGCGCCGCGAGCGCGCGTTCTTCGGCGTTTGCAAGCGGATGAAGGCTCCGGCCGGCTGCGCCGCGTGGCTCGGGCAGACCTTCAACGTCCTCGAGAACGGTCGCTTCCGCTGCCCGCCGGGCGCGCTGCACGCCGCGTGCGTGGTCGGGACGCACCGGTGGCGGCAGCCGCTCGTCACGTTCGCCTGAGCATCCGCTCACGAAGGCTTTTCGATCGCCTCAGAGCGGCGTACGCTTCTCCCGGCTGCGGCAGAGAGGGCAATCGATGCAGCTGGGCTCCCAGCAGGAGACGATCAGGGCTGTCAACCGGACGATTCGCGACTTCGCGGACGACCCGCGCATCCCGCCGAACGAGCCGTGGGAGTTCTTCTGTGAGTGCGGCTGCTTCACGCTCGTCACGCTGACGGTCGCCGAGTTCGACACTGCGAGCCACGTCTGGGTCGAGGGGCACGAGGCGAGCCTGCTTTCGGCTTGACAGGAGAACGTATGTTCGTGTAGAACATACGTTCCCGTGATCGCCTGCCTTTCCATTCCGAGCTTCGATCTGAGAGCAGCTGTGCGCAAGCGGCCGGCTGCCGCCGTCCGTCCTTCGGCGATGGCGCCGGAGCGGGGCGCCGACACTGTCGGCTCCATCAATGCCGCCGCTGAGCTCGCCGGCGTGCGGCCGGGAATGCGGCTGGGGGAGGCGCTCGCCACGTGCCCGGGGCTCGTGCTCGTCGAGCCGGACCCGGCCGGGGCCGAGCAGGCGTGGGAAGAGATCGTGTGCGCGCTCGAGGACGCCGGCTTTTCGGTCGAGTCGGCCTCGGCGGGAGTCGCGTACTTCGAGACGCGCGGGGTCGAGCGCCTGTACGGCGGCCTCGAGCCTGCGCTGCAGCGCGCGCTCGGCGCGGTGGGCAGCGTTTGGGACGCGCGGATCGGCGCCGCCGGGCGCCGGTTCGCGGCGCTCGCCGCCGCGTCGGTCGCGCGTCCAGGTCAGCTGCTCGTCGTCCGCGACGACGAGGTGGGCAGCTTCCTCGCGCCGCTGCCGCTGAACTTGCTGCCGATCGAACGGCAGCGCCGGCATGAGCTGGAAGCGCTCGGTGTTCGGAAGCTTGGACAGCTTGCCGGGCTCCCGGGTGGCGCCGTCGCCGAACGCTTGGGGCCGGACGGCCGGCGCGCCTGGAGCCTGGCGAGAGGAGGGACGAACGCGCGCGTACGGGGCCGGCGGCCGCCCGCGGAGCTCGTCGAGTCGCTCGAGTTCCCGGAGGCGATCGGCAACGAGCTGACGCTCCGCCGCGCGCTCGGAGCGCTCGTCGACACGGCGCTCGCACGGCCTGAACGGCGTGACCGGTTCGTCCGCAAGGTCGCGCTCTCGGCGCGCTTGGTTGGAAGCAGCGCTTCCGGCGGCGGCTCGTGGCGGCGAGCTTTGACGCTGCGCGAGCCGAGCGCCGACGCCGACCGCATCCGCATCGCGCTCGCACCGAAGCTCGCGGAGCTCCCCGCTCCCGTCGTCGAGCTCCGGCTCGAGCTCGTCGAATTGACCGAGGCCGCCGGGCGGCAGCTGGAGCTGCTCGCTGCCGGCGCCGAGGACCGCACGCGCCTGCGCGAAGGGCTGCGCCAGGTGCGTGCGAGCACAGGCTCCGGCTCCGTCTGCACTGTCGTGGAGGTTGCACCGTGGTCGCGCATCCCGGAGACACGCGCGCTGTTCGTGCCGCGGGACGACTGAACGAACCGCGCCCGGCGCGCGTGGAAGCCAACTTCGACGGCACGCCGTGGCAGGTCAACCATCAGTCGGTGGCCGTGCTCCGCGAGGAATGGCGCGTCCTCGACCGCTGGTGGACGGAAGAGCCGGTGATCCGTCGCTACTTCGAAGTCGTGCTCGAGACCGGCGAGAACACCGTCGTCTTCCACGACGGCGCCGGCGGCACGTGGTTCACGCAGCGCGGCGCGTGAGAAAGAGTGCGAGCGCCCGTCGCGGTGAGAGCACACGATGAGGGATTACACGGATATCTGGTCGAAATTCGGGTTCTCGCCGCGTAGGTATTCGACGAAGCCCATGCTCGGCGCGTGCACGTTCAGGTAGCGCGCGCGCGCTGCCGCGGTCGTGAATGTGTGCGGCACCCCCGGCGGGACGACCACCGACGTCCCCGCCTCCGCCCGCACCGGCCCGCTCTCGAGGGCGAACTCGAGCGCGCCCTCGAGCACATGGAAGCAGTCGGCATGCCGCAGGTGCACGTGCAGCTCCGGCCCTTCGAATTGGTCGTCGGCGAAGTTTTCCACGAGGGCGAGCTGCGGCAGGTCGGCACGGACGAGCGCGAGGCGATGCGGTACGGAATGCCGGTCGCCGTCGCCGGGAGCGCTGACGATCGGACGTGCCTGCGCGCTCGCACGCTCGACTGCCGCCGTGTCCGACGTTCCTTGCGGCGCGCGCGCCCAGCCGCCGGGCGCGTGCAGGTTGAGGTAGTGCGCGTCCGTTCCCTCCACGGGGTTGCGGAAGCCGTGGACGAGCAGCGGCGGAGCCGCGATGCACGACCCGGCCGGCAGGCGAACCGTGCCCTCGCCGGCGCGAAACTCGAGCGTGCCCTCGAGGAGATAGAACGCGTCGGCGTGCTCGATGTGCACGTGCGGCGATGCTCTGCCGTTCGTCGAGCGCAGCCAGTCGATGTGCGGGATGCACACGTCGCCGTCCGTGACAACGGCGTCCGACGGCGGCAGCTCGGCGCGCAAGGCGCGCGCCGCAGCTTCGGGATCGTCGGCGTCGCGGATCGCGCGCACGACGGCGATCCCGGCGGCGCCGTTCGCGACGAGCTCCGCGACGTTCGAGTGGTCGATGCCGCCGATCGCGAACCACGGCAGGCGCGCTGCGTAGCGCGCGACGCGCACGAGCTCGATCCCGGCCGCGTCGTTTCCAGGCTTCGTCGGCGTCGCAAAGATCGTCCCGACGCCGATGTAGTCCGCCGAGCCGGTGCTCTCCATCTGCTCGCGCGAATGCGTCGAGAGGCCGACGAGGCGGTCGCCGCCGACGATCCGCCGCGCTTCGTCGACAGACACGTCGCCCTGGCCGACGTGGACGCCGTCCGCCCCGCAGCGCTCGACGAGATCGGGCCGGTCGTTCAACACGAAGAGCGCGCCGTGCCGTTCGCAGGCGCGGCGGAACGGCTCGGCCGCGGCGGCGAGCTCGTCGTCCGGAAGGTCCTTCTCGCGCAGCTGCACGAGATCGACGCCGCCGCGCAGCGCCGACTCGAGCAGATCCTCGGAGATGCGCTCCGTGACGAGGTACAGCCGCGAGCGCGCAAGGCGCGCGCGCCGGGAAAGTCCATCCACGGCCCGGACGCTAGCCTGCGTGCATGGTCGATGCGGTGTTCGTCGGGGGCGGCGTGATCGGTCTCTCGGCGGCCTGGCGTGCGAAGCAGCGCGGTCTCGACGTCCTCGTGCTGGAGCGCGACCGCGCCGGCTCCGGCGCGTCCCGCGTCGCCGCCGGGATCCTCGCGCCCGACAGCGAAGCGGAGCCCGGCAACGAGCCGTTCGTCCCGCTCGCGCGCCGGTCGCTCGAGCTCTATCCCGCGCTCGTCGAGGAGCTCGGCGACGTGGGCTTCTGGCCGTGCGGCATGGTCGTCGTCGCGGTCGACTCCGATGAGATCGACCAGATACGGCACGAGTTCCGGGGCCTGGACTGGCTGACCCCGTCGGCGTGCAGAAGGCTCGAGCCGGGTCTGTCGCCCGCGATCCGCGGCGGCCTGTTCAGCGAGCAGGAGGCGTCGGTCGACCCGCGTCGGCTCGTCGACGCGCTCGCCGCGCGGGTGCCGGTGCGCGAAGGCGTGGACGTGGTCGAGATCGGGCCCGACTGCGTCACGACGAGTCGCGGCGAGCGCATCCACGCCGGACGCGTCGTCGTCTGCGCCGGTGCGTGGTCCGGGATCGCCGGCGTCCCGGTGCGGCCGGTGAAGGGCCAGGTCGTTCGCCTGCGCGGCGAGCTGCCGGCGCAGCGGATGATCCGGACCGAGCACGTGTACGTCGTGCCGCGGCAGAACGGCGAAGTCGTCGTCGGCGCAACCGTCGAGGAGCGCGGCTTCGACGTCACCGTCACGGCAGGCGCAGTCCACGAGCTCCTGCGCGAGGGCTACCGCGTGCTGCCCGAGCTTGCAGAGCTCGAGCTCGTCGACGTGTCGGCAGGGCTTCGTCCCGGATCGCCCGACAACGGGCCGCTGATCGGAGAGTGGGAGGGCGGCATCCTCGTCGCGACGGGGCACTTCCGCAACGGGATTCTCCTCGCGCCGATCACCGCCGAGACGATTGCCGCACTGCTCGCCGGCGAGGCACCGCCGCCGGAAGCGGCGCCCTTCTCACCGGAACGGTTCGCGCGCGTATGACCGTGCGCATCAACGGCGAGCAGCGCGAGCTCGACGGGGTGACGAGCGTCGCGGACGTCGTGCGATCGCTCGTCGAGCAGGCCGAGCGTGGGGTGGCGGTGGCACTCGACGGAGATGTCGTGCCGCGCAGCGCCTGGGAATCGACGATGCTGCGCGACGGAGCGCGGCTCGAGGTCTTACGGGCGGTGCAGGGCGGATGAACCTCGGAGGTCGCCTGTGGCGCTCGCGCCTCATCATGGGAACGGGCGGCTTCCGGTCGCTCGAAGAGCTCGAAGGTGCGCTGCTCGCGAGCGAAGCGGAGATCGTCACGGTCGCGCTGCGCCGTATCGATGCGACGCGGAGCTCGGCGTCGCCGCTCGACCTGATCGACCGGCTCGGGTTGTTCGTCCTGCCGAACACTGCCGGCTGCTACACCGCACGCGAGGCAGTGCGCACCGCACAGCTCGCGCGCGACGCGTTCGAGACGGACTGGATCAAGCTCGAGGTGATCGGCGACGACCGCACCCTCTACCCGGACCCGATCGAGCTCCTCGATGCGGCCGAGCACCTCGTCGCGGACGGCTTCGTCGTGCTGCCGTACACGAATGACGACCCCATCCTCGCGCGCCGCCTCGAATCGGTCGGTTGCGCGGCGATCATGCCCCTCGGCTCGCCGATCGGCGCGGGACGCGGGATCGACAACGAGCACCACATCCGCCTGATCGTCGAGCAGGCCGAGGTGCCGGTGATTCTGGACGCCGGAATCGGCACGGCCTCCGATGCGGCGCAGGCGATGGAGCTCGGCTGTGACGCGGTTCTCTGCGCGAGCGCGATCGCCCGCGCCGACGACCCGGCGCGGATGGCGGTCGCGATCCGGCTCGCCGTCGAGGCGGGGTACGAAGCACGGCGGGCGGGACGGATTCCGCGCCGGCTGCACGCGGAGCCCTCGACGTCCTCGTCAGGCCTCGCGGAGCTCGGCGACGAAGCCGGTACGCGGGGCGTGGACGTTGAGCACGCGTAACTCGCCCGCGCCGGCGTTCCGAAAGCCGTGACGCGTGCCCGGCGGCACGGACACCCACGTGCCGGGGCCGCCGTGGACGACCCTCTCGCCATAGGTGAACTCGCACTCGCCCTCGAGCACGTAGAAGCTGTCGGCGTGGTCTTCGTGGACGTGCGGCTCGACGACGAACCCCGGTCCGAAGCGAAGGTCGACGACCTCGAGCTCGGGCAGCTCGGCGAGGACGCGATGAAACCGCTCGCCGCGCGGTAGGCGCTCGCCGTCGTCGGGCCCGACGATCACGGCGTCTCCTCGCCCAGCGCCTTCGTCTCGGCCCGCGAGGCCGCCGCCCGCGCCCGCAGCTGCTCCTCGTCCTCGTCGGTCGCCGGCGGGGGCGATTCGCCGGCCGGTTCGGCCGGCGGAGGAGCCTGCGGCGGAGGGGGTGGTGCCTCCTCGCGGGCCGGGTCCGAGGGAGCCATGAGCCGCCATACCTCGTCGAGCGACACGGCGAGCTCCTCGAGCGCAGCTGCCAGGCCGCGGCCCCACCCGTCGACGACCATCCGCAGCCGCGTCTCGCTGTCTGCGTTCGACCGTTCCGCGAGGTCTGCCGCGTCCCGGACGGCTGCCTCGACCGCCTCGTGGACGCGTATGCGAACATGTGTTCGTGTCATACGTCGAGCTCCATGCTCATAGCGCCTACTCCTTCCTCGACGGAGCATCGCAGCCGGAGGAGCTGGCGGCCAGGGCTGCCGAGCTCGGCTACACGGCTCTCGCGCTGACCGATCACGACGGCGTCTACGGCTCGCTCGAGTTCGCGCACGCCGCCAAGCATTTCGGCGTGCGGCCGATCACCGGCGCGGAGGTGACGCTGCAAGGGGGTGCCCACGTCACCTTGCTCGTCGAGGACGCCCACGGGTATTCGAATCTTTGCCGGCTGCTCACCGCGGCACACGCAGAGACGCGTGCGAACACGAACCGCGACCCGCTGCCGCCTGCGCTCGACCCGCAGCTGCTCGCCGACCACAACGAGGGCCTCGTCTGTCTCTCGGGCTGTGCGCGCGACGGCGTCGGGGTCCACTATCCGAACCTCGCCGCCGAGCTCGCGCGCGCATTCGGCCGCGAACGCTTCTACGTCGAGCTGCAGCGTCCGTACGAGCGCGGCGACACGCGCCGCAACGCGCGACTGCGCGAGCTCGCGGATGTGTTGAAGGTGCAGACGGTCGCGACGGGCGACGTCCACGCGCACGATCAGCGCCGCGCCGCGCTCCAGGACGTGCTCGTCGCCGTCCGCTGCCGCACGTCGCTCGACGGCTGCGAACGCGAGCGGCGCGGCAACCACGAGTCGGTGCTCGCCGGCCCGAAGGAGATGGCCGAGCGGTTCGCAGACGACCTGGATGCCGTCGCCCGCACGGTCGAGGTGGCCGAGCGCCTGCAGTTCGACCTGACACACGAGCTCGGCTATCGCTATCCCGACTTCTCCGACGCCGCGGAACCTGCCGGTGTGCAGCTGCGTCGCGTCTGTGAGCGCGCATTCTTCGAGCGGTACAGCGCGCTGCACACGAAGGAGCTTGCGCGGCTCGAGGAGGAGCTCGCGCTGATCGATCATCTCGGCCTCGCCGGCTTCTTCCTCTTGCACTGGGAGGTGCTCGAGCTCGCGCGCGAGTGTGCGTACGAGGTGCGCGGGCCGGGATCGATGCGGCACGTGCTGCCACCGGGTCGCGGCCGCGGCTCGTCCGTCGGCTCGCTCGTCTGCTACCTGACCGGGCTCTCGCACGTCGACCCGGTCGCGAACAATCTCTCGCTCGGCCGCTTCCTCAACCGCGAGCTCGCGTCGGTGCCCGACATCGATCTCGACTTCCCGCGCGACATCCGCGAGAAGTTGATCGTCCGCGTGACCGAGCGCTACGGGCACGAGCACGCTGCGCTCGTTGCGAGCTTCGCGACGTACCGTTCGCGGGGCGCGATCCGCGACGTCGGCAAGGCGCTCGGCCTGCCGTTCGGCGAGCTGGAACGGCTCGCGCGCGTCTCCGACGGCTGGAACGCCAAGCGCGTCGGCGAGGAGCTGCTGCTGCTGCCCGACGCCCAGACGAAGCTCGCGTCGCCGCGCTGGCGCGCGTTCTCGGAGCTGTGCGGCGAGATTGCCGGCCTGCCGCGCCACATCTCGCAGCATCCCGGCGGCATGGTCATCTCGTCGCGGCCGCTCGTCGAGCTCGTCCCCGTGCAGCCGTGCGCGATGGAGGGCCGGCAGATGTGTCAGTGGGACAAGGACTCGTGCGCGGACGCCGGCTTCCTGAAGATCGACCTGCTCGGCCTCGGGATGCTTTCCGCGGTCGAAGAGTGCGTCGAGCTGATCGCGCAGCATCGCGGCGAGCAGATCGACCTGTCGCGCATTCCGCTCGACGACGCCGCGGTGTTCACGGAGATCCAGGAGGCCGACACCGTCGGCTGCTTCCAGATCGAGAGCCGCGCACAGATGCAGACGATCCTGCGCACGCGTCCGGAGAACCTCGACGACATCACGATCCAGGTCGCACTCGTGCGGCCGGGGCCGATCCAGGGGAAAGCCGTGCACCCGTACATCGACAACCGGCAGAAGCTGCGCGAGGACCCGAGCTTCGAGCCGTCCGTCGACCATCCGCTGCTCCGCGAGCCGCTGCGCGAGACACTCGGGGTCGTCGTCTTCCAGGATCAGGTGCTCGACGTCGCGATCGCGCTCGCCGGGTTCACGATCGGCGAGGCTGAGGGACTGCGGCGTGCCATGAGCCGGAAGCGCTCGCACGCCGCGCTCGAGGCGTATCGCACGCGCTTCGTCGAGGGGGCGCTCGCGAACGGCGTCGACGACGAGACGGCGCACCTGGTCTACGACAAGCTCGTCGCGTTCTCGGGCTTCGGCTTCCCGAAGTCGCACTCGGCCGCATTCGGCCTGCTCGCGTACCAGTCGGCGTGGCTCCGTCACCATTACCGGGCCGAGTTCCTCGCATCGCTGCTGAACGCGCAGCCGATGGGTTTCTATCCACCGGCGACGCTCGTGCGCGACGCACAGCGTCACGGCGTGGAGACTTTGCCGCCGCACGTGAACCGCAGCAGCGTCGGCTGCATCCTCGAGGAGGGCATGGTGCGCGTGGGGCTCAAGTACGTGACCGGCGTGGGGGAGGACGATGCGGAGGTCGTCGTCGCCGCTCAGCCGTTCTCGTCCATCCGTGAGCTCGCGCAATGGACGTCACTGTCGCACGACGAGCTGCAGGCGCTCGTCGAGTCCGGGGCGTGCGACTGTTTCGGCCTGCAGCGGCGGGAGCTGCTGTGGCAGCTCGGCCTCGTGCCGCGCCCGACGACGGTGCCCGGATCGGGCGGAGAGGAGAAACAGCTCGCGCTGCCGCTCGAGCCGACGGTCGAGACGCCCGACCTGCCGGCGCCGAGCGTGTGGGAGCGGATGCTCGCCGACTACCGGACGACGTCGATCTCGGTCGGCGTGCATCCGCTCGAGCTCCTGCGTCCGCATCTACCCGCCGGGACGCTTTCCACCGTCGAGCTGAAGGAACGTCGCAACGGCTCGAACGTCGCGGTCGCCGGCATGGTCGTCGCGCGGCAGCGGCCCGCGACCGCGAACGGCGTCGTCTTCATGCTGCTCGAGGACGAGCACACGCAGGTCAACCTGATCGTTCCGCCGCAGGTGTACGACCGGTTTCGAGCCGTCATTCGCGGCGAGCCGCTGATCCTCGCGAAGGGACGGTACGAGCACGCCGACCGGAACCGCAACGTGCTCGTGCGCGAGCTCGTCTCGCTCGGCCCCCTCGCGCGCGACCTGACCGACGGCGCCGACGTTCACGGTTCCCTGCCTGCTGCGCATCATTTCGGGCATAGGTGACCGATGGACATCCGCGCCGTCCGCCGTCGCCTCGACCGTGCGACGCTGATCCGCATGGGCCAAGCCGCGTTCGCCGCAGGCGCCGCGTGGGAGCTCGCGCACCTCATCCCCGGCCACGGGCAGCCCTTCTTCGCGCCGATCGCCGCCGTGATCGCGCTCGGCGCCGAGCCGGGGACACGGGGACGCCAGGCGATCGAGATGATCGTCGGCGTCACACTCGGCATCCTCTTCGGCGCGCTCCTCGTCAACACGGCGGGCGCGGGCGGATGGCAGCTCGTCGTCGGCGTTCTCGTCGCGCTCGTCGTTCCGACCGCGCTCGGGGCGCGCCCGATGGTGCGGAACCAGGCGGCAGCCTCCGTGATCCTCATGGTGGCGCTGCATCAGCCCGGATCGAGCCTCGCCGTGCAGCGGCTCGCGGATGCCCTGATCGGCGGCGGCCTCGGGATCGTGATCGCACAGCTGCTCTTCCCGACGGACCCGCTCGAGCTCCTCGCGGCCGCAGAGCGCGCACTGCGCGACGATCTCGCAGCCGCCCTCGACGACGTCGCCGACGCGCTCGAGCGGTGCGACGCCGAGGCGATGGAGGGCGCGCTCGCACGGGTCGACGCGCTCGACGACCGGAAGCTCGAGACGACGCTGGCAACGGCCCGACACGTCGTGCGCCGCGCCCCGCGCCGCCGCCGAGCTCGCCGTGCGGTCGAGGCGTACGCGGCGATCGCACACGAGCTCTCGATCGCGACCGCAGACGCGCGCACGCTCGCGACCGGCGGCCTGCGGATGCTCCGACACGCCGAGGCGCCGGCGCCTGAAGCGATCGCGCTGGTCCGCGAGCTGGCCGGCGTGTGGCGAAGCGGCGGCGATGCGTCCGGCATCCGCACGCGCGCCCAGGCGCTCACCGGCAGTCTCGGCCTGCAGGCGGCGGCGCATGCGCTCGACGCACTGGCGCTCGAAGCTCAGCGAGCCGAGAGGGAGCGCGGCGCAACCGTTCCACCGGCCTCGACGTTGTCAACAATGATGGCGGAAACCGCTGCAGAGCAGGGATTCATCCGCGAGGCGCTGCGCAACCGGCGATTGATGGGCGTCGCCTCGATCGCGGCGATCGGCGGCTTCCTCTTCGGCTACGACACCGGCGTCATCGGCGGAGCGCTCCTCTTCATGAAGAAGGACCTCGGCCTCAAGACGCACGGCCAGCAGCAGCTGACCGTCGCGATCCTCCTGCTGGGCGCGATCGCAGGTGCGCTGATCGCCGGCTGGTCCGCCGACCGGATCAGCCGCCGCCGGACGAAGATGATCGCCGGCTGCGTCTACGTGATCGGCGCGATCGGCTGTGCGCTCGCGCAGTCCTACTGGCAGATTCTCGCCGGGCGCTTCTGGCTCGGCCTCGCCGTCGGCTGCGCTTCGTTCGTCGGCCCGATGTACATCGCGGAGCTCGTCCCACCACGCATCCGAGGCGGCTTCGTCAGCTTCAACCAGCTGATGATCACGTCGGGCATCCTCGTCGCATACATCGTCGACTGGGGCTTCGCCGGGTTCGCGAACAACTGGCGCTGGATGTTCGCGCTCGCCGTCGTGCCCGGTGCCGCGCTCGCGATCGGGATGTACTTCATGCCGTTCTCGCCGCGGTGGCTGATCGACAAAGGTCGCGAGGACGATGCGCGCAAGGTCCTCGAGAAGTATCGCTTCGAGGACGACGACGTCGACGCCGAGATCCAGGAGATCAAGGAGGTCGCGGAGAAGGAGTTCAGCCTCCGCGAGCTGCTCGGCAAGGCCGTTCGCCGCATGATGGTCGTCGGCATCGCGCTCGCCGTCTTCCAACAGATCGTCGGCATCAACACTGTCATCTACTACGCGCCGACGATCCTCAAGTTCGCCGGGCAGCAGAACACGGGCGCGCTCACGCAGAGCGTCTACATCGGGTGCACGAACGTCTTCTTCACGATCGTCGCGATCCTGCTGCTCGACAAGCTCGGCCGCCGGTTCTTCCTGCTCGCCGGCACCTCGATCCTCACCGCTGCGCTGATCGGCCTCGGCATCTTCTTCGCCTCGACCAGCATCCAGCACAGCGTCGGCTGGCTCGCGCTCGTATGCCTGCTCGTCTACATCATGGGCTTCGCGATGGGCCTCGGCCCGGTGTTCTGGCTCATGATCTCGGAAATCTTCCCCCTGCAGATGCGCGGGCCGGCGATGGCGGTGTGCACGATGTTCAACTGGGGCCTCAACTTCGCGATCTCGTACACGTTCCTGACGCTGACGGACAGCATCACGAAGCAGGGCACCTTCTGGCTCTACGCGTTCTTCGGCGTCTGCGCGGTGATCTTCTTCGCGACATTCGTTCCGGAGACGAAGGATCGGTCGCTCGAGCAGATCCAGGCCGACCTCGGCGCCGACGCAGACCAGGCGCTCACGCGCGACCAGTCGCGCGAGCACGAGCACGCCCACGCGTGAAGCGGCGGGACGGCTACGCACCGATCGGCGCCTATGCCGCACTCGGCGACGGCAACACGGTGGCGCTCGTCGGGCTCGACGGCGCCGTCGACTTCCTCTCGCTGCCGCAGATGCACTGTCCGGCGGCGTTCGCCGCACTGCTCGATGCGAAGAAGGGCGGCACGTTCGTCCTCCGCCCGAGGGCGAAGTTCGACGCCGAGCGGCGGTATCTCGACCGCACGAACGTCCTCGAGACGACGTACCGGACCCGCGACGGGGTCGTCCGGGTGACGGAAGCGCTCAACATGCGCGGCGGAGGGCAACTGCCGTGGCGCGAGCTCGCGCGCAGAGTCGAGTGCCTGAGCGGCGAGGTCGATCTCGAGTGGTCGGCCGACGCCCGGCCGGACTGGGGGCGAGCCGAGACGACGCTCTCGCGCCGCCGCGGCGTGCCGGTCTTCGAGGGCGGCGGGCTCGCAATCGGCATCCACAGTTGGAACGCCGGCGCGGGGGAGCTCTCCGACGACGCCGTGCGCGGCGAGTTCACCTTGCGCGACGGAGACTCCGCGCTGCTCGCGCTCGTGGCCACGCATGAGCAGCCGATCCCGATGCCCGATCGCGACGAGATCGAGCGGCGGCTCGACGACACCGCGTCGGTCTGGCGGAAGTGGCTCGAGCACTGGCAGTACGACGGGCCGTGGGAGGACGACATCGCCCGCAGCGCGCTCGTGTTGAAGCTGATGTCGCTCGAACCGCACGGCGCGCTCGTCGCATCGCCCACGTCGTCGCTGCCCGAACGAATCGGCGGCGACAAGAACTACGACTACCGCTACATGTGGGTGCGCGACGCCGCATTCACGATCGATGCGCTCATGGTTCTGGGCCTGCCCGAGACGGTGCACGAGTCCTTCTGCTGCCTGTTGCGCTCCGTGCGCAGCACCGCACCCGACCTTCGTCCCTTCTACTCGCTCGAGGGAATGCCGGCCGAGCGTTGCGACGAGCTCCCGCTGCACGGCTACCGAGGCTCGCAGCCGGTTCGGTACGGGAATGCGGCCAGCACGCAGCTGCAGCTCGGCTCGTGGGGTGACCTCTTCGAGACGGCCGGCCTCTACTTGAAGCACGGCAACGACCTCGACGAGGGGACGGCATCGCTCCTTGCGGAGTGTCTCGACCGGCTCGCCGTGATCTGGCCCGACGACGATTCCGGCATCTGGGAGCTCGACGAATGTCACAGCTACACGGTGTCCAACATCGGCTCGTGGATGGCGCTCTCCCGCGGGATCGAGTTCGCGGAGCAGGGTCACCTGAAGACGGATCACGTCGAGCGGTGGCGAGAGGAACGCGAGCGGGCGCGGGCGTACGTCGAACGGGAGTGCTGGTCGGACGAGCTGCGCGCGTATGTCGAGTACGCAGGCGCCGACACGCTCGATGCGGCGGTCTTGCGCGGTGCCCGCATGGGGTGGGACGACGTGGCGCCGGAGCGGCTGCGCTCGACCGTCGACGTGATCCGCGAACGGCTCGACGCGGGCGGCGGCCTCCTGTGGCGACGCACCGGCAACATCGGCCAGGAGGGCGCGTTCGTCGCGTGCTCGTTCTGGCTCGTCGAGGCGCTCGCACGACGGGGGGACGTCGACGATGCGGCCGCGTTGTTCGAGCAGCTCCTGACATATCGGAACGACGTCGGCCTGCTCTCGGAGGAGATCGACCCTGACAGCGGCGAGCTACTGGGGAACTTCCCGCAGGCGCTCAGCCACCTCGCCTTGATCAATGCGGGGGCTGCGATCCATCGCGCGCGTGACGCCGGTGCATCGGAGACGGAAGGTGCGGCAGCACGTTGAACGCGGTCGAGACGAGTGCGAGGTGTGTGAAGGCCTGCGGGAAGTTGCCGAGCTGACGTCGCTCGACAGGGTCGTATTCCTCGGCGAGTAGCCCGAGATCGTTCGACAAGCCGACGAGCCGTTCGAACAGGGCGTGGGCGTCGTCGTGCCGGCCGAGGAGCTCGTAGCAGTCGCACAGCCAGAAGGAGCACGGCAGGAAGACGCCTTCGCCGCTCGGCAGCCCGTCGGGGCTCTCGGCAGCGTGGGTCCGATAGCGCAGCACGAGGCCCTCCCACAAGAGCTCGCGCTCGATCGCCTCGATCGTGCCGCGGACGCGCGGATCGGATGCCGGCAGGAACCCGACGAGCGGGATGAGCAGCAGGCTCGCGTCGAGCTCCGGCGAGCCGTACGACTGCGTGAACGAGCCGAGCTTCGCGTCGAACCCCAGCTCGCAGACCTGGGCGTGGATGCGGTCGCGCAACTCGCGCCAATCGTCGACCGGACCCTCCATGCCGTGCAGCTCGACCGATCGGACGGCGCGGTCGAACGCGACCCAAGCCATCACCTTCGAATGGACGAAGTGCCGGGGCCCGCCGCGGACCTCCCAGATGCCCTCGTCCGGCTCCTCCCAGGTGCGCTCGAGCGCCTCCAGGAGCTTCCGTTGCAGCGCCCACGACTCCGGCTCGAACCCGTACCCGTGCGCGCGCGCCTGGTAGAGCGCGTCCATCACCTCGCCGAACACGTCGACCTGCAACTGCTCGCTCGCCGCATTGCCGACGCGCACGGGCTGCGAGCCTTCGTAGCCCGGCAGCCACGGCAGCTCGTATTCGGTCAACCGCCGCTCGCCGCCGACGCCGTACATGATCTGCAGATCCGCCGGATCGCCGGCGACCGCGCGCAGCAGCCAGTGGCGCCACGCCGCCGCTTCCTCGCCGTGCTCTGCCTGCAGCAGCGCGAGCAGCGTCAGCGTCGCGTCACGGAGCCAGCAGTAGCGGTAGTCCCAGTTGCGCACGCCTCCGAGCGCCTCCGGCAGCGACGTCGTCGGCGCCGCGACGATCCCGCCGGTCGGCTCGTACGTCAGCGTCTTCAACACCATCAGCGAGCGGTGCAGCAGGTCGCGCTGCTCGCCGCTGAGAGGAACGGTGCAGCGTGCGTTCCAGTCGCGCCAGAACGACTCGGTCTCTGCGAGCGCGACCTCGGGATCGATGCGCGCCGGCGGGTCCTGGTGCGACGGAAACCAGGTCAAGACGAACGGAACGCGCTCGCCCTCGTCGATCGTGACCTCCGAGACCGTTCGCATGTTCTCGCCGAACGTGTGCGCCGGTGTCCGGAAGCAGAGGGCATCCGGCCCGGCGATCACCGTGCGGGTGTCGTCCGCGACCCGGCGCACCCACGGAACGATGCGCCCGTAGTCGAACCGGATCACGAGCTCCGAGCGCATTCGCACGCTGCCCCGCACGCCTTCGACGATGCGCACCACGTCCGGCGCCCGGCCGCGCGGGGGCATGAAGTCGAGGACGCGCACCGCGCCTTCGTCGTTCTCCCAGATCGTCTCCAGCACCATCGTGTCGTGCAGATAGCGCCGGTTCGTCGTGCCGCCGTCGGTCGGTGCGAGGAGCCAGCGTCCGTGCTCCGGCGCGCCGAGCAGCGCGGCGAAGCAGGCGCCGGAGTCGAAGCGCGGGAAGCAGAGCCAGTCGATCGACCCGTTGCGGTCGACGAGCGCCGCCGTCTGCAGGTCGCCGAGCAGCGCGTAGTCCTCGATGCGTGATGTCATCTCAAGTCGATCTCCAGGCCGAAATGAGGCCAGCGCTTCTTGACGGCACGGTTGAACTCTCGTTCGTACGCCTCGGCTGCCTCGTCGTCGAGCGTACGCTTGAACCGGTCGCGCATGTCGGCAAGTGCTTCCGTCCCGGTTTCGACCGCATCGATGTAGTCGCCGTACAGCTCCTCCGCGTCGTCGCGATCGGCGCGATCGTAGAGCGCCTTCCGCTCGCGCACCTCGACGAAGATGTTGTGCGCCTCGTCTTCTGCGAAGACGTCGAGCTGGCGCCGAATGACATCCGCGAAACGGCGCTTGTGGAACATCAGGCGATCTCCTCGTACAGCTCGAGATGCGCACGCGCCGCCGCGTCCCAGGTCAACACCTCGCGTGCACGCAGGGCGCCGGCGCGCGCGGCCGCGGGGTCGGCGAGCACCTCTGCGAGTGCGGCCGCGAGCGCCTCGACGTCGCCCGCGGGCACGACACGTCCGGCTTCGAAGCGCCGCACCGGCTCGGCAATCCCGCCGACGTCGTAGGCCACCACGGGAACGCCGGCTCCGAGCGCTCGGAGGAGCGCGCCGCTCTGGTCGAGCTCCGGCTTGTAGGGGAAGACGGCGACGGTGGCATCGCCGAGCGCGCGATCGAGCTCTGCGTCGGGGAGGTAGCCCAGGCGCCATTCGATGTGGTCGCCGCGGTAGGCGTCGAGCGATTCCGCCGGATCGCCCGCGACGAGCAGCCGCGCGCCCGCACGCCGCGTCGCCTCGACGGCGTCGGCGAGACCCTTGTACGGGCGGATGACGCCGAGCGCGAGCACGGTCTGCCCGTCGTCGGTGCGCGGCGGGTCGCTGCGGAAGACGGGATGGGGGATGACGTGCGCGTCGACGCCGAGCGGCGCCAGCGTCTCGCGACCGTGCTCGCTGTGCACGACGACACGGTCGAACCGCGCGAGCAGCCGCCGCCAGAGGTCTCGCTTTGCCGCGGTCCGGCGCGGCAGGAGGTCGTGTGCGGTGAAGACGGCGGGAACGTGTGGCCGGAGCAGGCGCACGTCGAGCTCGGGAACGAGCCATTGCACGTGCAGCACGTCCGCGCGGAGTGCCCGCATCGCCACGATGCCGAGCGGATGCTCGACAACCTTTAGCGGGAGGCGCAGCGGCGAGCGGCCGAAGACCCGCGACGAGAGCGGATAGAAGACCTCGCGGCGGCGATAGCCGTTCTCAGCAGGTGTGTCTCCGAATCGGAATGGGGAGGTGACGAGGGTGACGTCCGCGCCCGCGTGCCCGAGCGCTGCGGCCAGGGCGTGGTCGTAGGGCGGCGTGAACGCCGGAGGGTCGGCCAGGACGATCCGCACCGCTCGTAGGCTACGCCGTGTGCTCGTCAGGACCTGGAACCTCTTCCATGGAAACACGCAGCCGCCGCAGCGGCGAGCCTTCCTGCGCGAGATGGTCGAGCTCGTGACACGCGACGCCCCTGACGTCGTCTGTCTGCAGGAGGTGCCGGTGTGGGCGCTCGCACGGCTCGAGGGCTGGAGCGGGATGCGGCGCTCGAGCGCGGTCGCCCGTCGCCGGCGGCCGCTCGGCCGCTGGGTCACCGAGCTCCATCACGGGCTGTTGCGCTCCGCGCTCACGGGTGAGGCCGACGCGATCCTCGTCGCCCGCCGCTTCACGCTCTCCGACGAACGACGCCGGGTCGTCAGCGAGACCGGGCTTCGCCGGATCGTCCACGGCGTCCGCCTCGACGGGCGCGTCTTCGTCGCGAACGTCCACGTCAGCGCGGACGAGGAACAGCTGGCGCGCGTCGCCGGCTTCGTGGCGGACGAACCGCAGGCGATCGTCGCGGGCGACCTGAATCTGCGGGGAGTCGGCCTTCCCGGCTTCTCGCCGCCCCTACCCGAGAGCATCGACCAGGTCCTCGTCCGCGGCCTGCCGGCCGGCTCGCCGGCCGCCTGGCCCGAAGGCCGTCGCCGCGCCGGGGGGCGGCTGCTGTCGGACCATGCACCGGTAGAACTCCACGTCGAATGACGCCCGAGGAGGCACGCGCGCAGTTCCCGGTGCTCGAGCGCTTCGCGTACCTGAACGCCGGCACGAACGGGCCGCTCGCCCGGACGACCGTGGAAGCGGTCGTCGAGCAGAACGAGCGCGATCTCGTCGAGGGACGGAGCGGGATGGACTACTTCCACGGGATGCTCGACCTGCGCGAGGACGTGCGGGCGGGTATCGCCGCGGTGATCGGCGTCGAGCCCACATCCGTCGCGCTGACCGACTCGACGACCCGCGGCTGCGCGCTCGTGCTCGCGGGGCTCGGTCTCGGCGACCAGGACGAAGTCGTCACGACCGACCAGGAGCACTTCGGCCTAACCGGCCCTCTGTACGCCACGGGCGCACGCGTCGTCATCGTCGACGCAGAGGAGGACGCGATCGTCAATGCGGTCACGCCGCGCACGCGGCTGATCGCGACGTCCCACGTCCTCTGGACGACCGGACGCAAGCTCGACCTGCACCGCGTGCGTGAGGATGCGGGAGTGCCGGTGCTCGTCGACGGCGCGCAGTCTGCGGGCGCGATCCCACCCGACGTCGGCGCGCTGGACTTCTACACGGTGTCCGCACAGAAGTGGCTGTGCGGGCCGGAGTCGACCGGTGCGCTCTACGTCGCCGACCCGGAACGGCTTCGCGTGAAGTCACCGTCGTACATGTCGCAGGACTCGTACGAGACGAGCGGCCAATTCGTGCCGAAGGAAGGCACGAAGCGATTCGATTCCGGCTGGATTCCCGTCCCGTCGCTGCGCGGGCTCGAGGCGGCGCTCGCGACGCATCCAGAGTGGCGGTACGAGCGCGCGGCGGCGATGGCGGCGCGCTGCGCCGAGTTGCTCTCGGCGCGCGTCGACATCGTCACACCGCCCGGACACTCGACGCTCGTGTCGTTCCGTCCGAACGGCGATCCGGCGGAGCTCGTCGAGTCGCTGCACGCGCAGGGCGTGGTCGTCCGTGAGCTGCCCGGCCGCAATCTCGTGCGCGCCTCGTGCGGCTGGTGGACGAACGAGGACGACCTGCAGCGGCTCGCGGCCGGCGTCTAGCGGTTAGCGGCGCGCACGCGCCTTGCGGAGGACGTCGGCGTACAGGTCGAGACCCTCACGGTGGAGGCGCCCTTCCGGGCCGGCGGCGATGGCGACGCGCTCGGGGATGACGCCCCAGATCGAGACGCCTTCCTTCTTCCACCAGTCGATCGTCTCGGCCAGGTCGTTCGTTCCGAGGCGCGCGGACGAGATGACGATTCCACGCGGCGTCCTCGCCGGCAGCATCTCGAGCGTCGTGGCGACCCGCGGGAACTCGACGCCGCCTGCCCGGGTCGGGATGACGACGCTGTCCGCCGCCGCGATCGAGGCGCGCACGAGCCGCTCGTCGCCGGGCGGCGTGTCGATGACGACGAGGGTCCCCTCGCTGCGCAGCGCACGCGTCAGCGTGCGCTCCGACGGCGCCTCGACGACGGTGACTCCATCGAGCGGGCGCTCTTCGAGCCAGATCGCAGAGGAGGCGTGCGGGTCGGCGTCGACGAGGACGACATCCTCGCCGCGCTCGGCGGCGACCGCCGCGAGGTACACGGAGGTCGTCGTCTTGCCGACGCCGCCCTTCACGTTGCAGACGGCGATGTTCACAGCCCGAGCTCGGATGCGATCGGCTGCAGCGCAGCGACGACGTGGCGGATGTGGTCGTCGAGGTCGACGCCGAGCTCCTCCGCCCCCTTGTAGACGTCCTCGCGGTGCACACCCGACGCGAACGACGGCTGCTTCAGCTTCTTCTTGACCGATTTCGGCTCGAGGCCGTCCAGCCCGGTCGGGCGGACGAGCGCGCACGCGTGCACGAAGCCGCTGAGCTCGTCGCACGCGAACAGCGCCTTCTTGAGCGGTGTGTCACGCGGGATCGCGAGGTGCTCGGCGTGCGAGAGGACCGCCTCGATCACCTCTTCCGGGTAGCCCTCCTCGCGCAGGATCGGCGCGCCGTCCTGCGGATGTTTGTCGAGCGTCGGGTGCATCTCGTAGTCGAAGTCGTGGAGGAGCGCGGCCACCCGCCAGAGCTCCTCGTCGCCGTCGAACTGCACCGCGTACGCCGCGGTCGAAGCCTCCACGGCGAGCGCGTGCCTGAGCAGCGACTCGCTCTTCGTGTACTTGGTCAGGGTTTCCCAGGCCTGGTCGCGAGTCGGCGTCACGGGCTGGCTAGCATAGCCCGCCATGGCAGTTGCTCCCGCGCTCGCCGACGCCTTCGTCATCGAGGGCGCGCACCCGCTCAGCGGCCGCATCCGGGCCGCCGGCAACAAGAACGGTGCACTGCCGATCCTCGCAGCGTGCCTCCTCGCGGACGATCCGGTCGCGCTCTCGAACGTGCCGCGGATCCGCGACGTCGACACGATGCTCGACCTTCTGAGCGATCTCGGCGCCGACGCGCGCTGGACCGGCCCGAACGACGTGCAGATCGATACGAGTGGTGTCGACAAGTCCTCGCCGGACGTCGCTCTCTGCTCGAAGATCCGCGCGTCGTTCCTGCTCGCCGGCCCACTGCTCGCACGGTTCGGCAAAGCGGCGATGCCGCCCCCCGGCGGCGACGTGATCGGCCGTCGCAGGCTCGACCCGCACATCCACGCGTTCGTCGAGCTCGGCGCGACGATCGATGTCGGCGGGCCCGTCTACGAGATGTCGACCGCAGGCTTGCGCGGCGCTCACGTGTTCCTCGACGAGGCGAGCGTCATGGCGACGGAGAACACGGTCACGGCCGCTGTCACGACGCCCGGGGAGACGGTGATCGGGAACGCAGCGTGCGAGCCGCACGTCCAGGACCTCTGCCGGTTCCTCGTTTCGCTCGGCGCGCACATCGAGGGGATCGAGTCGAACGTGTTGCGCATCCACGGCGTCGAGCGGCTGCACGGTGGCGAGTGGGCGATCGGCTGCGATCACATCGAGGTCGGCAGCTTCATCGGCATGGCTGCGATCACCGGCGGCGACGTGACGATCGAAGCGGTGCGCGCCGAGGACCTGATGTCGATCGTGCCCGCGTTCGGCAAGCTCGGCGTCCGCGTCGAGGTGGGCGAGGACAGCGTGCACGTGCCCGCGCGCCAGCAGCTGATCGTGCAGGACGACCTCGGCGGCGCGATTCCGAAGATCGAGGACGGCCCCTGGCCGGCGTTCCCCTCCGACCTGACGTCGATCGCGGTCACGGTTGCGACGCAGGCGTTCGGGACCGTGCTGATGTTCGAGAAGATGTTCGAGAACCGCCTGTTCTTCACCGACAAGCTCGTGTCGATGGGCGCGCGGATCATCCTCTGCGACCCACACCGTGCGGTCGTCACGGGGCCGGCGAACCTCGTCGGGCAACGAATGGAGAGCCCGGACATCCGCGCCGGCATGGCGATGCTCCTCGCAGCGCTCTGCGCACAGGGGCAATCGACGATCGGCGCCGCGCACCAGATCGACAAGGGCTACGAGCGGATCGACGAACGGCTCCGTGCGCTCGGCGCACACATCGAACGCGTCGACTCCTAGAGGGACCTAGCGAACGACGAACGTCGCGGGCGACGACATCGCCGTCGTCACGCCGTTCGCATCGAGAGCGCTGACGGTGAAGGCGTACGAATGACCCTTCGTCACGCCCACCGTCGCTGTCGTCTTGACGGAGTTTGGAATCAGCGTGCGCACGGTGCCGCCGTCGATCGTGACCGCGAGCGTGTAACCGCTCCCCGGGCCGCTCCAGTTCAGCTTCACGACGCTCCTCACGCGCTGGCCGCCGAGCAGCACGCCCACGCCCCGCACGCCCTCCTGTGCACGAGCGACGGCGGCCGCGACGTCGACGACGCCGAAGCCGAGATCCGCGGTCCATCTGCCGCGCCCGGACGCAGTCTCCTTGAGGATCTGCGCCACCTCCTGTGCCGTCAGCGCCGGGTTTGCGGCCCAGACGAGCGCGGCGGCGCCCGCAACCTGCGGGGCCGCGAACGACGTGCCGCTGCCGTAGCCGTAGAGCCCCGACTTCGCGCCGGCGAGCGTCGAGCGGGGATACGTCACCGTCGACGACGCGGATGAGACGGCGCCGAGAACGTGGTCGCCCGGCGCCGCGAGCGAGACCCATGAGCCGGTGTTCGCGAACGACGCCCGGCGACCGTCGAGTGTCGAGGCGGTCACGGCCAGTCCGGCGCCGCCGACGCCGCCCGAGCCCACCGGCTGCAACAGCGCCGCCGGATACTCCACCGGATTGCCGGCCTCGTACTCGTTTCCGACCGGAGCGACGACGAGTGCGCCGTGGTCGATCGCGTACTGCACCGCACGGCGTTCGGTCGCCGACGTCGTCGGCCCGCCGACACTGAGGTTGATGACCCGCGCGCCGTGGTCGACCGCCCAGGTGATCCCGGCCGCTTCGTCCACGTCGGTGAAGGAGCCGCCGTCGCTTCCCGACTTCACGATCATCAGCCGCGCGTCCCCGCCCGAGCCCGACATCCCGTCGTCGTTCGTCACCGAGCCGGCGGCGAGCGACGCGACGAACGTGCCGTGGCCGTTCGGATCGCGGACATCAGGGGTAGCCGTCCGTGTGTTCCATGTGAGCGGCGTCTTGGCCGCGAGGTCCGGCGCGGTGACGTCCGCGCCGGTGTCGATGACTGCGATCGCGACGTTCGCGGCGGCGCGCAGGACCGGGTCCGGGACGGCGTCCGTGCGCGTTGCGTGCAGCTGCCATTCAGCGGCGGCAGCGGTCGCGTACGTCGCGGCCGGCTCCGCTTGCGAGGTACGCGGCGCGACGGGCTCGACGAAGCGGACTCCGGGCTGCGAGCGGAGCGTGCGTGCGTCGCCGCGAACCTGCGCCACGCGCAGCGCGACGATGTCGCGCACGAGCGTTGCGTGACCTGCGGCGAGCGCATGCGTCAACGCCGGACGGCTCGCGTATCCGACCGCAAGCTCTGTCCCGTCGCCTCCGCGTCCCGCTGCACCCGCCGACGCGACCGCAGCGAGAACCACGGAGACTGCCGCAGCTGCCCTCGCCCCCGACATGTCCTACGCCGGAACCTAGGTCGGAAACGGCCGGGAAGGGATAGGCCGTTCGGCCTATCTTTAGAACCCGAGGGCGGCCTCGTTGCAAGACGCATCAGGGGCTGCTGTAGCCTCCGCACCGACCATGGCGGCTGCTGGACGGAGTGGGATTCGCCTCGAATTGCGAGGCAGCGGCGTCGCGAACGTCGACTCCGGCCTGCCGGTGCTCGACCACCTGCTCGAGCGTCTCGCCCAGTGCGCGCGCTGGGATCTCGCACTCGAAGTGGAGCCGGGGACCGGTGAGGCGGAGGTGGCGGAGGCGGGCCGCGCTCTCGGGAGCGCGCTCGCCGAGAGCCTGCGCAGCGGCCGCGGCTACGGATTCGCGTCGATGACCTCGGCCGAGGCCCTTGCGAGCGTCGTGCTCGAGACGTCGGAGGAGCCGCTCGTGGTCACGAACGTCGACCTCACACAAGCGCGCGTCGGCGGGCTCGGAACCGACGTCGCGCGCCGCTTCCTCGACCGCTTCGCAGAGGGTGCGTGCGTGACGCTGCACGTGAGGCTGTTGAACGGCACCGATACCCAGCACGTGCTCGAGGCGATCTTCAAGGCGCTCGGCGTCGCACTCGCGCAGGCGTGCACGACCGAAGGAGGACGAGAGTGACGGACAAGACGGTCGTGCGCACCGAGGCGGCCCCGGCGCCGTTCCAGGGCGCGCCGTACTCGCAGGCGATCCGGGCCGGCGACTTCGTGTTCGTGTCCGGCCAGCTCGCGCTGCGTCCCGGCGACAAGGAGCTGTCGGGCGGCACGATCGAGGAGCAGACGGAGCAGGTGCTCGCAAACCTGCGCGCGATCCTCGAGGAGGCCGGCAGCAGTCTCGAGCGTCTCGTGAAGACGACCGTGTTCCTGCAGAACCTCGACGACTTCCAGGGGATGAACGCGGTGTACGCGAAGCATGTGGGGGACCGGCCGCCGGCCCGCTCGACGGTCGAGGTGGCGAAGCTGCCGTCCGGCGCGCTCGTCGAGATCGAGGCGATCGGGCATATCTAGGCAACGGCTCGAGGAGTACGTCCGCTCCCTCGAGCTCG
>JAICWC010000012.1 GCA_025934995.1 Thermoleophilia bacterium | reverse complement strand
GGCCGCAAGCATCCGCACCAGGAGTTCCTGTCGATCGACACGACGAACATCCTGTTCATCTGCGGCGGCGCGTTCGCCGGCCTCGACAAGATCATCGCGCGCCGCATCGGCAAGAACGCCGTCGGCTTCGGCGCCGAGATGCACTCGAAGCACTCGGTCGAAGGCGCGGAGATGCTCGCCGACGTGATGCCGGAAGACTTGCTCAACTTCGGGCTCATCCCGGAGTTCATCGGCCGCCTCCCGGTCATCTCGGCGGTGCACCAGCTGCGTCGCGAGGACCTCGTGCAGATCCTGACCGAGCCGAAGAACGCGCTCGCGAAGCAGTACCAACGCTTCTTCGGCTACGACAACATCGAGCTCGTCTTCACCGACGACGCGATGTGGGAGATCGCCGACAAGGCGCTCGAGCGCGAGACCGGTGCACGCGGGCTGCGCTCGATCATCGAAGCCGCGCTCCTCGACGTGATGTTCGAGCTGCCGTCGCGCCGTGACGTGACGAAGTGCGTGATCACGAAGGAGACGATTTCGCAGGGCAACCGCCCGACGCTCGTCACCTCCGGCGGCTCGTTCGAAGAGCCCGACGAGCCGGTCGAGCAGACCGCCTAGCCGGACAAATCGGGCCGCCTCGCGCTGGCCGCCGGCACCGGCTACACGTGGGCGGCGAGTGTCGTACGGTGGGGCGTATGAAGATCGGAGACGAATTCGGCCCGTCGTCGTGGGTCGTCGTCGACCAGGACCGGATCAACGCGTTCGCCGACGCGACGGGCGACCACCAGTGGATCCACGTCGATCCCGCACGCGCCGCGCAAGGGCCGTTCGGCCGGACGATCGGGCACGGCTACCTGACGCTCTCGCTCGTTCCCGTCATGTCGTACGAGGTGCTGCCGCACGACGAAGGCGGCATGGGAATCAACTACGGCCTCAACAAGGTGCGCTTTCCCGCGCCCGTTCCCTCGGGCTCGAGGGTGCGGGGCACATTCCGGGTCGAGAGTCACGAGGAGTCCGACTGGGGCACCCAGTCGACGTACACGGTCACGATCGAGCGCCAGGGCGGCGACAAGCCGGTCTGCGTCGCCGAAGTGGTTTTCCGCCACCACAAGTGAATCCTCGTCGGCGCCGCGCAGGGCGTGCGCAACCGCGCCGTCATCTCCGCGTCTGCGCTCTGTCCCGCCTACGTCCGCACCGCGATCGCCGAGGAGCAGCTCACCGTGCGCGGCGCGGACGATCTGCTTGCACCGCAGGCGGTCAAGCGGCTGCTCGAGCCTTCGGAGGTCGCCGCCGCGGCGGCGTTCCTGCTCGGCCCGGACGGACGAGCGGTCACCGGGACGCCGTTCCTGATGGATCTCGGCTGGACGAGTAGATAGACCGCACGATCTCCTCGATGTCCGTCTCTGCGATCTGCAGGTCGACGAGCCGCGCGCTCGCGGCGACGCGCGCCGTCAACTCCGCAGCCGAGCCGCGAAAGCGCAGCCACTGCCGCGGCCCGTCCACGCGCTCGACGCGCGCGCCGGGGATCTCGAGCGGCGGCGCCGGCTCCTCGAGGTCGACGATCAGCGTCCGTTCCGCGCCGTAGCGCTCGCGCAGCTCGGCGATGCCGCCGTCCCAGATCAGCGAGCCGTGGTCGATCACGAGCAGGCGCTCGCACATGCGCTCGATGTCGCCGAGATCGTGCGTCGTCAGCAGCACTGTCACGCCGTCCTCGCGGTTGATCTCGATCAGGAAATCGCGCACACGCTGCTTCGCGACGACGTCGAGGCCGATCGTCGGCTCGTCGAGGAAGAGGAGCTCCGGCCCGTGCAGCATCGCCGCGGTCAGCTCGCCGCGGATGCGCTGCCCGAGCGACAGCTGGCGCACCGGCGTGCGGAGGAACGAATCGAGGTCGAGCACGTCGCGGAAACGTGCGAGGTTCGTGCGGTATCGGTCGGCCGGCACCTTGTAGATGTGCCGCAGCAAATCGAACGAGTCGACCAGCGGCAGATCCCACCAGAGCTGGATCCGCTGCCCGAACATGGCGCCGATCCGCTTCGCGAGCTCGATCCGCTGACGCGACGGCGTCAGGCCCGCGACCGACACGCGCCCGTCCGACGGGACGAGGATCCCGGTGAGCATCTTGATCGTCGTCGACTTGCCGGCGCCGTTCGGCCCGAGATAGCCGAGCAGCTCGCCGCGCTCGACGCGGAACGAGATGTCCTTCACGGCCTCGACGACGCGCCGCTCGCGCCGGAAGCGGCCGCGCCGCACGACGAAGCGTTTCGCCAGGTGCTCGACCTCGATCATCCTCCGGCGCTCCGGTAGTGCCGGACGGCGAACCGCCAGGCGCACCCCGCGATCAAGGTCGTCACGATCGCGACGGCCGGCGAGACGACCTGCAGCGCGCGCGGCAATCCGAGCGGATCGTGCTTCCCGAGCACGAAGAGCGCGGGGAAGTAGCAGACGAAGGCGAGCGGCACCGCGTATGCGAGGAAGCGGCGCAGCCACGCGCTGTAGATGTCGATCGGATATTGCGCGAGGAAGTTGCCGCCGTACGTGAATGCGTTCGTGAACTCGCCCCCGTCCGTCGTCCAGAACGCCATGCAGCCGAAGACGACCCAGACCGACGCGAAGATGACGACGCCGGCCGGCACGCTGACGATCAGGACCGCGACCCGGGCGATCGTCCAGTGCACGTGCAGCACGGTCAACGCATACGCGAGCACGGCAGCGCCCTGGAATGCCTTGCCGAGCCGTCGCAGCTGAAAATCGGAGCCGAGCACCTGGAACAGCGTTCCGCGCGGTCGGACGAGCATGATGTCGAAGTTCCCGTCGCGGATCTTCTGTGGGAACTGGTCGAGATGGCCGATCAGCAGGTCGGTCAGTGCGAACGAGATCGAGGACAGCGCGTACAGGAACGCGACTTCCTGCACGTCCCACTCGGCGAGCCGCGGCGTGTTGTGGAAGATGACGACGATCGCGAGGAAGTCGATGAACGAGAGCAGGAACGCACCGAGGATCTCGAGCACGAGCGAGACGCGGTACTGCGCCTGCGAGCGGATCTGAGCGCCGACCAGCCGTCCCCACAGAAACGCGGCGTCAACCACCCTGCACCACCACCCGCTGCGTCGCGCGGCGCAGCACGACCTGGCCGAGCGCGAGCAGCACGGCGGCCCAGAGGAGCTGGAGGCCGACCTCCCACGCGTGGTACTGCCCGAGCCAGACGTCGACCGGCGTCTGCAGGAACGAGGCGAACGGCAGCGCGCGGGCGAGGTCGCGCAGCCACGTCGGAAAGAACGTCAGCGGCATGATCATCCCCGAGAAGAAGAGGCTGATCGTGAGCGCGACCATCATCACGCCGCGCACGTCGAGCACCCAGAATGCTGTCAGGTTGTAGAGGAAGCGAAAGCCGAGGCTCGCGACGACGGCGAGCAGCACGCTGACGAGAAACACGACGCCGTCGATCGGATTCGGATAGTGCAGCCGGAAGACGAGCGCGCCGACGACGAACGGGGCGATCCCGCGAAAGACGAAGTGGTACGGGGCGCGCCCGAGATCGAACGCGAGCCAGTAGCGCTGTGGATTGAGGGGCCGCGAGAGGTCGCTCGTGATCGAGCCGTCGCGAACCCGAAGTGCGAGCTCCTGCCAGCCGAACGCGTAGACCGTCATCAGCAGTGCCTGGACGAGCCAGACGTAGGTCAGCGTGTCGTGCGAGTCGTAGCCGCCGACGTTCGTGCGGTGGCGGTACACCGCGAGCAGGATGTACGCCTGCAGGAAGCCGAAGATCGTGTTCGTGAACATCCCCGCCACCGTCGCCAGCGGATACGCGGCGTAGCGCCGCCAACCGCGCTTGGCGATCTCCCACTCGAGGCGCACGGTTCCGAAATCTACGGGTGGGTCCAGCTGGTCGAGAAGGCGGGCGCGGAGGTGCCTCCCCACGCGTCCACGTACTCGGCCATGTACCGATAGGTGCCCGGCTCCGTCGCCTTCGGCGGATAGCACGGCGCGTGCCCGGTGCAGACGAGCACCTGTTGTCCGTCGCTGCGCACCCGGTAGACGAGCCGGCCGACGATCCGCGGGTCGCCCGGCCAGCCCGTGCGCACGCGCCAGCCGTTCGACTCCTTCGACCGCCGCACCTGCACCGGCGCCTCCGGGCGCGTCAGGTCGTCGAGCGCGTTGCGCATGAACTGCTGCACGCGCGGGTCGACGGGCGCAGATCGGTCGGTGCCGACGGGGATCGCCGGCGCGGTCGTGTCGTCCGCGCGATAGCCGTCGAGTGCCAGCGAGAACTCCTGCGCGCCCGTTGCGAAGACGCGCGCGCCGCTCGGCGCCGTATACCGCGTCGCGTCGGCCGGGATGCCGTCCTGGCTGCCGTCGTAGTGGAAGAGCGTGACCTCGCCCGGATGCTGACAGCCGGGATACCCGCTGACGGTGTCGTGCTCGCGTCCGACGACGCCCGCGATCGTGTCACCGGCGCTCAGGCCTGTGCCCGCGAGCCATGGGTCGGCGGCGCCCGCAGCCGTGACCACGTAGTCGAGCCCGCCTACCGTCTCGCGAATGATCCCGTAGTGCTCGACGCCCAGGAGCAGGCACTCCGGCCGGCCGATCTCCCGGAACATCGCCGTCTTCTGCGTCGTGTCCGGGTTCGGATCGTAGAGCGACTTGTACGTCAGGATCGTGTGCCGGTCGTCCTCGTAGCGGATGTTCCAGTACGCGTCGTTCGAGCCCATGAAGGCAAGGTTCGTGCCGGCGGCGACGGCTGCGTCGAAGCCGTCGCGCATCGCGACGGTCCAGTACTCGTCGTGGCCGTTGACGATCACGAGCCGGTGTCGCAGCAGGCTGTCCGGGTCGGCATCGGTGTCGACGTCGGTCTGGTACGAGACGTCGTAGCCCTCGCGCTCGAGGAAGCGCACGGTCTGGATCTCCCACCAGAGCGGCGAGCTCGCCTGCTAGTCGAAGGGACGGTCGAACGAGACGCGGATCGAGGCGCCGGCCGGCGAGAAGTTGTAGAGGCTGTGCCCGCCCCAGGCGTTGTACGCCTCCCACGTGTTCACCGGCACCTGCACGAGGATCTGCGACTGCGGCTGGTCGAGCGGCCGGCGGAGGACGAGGTACGTCGTGGCGATCCGGCCGGCCACGCTGCCGCTCGTCAGCTCGGCCTCGATCAGGTAGTAACCGCTCGGCCAATCCGCCGCCGTCTGCACGACGTCGGTCGTCGTCCAGCCGGCCCGCTGCGGCGACCCTGCGGACGCGGCGTCGTTCCGCTGTGTGACGGGGGCCTCGTCGGTCACACACGACGGCACGCACGCCATCAGCCGCGCGCCGTCGCCGCTGTACCAGCCGAGGCGATAGACCCGCAGGCGGTAGCGGTAGTCGGACTGCACGTGCACGCCGACCGCGTCGCCCGGCAGCGCGCCGATCTGATCGGCGTAGAGCTGGACGCCCGTGTACAGGGTGTGCTGCCAGGCCGTCGTCCCGGCCCGTGCGTTCTCGGTCTGCGTCGGCGTCTGCGGCGCGGCGCCGGCAGGCGCCGGCCCGCCGCCGAGCAGCACGACGAACGCCGCAAAGAAGGCTGCCCGCAACCCACACCCGTTTTCGCAGCCTCAGGCCCTCGTTACAAATAGGAGAGCGATGGGGCTTCGGGTCCCAGGTTGGCCGTTTTCACGTTTGCGTTCCGTCATCCGGGTGATTTAGGATCCGAGATAACGATCCTCGACCCTGGAGATGCGAATGAACCCGGAAGCTCGGATCCAAGCCGAGGCGGATCAGCTGTCGGCCCGCTGGCGCGACGAGGCCCGCTGGGCCGGCATCGAGCGCACGTATGCCGCGGCGGACGTCGTACGGCTGCGCGGCACGGTCGTCCCGGAGCACACGCTCGCCCGGCTCGGCGCCGAACGGCTGTGGGACCTCCTGCAGCGCGAGCAGCCGGTGCGCGCCCTCGGCGCGCTGACGGGCGGCCAGGCGGTGCAGATGGTCAAGGCCGGGCTCGAGGCGATCTATCTCTCGGGGTGGCAGGTTGCCGCCGACGCGAACAGCGCCGGCTCGACGTATCCCGACCAGAGCCTCTATCCCGTGAACAGCGTGCCGGCCGTCGTTCGGCGCCTGAACGCTGCGCTGCAGCGCGCGGATCAGATCCACTGGTCGGAAGGGCGCAACGGGACGTACTGGTTCGCGCCCATCGTCGCCGACGCGGAGGCCGGCTTCGGCGGCCCATTGAACGCGTACGAGTTGATGAAGGCGATGATCGAGGCGGGCGCAGCGGGCGTGCATTACGAGGACCAGCTCGCGTCGGAGAAGAAGTGCGGTCATCTCGGCGGCAAGGTGCTCGTGCCGACGTCGCAGTTCGTGCGGACGCTGAACGCGGCGCGCCTCGCGGCAGACGTCCTCGACGTCCCCACCGTCCTCGTCGCCCGGACCGATGCGTTGTCTGCTGCGCTGCTGACGAGCGACGTCGACGAGTACGACCGCGACTTCGTCACCGGCGAGCGGACCGCCGAAGGCTTCTATCGCGTCCGCGACGGCATCGACGCCGCGATCTCGCGCGGGCTCGCATACGCCCCGTACGCCGACCTCGTCTGGTTCGAGACGTCGACGCCGGATCTCGGAGAGGCGCGCGAGTTCGCCGCAGCGATGCACGAGAAGTTCCCCGACAAGCTGCTCGCGTACAACTGCTCGCCGTCGTTCAACTGGCGCAAGCATCTCGACGACGGGACGATCGCGACCTTCCAGGATCAGCTCAACGAGGTCGGCTACCGCTTCCAGTTCATCACGCTCGCAGGCTTCCACTCGCTGAACGCGGGCATGTTCGAGCTCGCGCGCGGCTACGCCGAGGAAGGCATGCCGGCGTACGTGCAGCTGCAGGAGCACGAGTTCGCGCTGGAGGAGTTCGGGTACACGGCGACCCGCCACCAGCGCGAGGTCGGCGCCGGCTACTTCGACCTCGTCACGCAGGCGGTGTCGCCGGAGAGCTCGACGCTCGCGCTCAAGGGCTCGACCGAGGAAGCGCAATTCCAGGCATAGCCCAACAGCTGGAGCTCGTCGAGCAGCTGCACCGCGATCTCGGGCCGCTGCGGCTCGACCTGCTCGCCGAACGACGCGCGCGCCAGGCGCGCCTCGACGCCGGCGACGACCCGACCTTCGTCCGTCACCCGGGCGACTGGCAGGTCGCTCGGGCGCCTGTCGACCTCGTCGACCGGCGCTGCGAGATCACGGGCCCGGTCGACCGCAAGATGATGATCAACGCCTTCAACTCCGGTGCGCGCTGCTTCATGGCGGACTTCGAGGACGCGAACTCGCCGACGTGGGAGAACGTCGTCCGCGGACACGAGAACGTCCGTGACGCGATCCGCGGCGAGCTCTCGTTCGAAACGCCCGACAAGAGCTACCGCCTGAACGACGAGATCGCGACGATGTTGATCCGTCCGCGCGGCTGGCATCTCGTCGAGCGGCACGTCGACATCGACGGCGACCCCGTGTCCGCGTCGCTCTACGACTTCGGCCTCGCCTACGCGAACGGCGCGCGCTACTTCTACCTGCCGAAGATCGAGTCGCACCTCGAGGCGCGGCTCTGGGCGGAGGCGTTCCGCATTGCGGGCGGCGACGACATCCGCTGCACCGTCCTGATCGAGACGATCCTCGCCGCGTTCGAGATGGAGCAGATCCTCTGGGAGCTGCGCGACTACGGCTGCGCGCTGAACGCCGGCCGCTGGGATTACATCTTCAGCGTCATCAAGAAGTTCCGCGCGCGCGCCGAGGACGGAAGCTGGGTGCTGCCGGACCGCGTGCAGGTGACCATGACGGTGCCGTTCATGCGCGCGTACACCGACCTGCTCGTCGCCACCTGCCACGCGCACGGCGCGCACGCGATCGGGGGCATGGCGGCATTCATCCCCTCGCGCACGGACGCCGAGGTGAACCGGGTCGCGCTCGCGAAGGTGCGGGAAGACAAGGAGCGCGAGGCGGGGCAGGGGTTCGACGGGACGTGGGTCGCGCATCCCGATCTCGTTCCGGTTGCGACCGACTGCTTCGCCCGCGCGAACCAGCTCGACGTGCTGCGCGAGGACGTGCACGTCACCGAGGCCGACCTGCTCTCGATCCCTGAGACGCCGGGCGAGATCACGGAGCAGGGGCTGCGCACGAACGTCTCCGTCGGCATCCGCTATCTCGACGCATGGCTGCACGGCGTCGGCGCGGCGGCGATCGACAACCTGATGGAGGACGCCGCGACTGCCGAGATCTCCCGCTCACAGGTCTGGCAGTGGGTTCGCTCGGGCCGATTCACACCGGAGGAGGTGCGCGCCGAGGCCGGGCGCGTCGAGGCCGGCGACGAAGCGAAAGAGCTCTTCCTCGGGCTCGCGCTCGCCGACGAGCTCGAAGACTTCCTGACCGTGTCCGCCTACGACCAGCTCGACTGAAGGAGGAGAGCCGTGGAGATCGTCGAGGTCGAAAGAGACGTCGAGGACGAGCCGTGCACGGCCGAGAAGGCCGAGTGCAGCTGCCCGGATTTCTGCGAACGCGACCACGAGCAGGACTAAGATCGATGTCGTGAGCCTCGACAGCACCAAGGCCGACGACATCGCGCTCGTCATCGAAGAGGCGATCGTCTCGGGCGAGCTGGCCCCCGGCACGGTGCTGCGCCAGGAGCAGCTGTCCGAGCAGTTCAACGTCTCGCGCACGCCGATTCGTGAGGCGCTCCGGCGCCTCGCCGCGCTCGGGCTCGTCTCGTTCGTGCCGAACCGCGGCGTCCGGGTCCGCACCATCTCCCGCGAAGAGCTGCACGAAGCGTTCCTCGTCCGCGCGGAGCTCGAAGCGCTTGCGACCGAGACCGCGGCCGCGAAGATCACGAAAGAGCAGCTGCAGGAGCTCGACGACTGCGAGCAGCAGTTCGCGAAGATCTCGGTGGAGCTACGGTCGCGCGAGCCGGGGGAGGAGCGGCGCTCGATCATGGGGGACTGGGTGCGCGCGAACCACTCGTTCCACGACGTCATCTACCGCGCCGCCGACCTGCCGCTCGTCGAGCAGCTCGCAAAGAGCGCGCGCCGTTCGTTCAGCGGCCCGGCCGTGTGGGCGCCGGGCGACCATTCGATCGACGAGCTGTACGCGCGCAACGCGGAGCAGCATCGTGCGATCAAGCAGGCGCTCTTCGCCGGCAGCGCCGGCGGCGCCCGCGAGCTCGCGCGAGAGCACGTCCTCTCGTCGTTCCACCTCCTCGAGACGATCCTCGAGCAGGTGGGCGCGCAACCGCGCGACTGGGCGAAGGCGCGCGGCCGATCGGGATCGGCCGCGGGCTAACGCCGTCGGAGGCTCCTGGCGCGGGCGCAGCGCTTTCGGCATACTGGTCGCATAGTTCCTGCCTGACCTCACCGGCCGCTCTCCGCGCCCACCTAAGGTGGGTGCCTGATGGAGCTCGCGCCTCTCTACAACCCGCGCGGCGTCGAGGAACGCTGGCAGAAGATCTGGGAAGAGGAACGGCTCTACCACGCCGACGTGGATGCGCCGGGTGAGACGTATGTGATCGCCGTGCCGCCGCCGAATGTGACGGGCGCGCTGCACATGGGCCACGCGCTGAACGGCTCGATCCAGGACGCGCTCATCCGCTGGCACCGCATGCGCGGCTTCAACACGCTGTGGCAGCCCGGCTTCGATCACGCCGGCATCGCGACCCAGGCGGTCGTCGAGCGCGAGCTCCGCGGCGAAGGGACGTCGCGCCTCGAGCTCGGCCGAGAGGCGTTCGTCGAACGGGTTTGGGCGTGGCTGCACGAGTACGGCGGCGTGATCATGAGCCAGTTCCGGCGGCTCGGCTGCTCGCTCGACTACGAACGCGAACGCTTCACGATGGACGACGGCTACGTCCGCGCCGTGATGCGCTTCTTCGTGCATCTGTACGAGCGCGGCTGGCTGTTCCGCGACAACCGCATCGTCAACTGGTGCAGCGACTGCCGCACGTCGATCTCCGATCTCGAGGTCGAGTACCTCGACGTGGACGACACGCTCACGTACGCGGGGTACCCGCTCGTCGACGGCGAGGGAGGCATCTCCGTCGCGACCGTGCGACCTGCGACGATCCTCGCCGACGTCGCCGTCGCGGTGCATCCCGACGACGAGCGGTACACGAGCCTGATCGGCAAGAACGTGCAGGTGCCGGTCGTCGACCGGGCGGTGCCGGTGATCGCCGACGAGCGGGTCGATCCCGAGTTCGGCACCGGGGCCGTGAAGATCACGCCGGGCCACGACCCGATGGACTTCGACATCGGCCGCGACCACGGGCTCCCGGAGCTGACCGTCATCGGCCTCGACGGCCGGATGACGGGCGACGTCCCGGACGGCTACGCGGGACTGACCGAAGACGAGGCCGCCGAGCGGGTCGTGCAATGGCTCAAGGACAACGACCGGCTCGAGAAGCGCGAGCACTACCGGCATGCCGTCGGCCACTGCGAGCGCAGCCAGACGCGGATCCAACCGCTCGTGTCGCTCCAGTGGTGGTGCGACATGAAGCCGATGGCCGGCGCCGCGCTGGAGTCGATCGAGTCGGGCCGCGTCACGTTCCATCCGCCGTCGCAGAACCGGGTCGCGCTCGACTGGCTGAAGAACATCCGCCCGTGGAACGTGTCGCGCCAGCTGTGGTGGGGCCATCAGCTGCCGATCTGGTACTGCGACAACGGCCACGTCACGTGCGCAGAGGAGACCCCGTCCGCGTGCGCCGAGTGCGGCTCGACGGCGCTGGCGCGGGACGAGGACGTGCTCGACACGTGGTTCAGCTCGGCGCTCTGGCCGTTCGCGACGCTCGGTTGGCCGGACGACACGCCCGAGCTGCGCCGCTACTACCCGGGCGACGTCAACTCGACGGCGCGCGAGATCATCTTCCTCTGGGAGGCCCGCATGGTGATGGCGGGGCTCGAGCTGATGGGCGACATCCCGTTCGACGACGTGATCATCCATTCGACCGTGCTCGCAGGCGACGGACGTCGCATGTCGAAGTCGCTCCGGAACGGCGTCGACCCGATCGACCTGATCGACGAGCACGGCGCCGACGCGACGCGCTACGGCCTCCTGAAGATGACGTCGACACAGGACGTGCGCTTCTCGACGCAGCCGATCGAGGAAGGGCGCCGCCTCGCGAACAAGCTTTGGAATGCATCCCGCTTGCTGCTGATGGCCGGCGGCGGTGAGGTTGTCGCCAGGCCCGACAGCGCGGAGGAGCGATGGATCTTCGCGCGGATCGACGGGACGCGCGCGGAGATCGAGGCCGATCTCGACCGCTTCGACTTCTCGCATGCCGTCGAGCGGCTGTACCACCTGACGTTCGACGACTTCTGCGACTGGTATCTCGAGGCGATCAAGCCGCGGCTCGGCGACGACGACGTGCGAGCGACCGCGTTCGCCGCGCTCGAGCGGCTGCTGACACTGCTGCACCCGGTGCTGCCGCACGTGACGGAGGAGATCTGGTCGCACCTTCCGGCGCGGGAGTCGCGCCTGATCGTCGCGCCCTGGCCAGAGCCGGCGCCGGCCGACGCGCCCGGTGAGATCGAGCGTGCACAGACCGCGGCGCGGATCTACCGTCGCAGCGGTGTGCGCATCCGCCTCGACGGCGATGCTGCGCGCATCTTCGAAGCGGTCGTGCGCCCGTCCGAGAACGGTCAGGGCGACGTCGACGCCGAGCGCGCGCGCGTGCAGAAGGAGATCGAGCGCTCCGAGCGGATGCTCGCGAACGAGAAGTTCGTCGCGAATGCGGCACCTGACGTCGTCGCTGCCGAGCGTGAAAAACTCGAGCAGTACCGTGCAGAGCTCGACGCACTGGGTTGAGTCACTGAGCCCGTGGCCGAAGGACGGCTTCGGGCTCGAGCGGATGCGCCGCCTGCTGCACGATCTGGGCGATCCGCAGCTCGCGTACGACGCGATCCACGTCGTCGGAACGAACGGCAAGTCGACGACGACGCGACTGACCGAGGCGCTGCTCGCGAACGAGGGGCTGCGCGTCGGCGCGTACTACTCGCCGCACGTGCGCGGCTGGAGCGAGCGCATCCGTGTCGACGGCGCCGAGGCGGACTTCGAGCGCGCCGTCGATCGCGTCCGTCCGCACGCAGCCGACGCGACGCAGTTCGAGATTCTCACCGCCGCGGCGCTGCTCGAGTTCGCGGAGGCGGGAGTCGATGCCGCTGTCGTCGAGGCCGGGCTCGGCGGACGGCACGACGCGACGAATGTCCTGCGTTCACGCGTGGTCGTGCTGACGAACGTCGCGCTGGAGCACACCGAAGTGCTCGGCGACACGCGCGAGGAGATCGCCGCCGAGAAGCTCGCCGTCGTGCAACCCGGTTGCGTCGTCGTGCTCGGCGACCGCGAATGGGAGGAGCTCGCGCGTGCGAACGGCGCCGCACGCGTCGAGCTGACGGGGGCGAGCAACCTTGCACTGGCGATCGCGGCGGCGCAGGCCTTCCTCGGCCGAGAGGTCGATCCGCACGCCGTCGACGAGGTCGCCCTACCGGGCCGCCTGGAGCATCGCGGCGACGAGCCGCTGGAGATCTGGGACGGCGCGCACAACCTCGCCGGCCTCGGCTACCTCCTGCCGCGCCTGCCCGATCGGGACGACTGGGTCGTCGTCGCCTCGATCCTCGAGGACAAGCGGCCGGAGCTGATGCTCGAGGCCCTGTCCGTGCTCGGACGCCGTTTCGTGGCCACGGAATCCGCGAATGCCCGCGCGTTGGCTGCAGGGGAGCTCGCAACCCGCGCCGAACCGTACTTCGACCATGTCGACGTCCTCCCCGACCCATACGCCGCCCGGGCCCACGCCCGCGCGCTGGCGGGGCAGGCGGGGGCCGTCGTCGTCACGGGCTCGCTCTATCTTCTGGCAGAGCTCAGTGACTCCAGCCACCGTCCATAGCCTCGGCGACCGGGTCAGCGTCTTCGCGCTGGCATTCTTCGTCCTGGTCGTGATCGTCGGCGGCGCGTTTGCCGCCGGCTATCTCATAGGAAGGATCCTGCTGTGACGGTGGTCGCCAGCTTCTTCAGTTCGGGCACGTGGCTTGCCGTGCGCAACCTGCTGATCTTCTTCGCGGTCGTCTTCTGGCTCGCGACCGTGTTCTGGATCTACAAGGACGCGCGCCGGCGGCTCGAGGACCCGTGGCTGATCGGCGTCAGCGTCATGCTCGGCGTCATCGTCCCGTTCCTCGGCGTCTTCGTGTACATGCTGTTCCGGCCGCCGGAATACCTCGAGGACGTGCGCGAGCGCGAGCTCGAGATCAAGGCGATGGAGGACAGGCTTTCGAAGCGCGACCTGCACTGCCCGGTTTGTCGCAGCGAGGTGGACGTCTCGTTCCTCGTCTGTCCGATCTGCACGACGAAGCTGAAGCAGGCGTGCGTGAACTGCAAGCAGCCGCTCGAGGCGCTGTGGCAGGTGTGCCCGTATTGCGAGACCCAGGTCGAGCCGGCCGCGGTCGCGCTGCCGGCGCTCGAGCCGCCGCGTCGGCGTCGCGCGCGGTAGCCCGCGCGGGCTCGGTCGGCGATGAGAGCGCTCGAGCTCGTCTTCGCCGCCGGCTGGGCGGCGTTCTGGGCGTACTGGATCGTGGCGGCCTTTTCCATGAAGAGGGGCCGGGTCCCGTGGGCGCGTGAGCTGCGCATCAGGGCGGTGCTCGCGGTCGTCGTGGTCGTCTTGATCCGCCTGGGAGCGCTTCGCGGTCGCGGCATCCACACCGATCCAGGGCGCCTCGGGATCGGGCTCGCCGTCTTCGCCGTCGGGTTGTCGTTCGCACTCTGGGCTCGTCTGCAGCTGGGTCGCAACTGGGGCACGCCGATGACGCAAAAGGTCGAGCCGGATCTCGTGACGAGCGGCCCCTACCGATGGGTGCGCCACCCGATCTACTCGGGCATCCTCCTTGCAGGCGCGGGGACAGCCGTGGCGCTCAGCTGGCGGTGGCTCGTGGTGGTGGCCCTCGCTGCCGTGTACTTCCTCTACAGCGCCTCCGTCGAGGAGCGTTACCTGAGCGTGCAGTTCGCCGACACATATCCCGCGTACAAGCGCTCGACCAAGATGCTGCTGCCGTTCATCCTCTGATCGATGAGCGTGCGGAGCATGGCCGGCAGCCTCGCGGTGACGATCGGTCTCCTGATCACCGTCGGCCTTGCCAGCCGCACGCACGCACTTTCGCGAGGCGGCTCGCCGGGCTCGGGACGGGTCGCGGACATCCTGATCGCAGGCGCCGTCGGGCTCGTCGCGTTGCTGATCGTCGCGCTCGCGGTCGAGTCGCACCGTCCTCGCAGCGCGGCGCGCCGTCCGTTCGGTGTCGGCGATGTCCTGATTGCGCTCGTGCTCGTCCTGGTCGTCGCCGCGGCCTCGTACGGGCTCGGCCGTGTCTTTCATCCTGTCGGGAGCTCCGAACGGTCACGCGGCGTCCCGTGCGTCGCGTTCGAGCAAGCACATGGCCGGCCGACGTCGAATTGCGACGTTCAAGCACCTGCTCGTGCGAAGCGGGCGCGGCACGCGGCGCACCGCCGGTCGCCGTTTCCGTGGTTTCCGATCGGAGCGGTCATCGCACTCCTTGTCGGCGGAAGCGTGTTGCTCGCCGTCGAACGACGCCGGACCGGCGGGCGGAAGACCGAGGACGACGACGGCCGCGTCGGCGGGATCGTCGACGCGCTCGATCTCTCGATCGGCGATCTTCGTCGAGAGCGAGACGCGAGGCGCGCGATCGTCGCCGCCTACGCGCGCATGGAGGGTGCATTCGACGCCGTCGGGCTGCCCCGCCGACCGGCGGAGGCGCCGTCGGAGTATCTGCTGCGCGCGCTGCGCGATCTCGACGCGGGCGCGGCGGCGGCTCGGCTCACCGAGCTCTTCCAGCTCGCGAGGTTCAGCGACCATGCGGCCACGCCGGCGATGCGGGACGAGGCGATCGATGCCCTCCTAGCCGTCCGCGAGGAACTGCGAACGGCCGACGCGGTCGTCCCTACGGCTTCGGCTTCTTGAAGTCCCGGTTCGGATCGACGCGTCCCCACGAGTTCGCGCCGCCGATGTTCTGAGCCTCGTTCCACCAGTGCTCTTCGTGGAGGGGCTCGGCGACGCGCTCGTCGGCCGTCAGCGGGTGATCCTCGTCCCACTGCGCGGGGCGCCGCCATCGCCTGAGTCGGTCGAGCAGCCGCATTGCGGGATTCTGCCACCGCCACGCGCCGCGATCAGTCCGACCCTGGCGAAGCCGCTGCTCGCCGAATGCCTCGTCGAGGCTGCAGCGACTGCGAGCGGCAGCCTCTGGCTGCGGTACCGCCTAAGCGGGTAGGTGGCAGACAGCCTCGACGTTGTTGCCGTCGGGATCGAAGACGTAGCCGCCGTAGTAATCGGCGTGGTACCAGCGCAGGCCGGGCGCGCCGTTGTCCCTGCCGCCGGCCTCGAGGGCTGCCGCGTGGAAGGCGTCCACCCGCGCACGAGTCTCAGCCGCAAAAGCGATGTGCAGCCGGCCGCGCACGGGCTCTCCGTGCGCTTCGATGAAGAACGAGGGTCGTCCGCCGTCTTCCCTGCCGAACCCGGCCGCCGCTTCGGAGAACTCCATGAGCAATGCCATTCCGAGCGGCGCGAGCGCTCGCTCGTAGAACGCCTTGCTCCGTGCGTAGTCGGCAACGGCGATCCCGACGTGATCGAGCGCGCTCAACCGTCTGCGATCAGCCGGTCGACCGCCGCATGCAGGTCGTCGAGCCGCACGAGCCCGACGTCGCGGACGATCCCGTCGGCGTCGACGAGCACGTTCGTCGGCACGCCGCGAATCCCGAGCTGCCGCGCGTAGTCGCCGGTCTCGTCGAGGAGGATCGTCGCGTCGATGCCCCACAGCTCGCGGAACCGCTCCACCTCCGGCCGCGCCTCGCTGCCTTCCCAGACGCTGATGAGCACGACGTCGAGGCCCGACCGGGCCCCCTCGCTTCGACGCAGATCCTCGAGGAACGGCGCCTCCGCGTTGCACGGGCCTCACCAGCTCGCGAAGAAGTTGAGGATGTAGCGCCTCTCCGCCCACTCGAGGCTCGTGCGCTGCTCACCCGTGTGGTGATCGGGGAGTGAGAACGCGGGGAGGCTGCGGCCGACGAGCTGCGCAAGGAGGCCTTCGGTCGCACTGTCTTCCACACCGTCCCGCTGTACCTCTTCGACGATCTCGAGCGTCCCGCTGCCGGCGTTCGCGACGAGGAGGCGCCCGTCGCCGGGATCGACGACGACGCCGCCGGGGCCTTCGCCGACGTCGATGCGCCCGCATTCCGAGCCGTCCACGACGGAGAGAACCGAGACGGTGCCGTCGCCGCGATTCGTCACGTAGACGCGGTCGTGCTGCGGTGCGACAGTCAGTCCGACCGGCGCGCTCCCGGCGGTGAGCTCCTCGACGACGGTGCGCGACTCGAGGTCGATCCGCGCGACCGTTCCCGCGAGCGAGTTGACGACGAACGCCTCGCCCCGCTCCGGCACGATGCCGACCGCGCATGCGCCCTGCCCGACTTCCACCCGTCCGGTCGACTCGAACGTGTCGATATCGACGAAGGTCACCGACGCCGCGATGAAGTTGACGCAGAGCGCGAGCCGCCGTGTCGCGTCGACCGCGACGGCTCCGGCTCCCGGCTCGGCGTCGACCACGGCCAGCGTCTCGAGCGTGTCGAGGTCGAGGATGCTCATCGTCGAGCCCATCGAGTTGCCGCAGTACAAGCGGCGCTCGTCGCTGTCGAGCGTCAGGCCCGACGGGTACGCGCCGACGGGGACGCGCGCTTCGACAGTCAGCGTCTCGGCATCGACCACCGAGAGCGCGTCGGCGTGCGCGTCGGCCGTGAAGATCCGGCCTGTTCGCTCGTCGAAGACGACGTCGATCGGCTCCGCGCCGACGGAGACGTGCGTCACGACGGCGGCGGCATCGAGGTCGACGACGGCGAGCGTGTCGCTGCGGGAGCAGGCCACATACGCGCGGCGCCGGCGGATGTCGACGGCGGTGCCTTCCGGATCGAGACCGACCGGAATCGCCGCCACCGTCTGTGTCGTGATCGGCATTGGGCGATTCTGACGGCTCAGGGCCTCTGCAGGAACTCCAAGCGGTTGCCGAACGGGTCGCGTGCGTAGAACCGGCGGACGCCGGGCACGGCGTCGTCCCACTCCACGTCGCCGATCCGCGCCGCGAGCGCGTCGAGGTCCTCGACGAGGAGCGCCGGATGTGCCTTGCGCGCCGGCCGGAAGCCCTCCTCGACGCCGACGTGGAGGTGCTCGAACCACACGCCGCCCCGGTCGCGCAACGCGTCCGGCTTCTCCATTTCGCGGAGCCCGAGCACGCCGCCGTAGAACGCGCGCGCATCCTCCTCGCAGCCCGGAGGCCCCGCTACCTGGACGTGGTCGATCCGCACGTCGATAGCATGCCGCCGCGATGGCGGTCGAGCGCACGTTGATCCTGATCAAGCCGGACGCGGTGCGCCGGCGCCTCGCGGGCGACATCCTGCGGCGGATCGAGAGCCGCGGCTTCACGGTCGTGGGCGGCAAGCTGCTCACTGTCACGCGCGAGCTCGGCGAGGAGCACTACGGCGAGCACCGCGAGAAGCCGTTCTTCGGCGAGCTCGTCGAGTTCATCACGTCCGGCCCGACGTGGGCCCTGGTCGTCGAGGGCGAAGGGGTGATCGCGACGATGCGGAAGACGATCGGCGCGACGAACCCCGCGAATGCGGAGCCAGGCACGATCCGCGGCGATCTCGCGAGCTCGATGCCGGACAACCTGGTCCACGGCTCCGATTCGCCCGAGTCCGCGCAGCGCGAGGTCGCGCTCTGGTTCTCCGCGGATGAGCTCGGCTGAGGACGAGCGGATCGCGGCGAACGTCGCGCAGTGGACAAGGACGAACGCGGAGTTCACGGACCGCGACGCGGAACGGCAATGGCGCGATCCGCAGGTCTACTGGGGTGAGTTCGGCACACGCGACGAATGGCTCGGCGACGTCGCCGGCCTCGACGTCGTGGAGCTCGGCGCCGGCACCGCCTATTTCGCGGCGAAGCTCGCGCGTGCCGGCGCGCGTCCGGTCGCCGTCGACCCGACGCCGGCGCAGCTCGACACGGCGCGGCGGATGCAAGAGGAGACGGGGCTCCGCTTCCCGCTCGTCGAAGCGGCGGCGGAGAGCGTCCCGCTTCCGGACGCGTCGTTCGACCTCGTGATCTCCGAGTACGGCGCGTCGCTCTGGGCGGATCCGGAGCGCTGGTTGCCCGAGGCGGCACGACTGCTCCGACCGGGCGGACGCCTCTTCTTCCTGACGATGTCGACGCTCGCGCACCTCTGCACGCCCGACGAGGACAACCAGCCGATCGTCAACCGGCTCGTGCGTCCTCAGTTCGGGCCCTGGGAAACGCGCTGGGCGGGCTACGACGGCGCGGAGTTCCACCTCTCTCACGGCGATTGGATCCGGCTCCTGCGCGCCAACGGCTTCGTCATCGACGCGCTGCACGAGCTGCAGGCGCCGGCCGACGCGACGACGCACGAGTACTACTTCGTCATCCCGGCCGACTGGGCGCGGCGCTGGCCCGGCGAGGACCTATGGGAATGCAGGAAGACATAGACACGATCGCGGCGAACATCGCCGACTGGACGCAGGCGAATGCGGAGCACACGGATGCGAGTGCCGAAAAGGCATGGGCGCATCCGGGAATCCTCTGGGGCGTGTTCGCGATCCCCGAGGAGCAGGTCGGTGCGCTGCCGGAGTCGGTCGACGGGCTCGACGTCGTCGAGCTGGGCTGCGGCACGGCGTACTTCGGCTCCTGGCTCCAACGGCGCGGCGCCCGCGTCACCGGCGTCGACCCGACGCCCGCCCAGCTCGCGACGGCGCGGCGGATGATGGCGAAGACCGGCATCGAGTTCCCACTCGTCGAGGCGCCTGGCGAGGCCGTACCGTTGCCGGACGCCGCGTACGACCTCGCCGTCTCCGAGTATGGGGCATCGCTCTGGGCGGATCCCTACCGCTGGATTCCGGAAGCGGCGCGGCTCCTGCGCGCCGGCGGGCTGCTCGTCTTCCTCGTCAACTCGACGCTCGTCTACCTGTGCGCGCCGGACGGCGAGGGCGTCGTCGGGCAGGAGCTCCAGCGCGAGCAGTTCGGGATGTACCGCATCCAATGGGACGGCGCAATCGGCGTCGAATACCACCTCGCGCACGGCGACTGGATCGAGCTGCTGCACGAGAACGGCCTGGAGGTCGAGGCGCTGCACGAGCTGCGGCCGCAGCCCGGCGCGGTCGATCCCGCCTACTACGATTTCGTCACGGTCGAGTGGGCGGAGAAGTGGCCCGCCGAGGAGATCTGGGTGGCCCGACGTGCGTAGGCTCGCCGGAGCACGATCAGGAGCGGAGGTGCCGGCTTTGCCGGCGCCGGGAGCGGGAAGCGCGTGAGCCCCGTCGTACGCCTGCCTTCGTGGCGCGAGGTCCTCGACGGCCCGTGGGCGGTGCGGCTGCGATCGGGCGCGACCGGCGCGTGGCTGATGCGCGGCGAGGCGGAAGCCCTGCCCGACCTCGAGTGCCGCTTCGTCGCCGGCGTCGCCGCGCGAACGACGGCAGACGCGCTCTCCGAGCTCGGCTCGGCGCTCGAGCTGGAAGAAAAGCCGGCCGGGTGGGACGATGTCGCGCGTGCAGTGCCGACGGGAACGATCGCGCTCCTGATCCTCGACGCCGACCGGCTGCTCGCGGATGAGCCTTCGCAGCTCGCCGGCCTCGTCGGCGCGCTGAAGACGGCCTCGGAGCGCACGCGACTGCGCGTCGTCTTCCAGGCGCGCGACCTGCCGCTCGAGGCGGAGGCCGTGCTCGCCGAGTTCGGCGTCGCGGAGATCGGCGAGTGAGCGTTCCGCCCGCATCGCCGCTCCTGCTCGCATCCACGTCGCCGCAACGGCGCGCGATCCTCGAGCAGCTCGGCATCCCATTCGAGGTCGTCGCACCCGACTACGAGGAGCACGATCCGGTGGAGGCGGACGCGGAGCAGCTCGTGCGCGACCACGCGCTCGGCAAGGCTCGGTCGGTGGCAGCGCAGGCGGGCGACCGTCCCGTGCTCGGTGTCGACACGACGGTGGTCCTCGCCGGGCGCATCTACGCGAAACCGGCTCACGCCGGCGAGGCGGAACGCATGCTCGACGAGCTGAGCGGGAAGACGCACGCCGTCGTGTCGGGTCTGGCGCTCGTCACGCCCGGTTGGGAGATCGTCGACGCCGAGCACACCCGTGTCACCTTTCGAACGCTGACGCCGCGCGACCTCGCGTCGTATGTGGCGACGCGCGAGTGGGAGGGGCGCGCCGGCGGCTACGCGATCCAGGGCCGCGGCGGCGCGCTCGTCGAGCGCGTCGAAGGCGACTACCTGAACGTCGTCGGGTTGCCCGCGTCGCTGCTCGTGCGCCTGCTCGCGGAGAGGTTCCCCGGCACGTACGGCTTCGGCTAGGCGGGGCCGATCCGGTACAGGTGCACGGCGTACGGCCCGAAGCGGTCGTGGAACACGCCGTGCGCGTCGGATCGAACGGCGCGCTCCTCGTCGAGCACCGTCAGCGTGCTGCGTCCCAGCTGGGGCACGCGCAGGGGCACGGTCAGGGGCGTCGGTGTCGAATTGACTGCGATCACATAGCGCACGCCCTCGTACGTGCGGCCGCTCGCAGCCACCCCGGCCGCGTCGGAGAACGCGACCTCCGACCACGGCGCCGTGAGGACGGGGGCGAGCGAATGGAGCCGTGCGTCCGTCGCCTGCATCTGCGCGAGCATGGCGGCGTCGACGTCCCACCGGTTCCACAGCGTCCCCGGCGCCCACCCGGCGGTGAACCAGCCGATCCCGACGGCGCCGCCTGCGACGGCGAGCCACGCTTCCGCGTTCGCGATCGCCGGCGTCACGTCGATCGTCGGGCACTCGCCGGTCATCGGGCCGGTCTCGATCCACTGGAAGGTGGGCGTGTGCGGTGCGTAGGCGGTGATCAGCTCGTGCTGCGTGCGGAAGACGTCGAGCAGAGGCACACGGCCGCAGAACTTGACGATCGGATAGAGATCGAAGCCGAGCAGGTCGCCGGCATCGGCGAACCGCGCGTACTCGCCGCGGTCGTAGCCGGGTCGAATCAGGGCCTGTGCGCTGGAGAAGTGCTCCGAGACGTTGACGACGCGAAGCTTCCCGGTCGTCTCCGCCGGGGGTAGCTGCGGCAGCTCCGACGCCGTGAGCCCGAGCGCATCCGGCTCGTCCGGGAAGTACCAGCCCGCATCCGGAGTGGTCGACGAGTAATCGTCGCTGAGGACCCGTACGCCGGGTGGCGGCGGATCGGCGTCGAAGTCGTTCGGTCGGAGCAGCGAACATGCGGTGTACGGCTGTTCGACGAAGAGGTCGACGCCGGCGTCGGCAGCCTGCTGCGCGGTCGTGCCGCACTGGTAGTACGCGAGTACCGGGAACGTCGGCGAGCCGTCGAGCGTGACATGCGCGTTCGCGATGCCGAAGACCGACGCGACGGCGGCGGCCGCGATGCTCGCGAGCGATCCCAGCACGCGCCCACGGTAGAGAAAGAGCCGCGCGAGCGCGGCTCTTTCGTTCCATCGGGGTGCCCAGATTCGAACTGGGGACCTCTCCGACCCGAACGGAGCGCGCTACCAGGCTGCGCCACACCCCGAACAGCCGAGACAGGTTAGCCGAGGTTCCGATGAACCACGGCCGTGCACGCGTTCTCGACGTAGTCCATCCCCGAGGCCTCCGCGACGATCCGCGCCTCGTGCGAGCGGATGCCGAGCTGGAGCCAGAGCGCGGGTGCGCCGACCGCCGCCGCCTCCCGGGCGACGTCCGCACAGAACTCCGGCCGGCGGAACACGTCCACGAGATCGACGGGCTCTTCGAGCGATGCGAGGGACGGCCAGAAGCCGGCGTCGGAGCAGAACGGGTTGACGCGGAGGACGCGGTAGCCGACGCGCTCGAGGTAGTTCGCGACGCCGTGGCTCGGCTTCGCCGGGCTCGGTGAGGCGCCGACGACGGCGATCGTCTCTGCGTCGCGGAGGATCTGCTCCGGGCTCCGCATATCCTCGAACCGTGCCAGATCCGATTGGGCAGTGGCGGGCGGGCGCTCCCGCGATCGCCGAGGACGTCGCGGCGGATTGGGGCCTCACGCTCGGCGCTGCGTACACGCCGGGAGCCTGCGGCCACGTCGTTCGCGCCACGACCGGCGAGGGCGCGCCCGCGGTGCTCAAGGTCTTCTTCCCCGACCGCGAGTCGGAGCAGGAGCCGGACGCGCTCGAGCGCTGGAGCGGCGGCGGTGCGATCCGTCTGCTTCGCCGCGACGACGAACGTCGCGCGATGCTGCTCGAGCGGTGCGAGCCGGGTGCGTTTCTCTCTTCGCTGGACGGCGCGCGGGCACTCGACGTTCTGATCGGACTTCTCCCACGGCTCTGGGAGGCGTCGGCGGACGGCTTTCACACCCTGGAGGACGAAGTCGCGTTCTGGTTCGCGGAGCGGTTCGACAGGAATCGCCACGGCGACGTCGCAACCGGCATCGCGCGCGAGCTCGCGCCGACGCAGGGCGAGCTCGTGCTTGCACACCAGGACCTGCACGGCGGCAACGTGCTCGCCGCCGAGCGCGAGCCCTGGCTCGTGATCGACCCGAAGCCCCTCGCCGCCGAGCGCGAGTTCGCGATCGTGCCGATCGTCCGCTCGCCCGAGCTCGGCCATTCGAAGCGCGGCGTCCTCTACCGGCTCGATCGGCTCTGTTCCGAGCTCGGGCTCGACCGCGAGCGTGCCCGTGGCTGGGTGATCGTGCAGACGGTCGCGTGGTCCGGCGGCAGGGACTACGTCGACGAGCACATGCAGGTCGTCGAATGGCTCCTGTGAAGGCCGTCCTCTTCGATGTGGACTTCACCCTTGCGCGGCCGGGGCCGGAGCTGATGCCGGAGGGCTACGTCAGCTGCGCGTCGACTCACGGCCTCACGCTCGAGCCGTCGCGCTACGAGGCGGCACGCGAGGCGGCGTTCGTCGACTTGCAGCGCCATCCCGAGTTCGACCACGACGAGGAGATCTGGGTCGCGTTCACCGAACGGATCGTCCTCGGCATGGGCGGGACGCCGCCCGCGTCGCGCGATGTCGCCGTCGAGCTGACGGCACGGTGGGCGCAGCACACGAACTTCGAGCTCTACGATGACGTCCTGCCGACGCTGAGAGAGCTGCGCGAGCGCGGAATCAAGCTCGGGGTCATCTCGAACAGCTCGCGGGACGTGCGCGAGTTCGCGAAGCACCACGCGCTCGAGATCGACGCGGGAATCAGCTCCTTCCACCACGGGAAGACGAAGCCGCACGCCTCGATCTTTCGAGCGGTCCTGGAGCTCCTCGAAGTCGAGCCGCACGAGGCGCTGATGGTCGGCGACACGATCGACGCCGACATCGAAGGGCCGCTCGCGATCGGCATGCAGGCGGTCTTGCTCGACCGATATGGCCTCCATCCCGGGTTCGCGCCTCGCATAGAGAGCCTCGCCGAACTTAAGGTGTGACGTATGGGAGCGTGGATCGCCTGGGCGATCGTCGCAATAGGTCTGGCAGTGGGCGAGATATTCACCCCCGGCTTGTTCTTCCTCGGCCCGCTTGCGGTCGCCGGCGTCGCCTCTGCGATCGTCGCCGCGATCGGTGCGGGGATCGCCATCCAGGTGATCGTCTTCGCCGTCGCGTCCCTCGCGTCGCTCGCTGTTCTCCGGCCGCTCGCGCGCGCCCACCTGCACATGCCGCCTTCGCTCAGGACAGGCACGGCCGCTCTCGTCGGAGCGCGCGCGATCGTCGTGCAGCGCGTCGACGAAAACGGCGGTCGCATTCGGCTCGGCGGCGAGGAGTGGTCCGCGCGCGCATACGTGCCCGAACAGGTTTTCGAGCCGGGCGCGCATGTCGAGGTTGCGGAGATCCAGGGCGCAACGGCGCTCGTCTACGAATGAAGGAGCAGCTGTGGTCGCACTGATCGTCATCCTCGTCGTCGCGGTCTTCGTCGTCTCGACGCTCGCGCGCTCGATTCGCATCGTCCCGCAGGCGCGCGCACGCGTCGTCGAACGTCTCGGCCGCTACCACCGGACGCTGTCGCCGGGCATGGCGCTCGTCGTGCCGTTCATCGACCGCCTGCGGCCGTTGATCGACCTGCGGGAGCAGGTGGTGTCGTTCCCGCCGCAGCCCGTGATCACCGAGGACAACCTCGTCGTCAACATCGACTCGGTCATCTACTTCCAGGTGACGGATGCGAAGTCGGCCTCGTACGAGATAGCGAACTACATCCAGGCGATCGAGCAGCTGACGGTGACGACGCTGCGCAACGTGATCGGCGGCATGGCGCTCGAGAAGACGCTGACGTCACGCGACGAGATCAACAACCAGCTGCGCGGCGTGCTCGACGAGGCCACGGGGAAGTGGGGGATCCGCGTCAACCGCGTCGAGCTGAAGGCGATCGACCCGCCTGCGTCGATCAAGGAGACGATGGAGAAGCAGATGCGCGCCGACCGCGAAAAGCGGGCCGCGATCCTCCAGGCAGAAGGCCAGAAGCAGGCGGCGATCCTCACGGCGGAGGGCGAGAAGCAGGCGGCCGTCCTGCGCGCACAGGGGCAGCGCGAGGCGACGATCCTGGAGGCCGAGGGCCAGGCCAAGGCGATCGGGACCGTGTTCCAGGCGATCCACGACGGCAATCCCGACCCGCAGCTGCTCGCGTATCAGTACGTGCAGGCACTGCCGCAGATCGCGGCGGGCGAATCGAACAAGGTGTGGATCGTGCCGGCCGAGTTCCAGCGCGCGCTCGGGCGTATCGGCTCGAAAGAGGACAAGGACGGCTAGCTAACAGCGTTCCTTGCTGCACGCGCGCAGCGGCGTCACCGACGGGGTCCCGTCGCGCCAGACGAGCCGGATCAGAACGGACGCGGCGTTGTCGTCGTAGCGCGACTCGCGCAGGTGGAAGTCCTCGTTGGCGCGGTGCACGAGCCAGTACCGGCCGTTCTTCAGCCCGGTGATGTCGAGTTGCTGGCCGTGGAAGAAGGCGGGGTAACGGTCGGTGTAGCCGACCGACACGCCCTCCGTGACCCCCGACGCTCTCGGATGGAACTGCCCGCAGTTCGAGAGGAAGCGCGGCGGGCCGTGCGGAACGCCGATCGCCGTGCCGTAATGGTCGGCCATGCAGAAACCGCTCTTGTGGTCGCGCACACGTAGCGCGAAGTCGGCCGCCGTGCGCAGCTCGGCGTGCACGAAGCCGATCATGTGCCAGTGATAGTGGGGCGGCGCGACGACGTAGTGCAGCTCGCCGGACGGCGGGTCGACGCGCACCGTTCCATCGGCGAGCTGGACGTACTGCCGCACGTCCATCACGTGAGCGCCCGGCTTGCGCGTTCCTTTGATCTCGAGGATGCCGGGGCCGCGGTTGTCGACCATCGACGTGAAGCCGAGGAGCCAGCGGCCGTTGTGCGCGCGCTCGATGACGAGGCCGCTCGGAGGCCGCTGCACGAGGTTGGGGAACTTCGGCACGCCGGTGGGGACGACCCTCATGTCGACCGCACGGCCGAGGCCGACCGGCTGGAGCGACGCGCTCCCGATCGTGGCGAGATCGACACCGTTGTAGAAGATCTGCGTGCCGTCGGGTGACCAGACGGGGTTCGTCCCCGGCGGCCCCGGGGTCTGCGTCGTCCCGTCGTCGACGACGATCGTCCCGTCGGCGCTGTACACGAGCCTCGTCCCGTCGGGCGACCACCACAGGTTCGCGATCTGCGCGTACGCCGTCGGCGTCGTGTCGAAGGGTTGAGCTCCGACCATGATCGTGTGGCCGTTTGCGACGTACGCGATCTTGCCGGTCGCCGAAACGGCCGCGCCGCTGCCGTCGTACAGCTTCTGCGACGGGCCGACCGGTAGCTTGAAGACGCGGACCTGCTTCGCGCCGTCGACGTCGGCGCTGTAGACGATCGCACGTCCGTCCGGGAGCCAGCTCGGCTTCCACTCTGCGACGTTTGGCGTGCGCACGAGGCGGCGTTGGCCGCTGCCGTCCGAGTTCGCGAGCCAGAGGTCTCCCTCGCGCACGAACGCGATCAGCGTGCCGTCGGGGGAGTAGGAGGCATCGTCGGCGTCGCCGATCAGCTGTTTGCCGTTTGCAGATATTCCGTCGTGGATCGCGACCAGCATGCGCACCGCATGCGGCTCTGCGTGGATCAACCGGCGAGCTCCCGCCGCCACAGCTCGGTGTGGGCGCCGAGCGCCGGCGCGGGGCCGAGCGGCGCCGGCTCGAACTCGGCCGCTTCGGCGCGCGTCGCTACGGGCCCTACGCACACGTCTTCTCCTTCGAACACTGCGAGCCAGTCTGCCAAGTCACGCGTCGCGAATGCCGCTGCGAGCGTCTCCTTGAGCGACTCTTGATCGTCGTCGTACTGCCGCGCCGCGAGCTCGGGCTCGCCGAGGACCTCGCAGAGACGCGCGAAGAACTTCGGCTCGAGCGCGCCGACGGTCAGCATGCGGCCGTCCGCGCAGGTGTATACGGCGTAGCACGCGTAGCCGTCCGTCAAGACGCGCGCGCCGGACGCGAGGGGGTAGGAACGGTGCGTCATCGAGACGACGATGCGCGCACCGCCGCCTGCGAGCAGCGCCGCGAGGATCTCCGTGACCGCGCCGAGCCCTCCTGCCGCGAGATCTGCAGACTGCACCGGCGGCAACGCGGGGGCTGTGCGCTCGAGCACGCCGGCCCAGCCGAGGTAGTTCAGATCGTGGCCGGCCCGTTGGTCGTGCGGTCCTCCGAGGCCGAAGCCGGTGATCGAGCAGTAGACGCAGCGCTCAGGGGCGTCGTCCGGGCCGACGCCGAGCCGGTCGGCGACGCCGGGACGGAACGACTCGAGGACGACGTCGGCGCGCGAGAGCAGCGCCCGAACGAACGGCGCATCGCCGGGGAGGTCGGCGACGACCGATTCCTTCCCGGCGTTCAGCTCGTCGTGCCACGCCTGCGCGGTCGCGCGCATCGGGTCGCCGCCCGGCTGCTCGACCCGCACGACCCGGGCGCCGAGCCGGAGCAATTCCCTGCTCGCGAATGCGCCCGGGACATAGCGGCTCAGGTCGACGACCAGCATTCCGCCCAGTGGGCTGAAAGCGTCGGCGGCAAAGCCACCGACGCCCGGCCCTGAGACCGGCCTCGCCTGCGGCGAGCCATGGTGCGGCCCTTGCATCCGGCGCGAACCTAGCACTACCCTGCATCGGCCTTGGTGGAGCGAGCCGTCGCAGCGGAGGAGAAACGTCGCACGATTCTCGATGCTGCGGCGCGCGTCTTCGCGCGCAAGGGCTTCCACACATCGCGTGTCGGCGATATCGCCGAGGAAGCGGGTGTCGCGCACGGGCTGCTGTACCACTACTTCTCGTCGAAGGACGAGGTGCTCGAGACGATCTTCCGCGAGCACTGGTCGACGCTGCTCGAGCGCGTCCACGAAGCAGAGCAAGCCGGCGACGATCCGATCGAGCAGCTGCGAGGGATCGCTGCGGCGATGTTCGAAGGCTGGCTCAACGAGCCGGATGTCGTGCGGGTCGTCGTCCGCGAGATCGCGCGCACCGAAGAGATCAGCGAGCACGTCGGCGAGCTCGTCCGGCCGATCGGCGCGATCCGCCGCGTCATCGAGCGCGGACAGGCGCAGGGTGTCCTGCGCGACGATCTCGACGCGTCGATGGCGGCAGTGATCTTCTACGGCGGCATCGACGAGCTGATCAGCGGCTGGGTGCTCGGGAGGATCCCCGGCGACGCCGACGAGGTCGCAGCCGCCGAGCGGCACCTCGTCGAGGTGCTACGCCGCGGCTTGACCAACTAGCTCGGCGAAACGCGCAGCGCCGACATTCCCGCCCGAGAGCACGACCGCGACGCGGCGGCCGGGGACCCGGCCGTGCAGGAGCGCCGCCACCCCTGCGGCGCCGCTCGGCTCGACGACGATCTTCACGCGGTCGAAGAGGAACGCCATCGCCTCGACGAGCTCGTCGTCGCTGACCGAGACGAAATCGTCGACGAGCTCCCGGTTCACCTGCCACGTCAGCTCGCCCGGCTCGGGCGCGCCCAGGCCGTCGGCGATCGTGCGAGGGATCTCGACGCGCACGCGATCCCCGGCCGCGCGCGAGCGCGCATGGTCGTCGCCTGCCGCGGGCTCGACGCCGATCACGCGTGCGCCCGGCAGCATCGCCTTGACGACGGTGGCGCAGCCGGCAATCAGCCCGCCGCCGCTGACCGGGACGACGAGCGCGTCGAGCTCCTGCACCGCGGCGAGCAGCTCGAGCGCGACCGTGCCCTGCCCGGCCATGATCAACGGGTCGTCGTACGGCTTCACGAGCTTGAGGTCGCGCTCGGCTGCGAGCCGGGCGCCGATCTCCTCGCGGCTCTCCGTCCAGCGGTCGTACGTGACGACCTCGGCGCCGTAGCCGCGAGTCGCCTCGAGCTTCGCTGCCGGCGCATCCTCGGGCATGACGATCGTCGCGCGGATGCCCCGCAGGCCCGCCGCGAGCGCGACCGCCTGTGCGTGGTTGCCGGACGAGTAGGCGATCACGTCTCGCCCGGCCGGCAGGCTCGCGAGCTTGTTGTACGCGCCCCGGAACTTGAACGAGCCCGTCCGTTGGAAACACTCTGCCTTGAGGAAGACGTTCTCGCCGAGTGTGCGCGACGTGACTACCGGCGTGCGGTGCGCGACGCCGCGGATGCGCTCGAGCGCGAGCGCGACGTCGGCGAGCTCGATCACCGGCACGGCGAGCGTCCCTTGGGGATCAAGCCGAAGCCCCAGACGTTGCCGCCGAGGACGTAGTACACCGAGGTGCCGCTCACGAGCGCGTCGTAGCCGGAGCACTGCTCCGTGAACGCGCTGCCGATCTTGGCCTGCGGGTCGCCGAGCCGCAGCGTCGCGGTGTGCCAGCCGCGCGGCTGCCAGAGGGTGTACACCGCAGAGACGCGACCGCCGGTCAACTCGACGCCGAGGCCGTGGTCGTCGAAGCGGCGGTAGGTGAAGTACCACGTCGTCGTTGCGCAGCCGCGGCAGATGCCGTAATCGCGGCCGAGTCGAGCGCGCACCTGCGCCGCCGGCTCGCCGAGACGGATGCCGGCGAGAGTGCGACCCGGGATGAACGCCGCTGCGGCAGGCAGGGCGGCGATCAATGTCGGTTCTCCCGATACTGCGACGCGCCCTCGACGGGGTGCAGCCACGGCTCGCGCCGCTTGATCCAGAGCTCCGCCTGTGGCACGAGGTCGAACGGCGGATCGTCGAGCGTGCCGAGATTGATCTCGACGGTGTCGTCCTCGATCGATCCCAGGCGCGAGCCGCACGTCGCGCAGAATCGGTCGCCGTCGTACTCCCGGAGCTCGCCGTCGAGGTCGACGGCCTCGAGCGGCCAGTGAGCGTAGATCGCGAACGCGCTCCCCGACCGCTTCCGGCAGTCGGCGCAATGACAGCAGCCGACGTGTGTCGGCTCGCCGCGAACGGCATAGCGCACGGCGCCGCAGAGACAGCCACCTGTCCGCTCCCGCATAGGATGGAGTATGCCGTCGCTGTGGAATGCGCTCGCCGACCTGCAGGTGCGCATCGACGACGACTCGTTGCAGCGTCGCGAGCTCGACGTGTCGCCGCAGTTCAAGCGTGTGACGACGACGGTCGTCCTCGCCGGTGACGGGGAGACCGGGCATGGCGAGGACGTCACGTACACGGCGGCCGACCATGACGATTTCCCGCGTCCGATGCTCGCCGGCACGTGGTCGCTGCACGAATACTCGCGTCGCCTCGACGAGCTCGAGCTGTTCGCCGCGGAGCCCGAGATGGAGGCGTCGCACGACTACCGCCGCTGGGCGTTCGAATCCGCGGCGCTCGACCTCGCGCTTCGGCAGGCGGGCAAGTCCTTCGCCGAGGCCGTCGGCCGCGAGTACCGGCCCGTTCGCTTCGTCGCGTCGACACGCGCGGACATCCAGCCGTACCGCCGCCTCGATCCGGATCTCGAGTTCAAGCTCGACGCAGAGGAGAGCTGGGACGACGCGCTCGTGAAAAGGCTCGCCGCGACCGATCGCGTCCGCGTCGTCGACTTCAAGGCGTACTACCGCGGCACATCCGTCGACCTCGAGCCCGACCCTGCGCTCTACCGGCGCGTCGCGGCGGCGCTGCCGGACGCGGTGCTCGAGGATGCGTCGCTCGAAGGCGAGTGCGGCGAGGCGCTGGCCGGCGCGCACGACCGGTTGAGCTTCGATGCGCCGATCCATTCGTGGAAGGACGTCTCGCAGCTGCCTGTCGACGCGCGCTGGCTGAACATCAAGCCGTCGCGGTTCGGTACGACCGAGCGCTTGCTCGAGTGCATCGAGGAGTGCGAGTCGCGGGGAATCCGCATGTACGGCGGCGGCCAATTCGAGCTCGGCCCGGGGCGGCTGCAGATCCAGAAGCTCGCGAGCGTCTTCTATCCGGACGGCCCGAACGACGTCGCTCCCTCCGAGTACAACGAAGGGCCGGCGCGTGCGGGCCTCACGCGCAGCCCGTTGCCGGCACCGAGCGGAGCCGGCTTCTGAATCTGTTCGACGACGAGCCGCGCCGCTTCGCCGACGCGATGGGGGCGAAGCGGTGGGGCGGCACGCTCTACGAGCTCGCGCCGGCTGAGGCTTCGGCGTACCACTGGCAGATGGGCGAGGAGGAGTGCGCGGTCGTCGTCGCGGGGACGCCGACGCTGCGCACGGGCGACGGCGAACGCGTCCTCCAGCCGTGGGACTGCGCGTGGTTCGTGCGCGGCCCCGCCGGCGCGCACGGCTTTCGCAACGACACGGACGTTCCCGTTCGCGTCGTCATGTTCTCGACCGTGTCGGATCCTGAGCTCGTCGTCTACCCGGACGACGACAAGATCGGCGTCATCGCGGGCTGGACGGACGAGAACGTCGAGACGGTCAGGGGCTGGGTTGAACCTGCGTGACGTCGAGCTGCCGCCGACGGGCGACCGGCGCGGCTTCGAGCACTCGAGCACCTCGGTGCGCGAAGCGCTCGGCGGCGAGCTGATCGGCTGCACGCTCTACGAGGTCGAGCCCGGCAAGCAGCTCTGGCCCTACCACTACCACTGGAACAACGAGGAGTGGCTGATCGTCGTCTCCGGGACGCCGACACTGCGCACCGCCGAGGGCGAACGCGAGCTGCGCGCCGGCGACGTGGTCGGTTTCGTCGAGGGCGAAGCGGGCGCGCATACGCTCCTCAATCGCAGCAACGCGCTGTTTCGCGTCGCGTTGTTCTCGACGCGGAATCAGGGCAGCGTGGTGTATCCGGACAGCAACAAGGTGGGCGCCGGCCCGCCCTGGGACCGCCTCTACTTCAGGCGCGAGGACGCCGTCGACTACTGGGAAGGGGAGGTCTAGCGGAACGCGTTCTCGCCGGTCAGAGCCTGACCGACGACGAGCGTGTGCACCTCGTGTGTCCCCTCGTACGTCAGGACGCTCTCGAGGTTGTTCGCATGGCGGATCACCGGGTACTCGAGTGTGATCCCGTTGCCGCCGAGGATCGTGCGCGCGACGCGCGCGACCTCGAGCGCACCGCGCACGTTCCCCATCTTCCCCATCGACACATGCTGGGGGAGAAGCGTCCCCTCGTCCTTCATGCGGCCGAGATGCAGCGCGACGAGGGTGCCGCGGTTCACTTCGAGCGCCATCTCCGCGAGCTTCTGCTGCGTCAGCTGGTACCCGGCGATGGGCTTGCCGAAGACGATGCGCTCCTTCGCGTAGTCGAGCGCCGACTCGAGACACGCGCGCCCCGCGCCGACGGCGCCCCACACGATCCCGTAGCGCGCCTCGTTCAGGCACGACAGCGGGCCGCGCAGAGAGTTGATCTCGGGGAAGCGGTTCTCCTCCGGCACGCGGACGTCGTGCAGCACGAGCTCCGACGTGACCGAGGCGCGCAGCGACAGCTTGTGATGCATCTCCGGCGCTTCGAAGCCGGGCGTGCCGCGCTCGACGAGGAAGCCGTTGATCGATCCGTCCTCCGTGCGCGCCCACACGGTCGCGACGTCGGCGACGGTGCCGTTCGTGATCCACATCTTCGACCCGTTCAGGATCCAGTCCGAGCCGTCGCGCTTCGCGGTCGTGCGCATCGAACCGGGATCGCTGCCCGCATCCGGCTCGGTCAGGCCGAAGCAGCCGACGGCCTCGCCGGTGTGCATTCGCGGCAGCCACTTCTGCTTCTGCTCCTCCGAGCCCCACTTCCAGATCGAGAACATCGCGAGCGAGCCCTGCACGGACACGAGCGAACGCAGGCCGGAGTCGCCCGCCTCGAGCTCCATGCACGTCAGTCCGTACGCGACCGCGCTTGCACCCGGTAGCCCGTAGCCGTCCAGGTGCATGCCGAAGAGCCCGAGCTTGCCGATCTCCTGCACGAGCTCGAGCGGAAGGATCCCCTGCTCGAACCACTCGCCCACCTCGGGAAGGATCCGTTCGCGAACGAATGCGCGGACCGTGTCGCGGATCGCGCGTTCCTCCTCGTCGAGGAGGGCGTCGATCGCCAGGAAATCGCGCGGGTCGAGCGACGTGGGCTTCGCGGTTGTCGCCACCGCGGACAAGGCTACCGCGCTCGTGCCGCCTACGGCGACGCCGGGTCGAGGTGGTTCAGCGCGAGGTTCAGCCACTCGGTCGCTTCGGCCGACCAGAGCGACTGCTGGTGGCCGCCCTGGTAGAGCCGGAAGACATGGGCGACGCCGGCGGCGGAGAGCTCCTGGTTCAGCTGCTCGTTCTCCGCGACGAAGCTCCCGGTCGGATCCTGCCGCCCGATGTAGAACGCGATGTAGAGCGGCAGCGTGTCGAGGCGCGCCTCGATCTTCATGAACTGCCTGTGCACGTTCGCGGCCGCGTTCTTCGCCGGTGAGCCGAGATCCAGGGGATACGCACCCGTCGGATCCGTCGGGTGGAAGTAGCCGCTCCACGACTCGACCGCGCCGAACTCGGAGAGGTGAGCGAGTGCGAGGTGCATCGCCCCGTAGCCGCCCGCCGAGACGCCGATGATCGCGCGTCCCGAGCGAGCTGCGATCGTGCGGTAGTGCGCGTCGACCGCGCGCGGGACGTCGCCTGCGATCGCCGTCTCCCAGCGCCCCAGATACTCGGGGTCGGTGTTGCTGCCGGTCGCCGCCTGCGGGACGACGAGAATCGCCGGTTTCGCCGTGTGGTCGATGGCGCGGTCGAGCCAGCCGAACAACTCGAAGGACTTCGACCCCGCGGGGAGCCCGTGCAGGAAGTAGACGACCGGATACCGCAGGCCGCTCGTGTCGTACCCGTTCGGGAGATAAACCTCGTAGCCGAGGGAACCGACGTGCGTCCAGACGACCCGGTCGTCCTTACGTGACGAGCGGTGCGCGATGCTCACGGCGGCGATTGCTGCGGCGACGGCCCCGACGAGCAGAAGAACGGTGAATCGCCTGTGAAAACTCATCCTCGCCTTAGACCGTCACCGTAGCCTCGCACCGTGACACTCCGTCGTTCCAACGTCCTGGGAGCGGGCGTGGGTGCGGCGCTCGCCGCGTTCCTCGCCGTCGGCCTCTTCGGCGTACGCGGTTATGTCGACAACTTCCTCATGTACCGCGGCTTCGCGCCCCCGCGGGAGGCCGCGTTCGTCAAGCACCCCGGCACGCTCGAGAAGGTGTTCGTCCGTAGCCCCGCGCTCGGCGGCCGCAGCCAGGAGACGTACGTGTACCTGCCGCCGGGCTATTCGTCGCAGCCGCAGCGGCGGTATCCGGTGCTCTACCTCCTGCACGGCTTCCCCGGGCGCCCCCTCGCGTTCATCACTACGGTGCAGCTCGGTGTGCTCGAGGACGCGCTGACCGCGCGGCATCGTGCGCAACCGCTGATCCTCGTCATGCCGTTCGGCTCGACGGGAACGTACAGCGACAAGGAGTGGGCGGATGGAGCGACGCCCGGCAACGGCTGGGGGACCTTCGTGACGCGTGACCTCGTGCGCTACGTGGACACGCACTACCGCGCCGCTCCGACACGCGCCGCGCGCGGCATCGCGGGGCTCTCGGAAGGCGGATACGGCGCGATCAATCTCGCGCTGCAGCACCCGGACGAGTTCTCGGTCGTCGAGAGCTGGTCGGGCTACGCGAAGCCGGATCCGCTGCGCAGCATCTTCGGCGCGAAGCTGCAGCTGCTCTCGCGTAACGACCCGGCGCTGCGGCTGCCGCGCGTCGCGCCGACGCTCCGCAGGCTCGGCACGTACTTCTGGTTCTACTCCGGGACGGAGGATCACTTTCGCGCGCAGAACCGCAGGTTCGCACGCGAGCTGACGAAGCTGCGGGTTCGCAACCATTTCTTCGCCAGCTTCGGCGGGCACAACTGGGCGTTGTGGCGGAAGAACGCGGCTGCCGCGTACGAGACTGCTGCGGAGAAGCTCCGTGCGTAGTGCGGCGCGCACGCTGACCGCGACCGTGCTCGGAGGAGCGACGATCGTCGGGACGAGCGGTTGGCTGTACGTCGTCCACCGCCACCTGAAGCTGCCGGGCCCGGGCGTTCGCGACGCGCTCGCGCTGGACGAGCTTCCACATCGAGCGGGCGTCCCGCTCGTCCTCTACGTCGGGGTCTGGATCGTCGCGGGCGCGCTGCTCGCCCGGCTCGCGCGCTGGGCGCGCGCCGACGCGCTCGTCGCCGGGCTCCTGCTCGGCTTCGCGGTCGGCGGCTGGCTCTACTCGTTGAACGGGGTCTCGATCCTCGTCGTTCGCCAGATCTCGGCGCACAGCGCGTTCCACGCTGCGGCTTCGGAACAGGCCGTGATCGTGCCGGCCGTGCTCGCCGGCGTCCTCGGCGCGTTGCTCGGGCACTCACGCGTCTCGGCGCGGACACGCGCGCGGTCGGTGCTCTCGTGGCTCGTCGGCGGCGTGGCCGCGCTTGCGATCTTCGACGCGATGCTGCCGGAACACCGGCAGTCGCTCGTCGCCGCGTTCGATCCGGCGCATGTGCACGGAGTCTCGAAAGCGCTCGTCGTTCCGATCGCGGCTGCCCTGCTCGTCTCGGCGCGGGCGCTCGCGCGCGGCAGCCGCCGCGCGTGGCAGGTCGCGATCGGCCTTCTTGCGGTGCTGCTCGTGCTCCACGTCGGGCGGCGGTTCGACGAAGGCGCAGTCGTCACCGGCATCGCGGTCGTGTCGCTCCTCGCGCGCCGCGCAGATTTTCGTGCGCCGGGCGACCCGGCCTCCCGGCCGCGCGTTCTGGTGCATGCCGTCGTCGCCGCAGCCGGAGTCGTGCTCTACGGCGTCGTCACGCTCTGGCTCAACCGGCTCATGGCGGATCAGTCGTACACGCTGGGCTTCGCGCTCGACGTGACGGGTCGTGCGATCGCCGGCTTGAGCTTCCGCGGCGCCGCGCACCTGAGCGACCCCGTCGCGGACTGGTTCCCGATCTCCGCCTTCCTGCTCGCCTGGGGGTCGGTCGCGCTCGTGCTCGCGGAGTGGACGGCGCCGTGGCGGTACCGTCAGCATCGGGAGGCGCACGAGCATTCACTCGCGCACAGGCTCGTTGCGACGTGGGGCGCCGACACGCTCGCGCCGTTCGCGCTTCGCGCGGACAAGTCGTACTTTTTCTCCGACGACGGCGCTGCGTTCCTGGCGTATCGCGTCGTCGGCGGCGTCGCGCTCGTCGCGGGCGATCCGATCGGCCCGGCGGAGCTGCGACGAGACCTGACGAGGCGATTTCTCGATTTCGCGCATGAGCGCGGCTGGCGCGTTGCGATCCTCGGTGCATGCCGTGAGTGCATCGACGACTACCGTCAGCTCGGACTGCGCGCGCTCTATCACGGCGACGAGGCCGTCGTCGCGACGGCGTCGTTCTCGCTCGACGGTCGTGCGATTCGCAAGGTTCGGCAGTCCACGCACCGGCTCGAGAAGGCCGGCTACACGGTGCGCGTGCTGCGCCCCAGCGAGCTCGACAGCCGGCTCCGCAACGAGCTCGAAGCGATCGCTGCGGAGTGGCGCGGGGAGAAGCCCGAGCGCGGCTTCGTGATGGCGCTCGACACGCTTTTCCGGCTCGGCGACGACGACTCGCTGTTCATCGTCGGGTTCGACGACGAAATGCGACCGGCGGGCTTCCTCCACTTCGCCGTCTCGCGTCCCGGTTCGGCGCTCTCGCTCTCCTCGATGCCGCGACGCAGGCTCGTTCCGAACGGGTTCACGGAGTGGCTGATCTGCGAGACGGTCGACTGGGCTCGCGCGAACGGCTTTGCGCGGGTTTCGTTGAACTTCGCGCCGTTCGCGCAGCTGTTCGAGCGCGCCGACCTCGCCTTCAGCGAGCGCATCGTCCGCGGCGTGCTGCAGCGCTTGAAGGGGTGGTTCCAGCTCGACAACCTGCTGCAGTTCAACCGGAAGTTCTTCCCGGAGTGGCAGCCGCGCTTCGTCGTCATCGAGCGCCTGCGCGATCTGCCTCGCGTGGGCGTGGCTGCGCTCGCTGCCGAGTCGTATCTTCCGTTCCAGTGATCGCCCTCGGGCTGCTGCTCGCGATCGCGTCGACGGTCGCGATCAACCGCGGCTATGCGCTCCAACACGACGCGGCGTCGTCGTTGCCGCCGTTGGCGGTGCGCCATCCCGTGCGATCGCTGCTTTCCCTCTTTCGCAACCGCCGCTGGGTCGTCGGCTTTGCCGGCGGCATCGGCGGCTGGGTGTTCTACGTCGTCGCGCTTCGCATCGCACCGCTCTCGGTGGTCCAGGCAGCGGCAGCGGGCGGGATCGTCGTGCTCGCGGTCGGTGGTGGGCGCCTGGCGGCACACGAGCGGCTCGGCGTCGCGCTCGCGCTCGCCGGCCTGCTTCTGCTCGGGCTGTCGCTCGGCTCGCACACGGCATCCAGCCGCGGCTCGTTGCTCGCCGTCGCGCTCTGGATCGGCGGATCGATCGTCGCCGCCGGGGCGGCCGCCGCTGCGCTGCCCGGCGGTGCAGGTCTCGGCACGGCGGCGGGGATTCTCTATGCCGCGGGCGACGTCGGCACGAAGATCGCGGTCGTCGGCGGCGTCCGCCTCTGGTTCGTGCCAGCGCTGCTCGCATGTCACGGCCTCGCGTTCGTGGCGTTCCAGCTCGCCCTGCAGCGTGGCCGCCGGCTCGCGACGGCAGGAGTCGCGGTCCTCTGGACCAACGCGCTCCCGATCGCCGGCGGCATGCTGCTCTTCGCGGAGGGCTCGGGAGGCGCGATGCGGCTCGCCGCGTTCGCGCTGGTGCTCATCGCCGCCGCGGCGCTGGCACGGGCGACGGCGGAGCCTGAACCTGCACGAGCGTGACCGCCGCGCCCGCCTTGCCCGTGGGCCCGACGGCGCGAATCGCGAGCGTGTGCTCGCCCGGCGTGACCGTGCTCGTGTCCCACGTGAGCGTCCAGGGCGCCGCGTCGACCGTCTGTGCGACGGCGCCGTCGATCCACAGCTCGACCCGGACGACGCGCCCGTCCAGGTTCGGGGTCAGCGCGACCGTTCCGACGAACGGCGGCAGCTCGGGCGGGAGCGAGACGCCCGGCGCCGCCGGAGGCGGCGTGTTCGACTCGACGACGACCGTCGCGATTGCGCTTCGCCCGTCGATGCCGACGGCGCGGACGGTCAGGATGTGGCGGCCTTTCTTCTCGAGCGACGTGTCCCACGCCCACGTGTACGGCTCGCTCGTGACGCTTGCGCGGACGACCCCGTCGACGATGAAGTCCACGTGGTCGACCGCTTCGCCCGTCGCGACGGCGTTCCACGCCACCAGTCCGGTCACCGTCTGCCCGAGCTCGAGGTCGGGAATCGTCACGTCGATCGGCCGCGGCGGCGGCGTGCGGCCTGCGCGATAGTCGCGCACGTACGCCATGTACCGCGTCCAATCCCAGAACGCGCCGGGATCGGTGTGATGTGCCCAGCCGCCGAACTCGCCGCGGTGGAACGGATCGGGGACCTGACTGTGGCCGATCACGTGCGTGCGGTCGGCGGCGATGCGGTAGCGCTGCAGCAGCGAGCCGACGAGTTGAGCGGACGCCCGGTATTCGGCATCGGTGAAGGTGCCGTCCACTGCCGTGTAGCCCTCGTTCTCGACGCCGATCGAGTGGGCGTTCACGTAGCCGTTCCCGGCATGCCAGGCAACCTCATTGTCCGGGACCATGTGCGCGATCCGGCCGTCCCGGCCGACGACGTAGTTGGCCGCTGCGCGTGCGCGCGGGTTGCGGAACCACGAGACGGTCGCGTCGTACGAGCCTTCCGTCGCGTGGACGACGACCATCCGCACCGACGCGGCCGGGCGGTGGTGGTGCGAATAGTTGGCGGCCGCGGCCGGCACGGGCGCGATCAGCATCGCTGCAGCGTCGCACAATTTCCCTGCTAGAATCGCTGATTGACTGGTCAGTCAAGCAACTTCCGGAGTTTCGAGACATGGCGACGATCGAAGCGACAGGCATCTCCTTCGCGCTGGCGGACGAGCAAAAGGCGCTGCGGGAGCTCGCGCGGGAGTTCGCCGCGAACGAGATCCGCCCGAAGGAGCGCGAGTACGACGAGCACATGCGCCACCCCGCCGACGTGATCGCCAAGGCGCACGACCTCGGCCTGATGAACCTCCACGTTCCGGAGGAGTACGGCGGCCCCGGGCTCTCCGCGTTCGACGGCATGCTCGTGGGCGAGGAGCTCTACTGGGGCTGCTCCGGCATCGGCACGTCGATCTCGGCAAACGGCCTCGGCTCCGGGCCGGTCATCGTCTTCGGCTCCGACGAGCAGAAGCGGAAATGGCTGTCACCGCTGATCGAGGAGCCGATCCTCGCGTCGTTCGGCCTTTCCGAGCCCGGCGCGGGCTCCGACGTCGCCGCGCTGAAGACGACTGCCGTCCGCGACGGCGACGAGTACGTCTTGAACGGCTCGAAGACGTTCATCACGAATGCCGGCTACGCCGCGTGGGCGACCGTCTTCGCCAAGACCGATCCGAAAGGCGGCGCGAAGGGGATGTCGGCCTTCATCGTCCCGATGGACGCCCCGGGCGTGACGATCGAGTCGCATCTCGAGAAGATGGGCCAGCGCTCGACCGACACGTCGGCGTTCGCACTCCAGGACGTGCGGGTTCCCGCCGAGAACTTGCTCGGCCGGGAGGGCGACGGCTTCAAGATCGCGATGGCGACGCTCGATGCGACGCGGCCCGGAACCGCGATCGGCGCGGTCGGCGTCGCGCAGGCGGCCTATGAGCATTCGGTCGAGTACGCGAAGCAGCGCGTCACGTTCGACGTGCCGATCGCGATGCACCAGGGCGTCAACTTCATGATCGCCGACATGGCGACGGAGATCGAGGCCGCGCGTCTCCTCTGCTGGCAGGCCGCGTGGATGCTGGATCAGGGCTACGGCCGCAAGGCGACGCTGTACTCGTCCTTCGCGAAGCGCTTCGCCGCCGACACCGCCATGAAGGTGACGACGGATGCGGTGCAGGTCTTCGGCGGGTACGGCTACATCAAGGAGTACCCGGTCGAGAAGCTCATGCGCGACGCCAAGCTGTTCCAGATCTACGAGGGGACATCGCAGATCCAGCGGCTCGTGATCGCGAAGGAAATATTCTTGCCGCGTGGCGATTGAGATCGACCTCTCCGGCCGAGTCGCGTTCGTCACCGGAGGATCGAGAGGACTGGGCAGGGCCGACGCGCTGACCCTCGCGCGCGCCGGCGCCGACGTCGTCGTCGCGGACCTGCTCGTCGAGTCCGAGCTCTCCGAAGAGACGGACCGGTACGGCGCGCTCGCGACCGCCGCGCGCCGGCAGGGTCTGGTGCACACCGAGGAGACGGTCGCCGAGATCCGCGAGCTGGGCCGGCGCGCGCTCGCCCTCCGCTGCGACGTCACGAGCCGAGCCGAGGTCGACGCCGCCGTGGCGCGCGCGGTCGACGAGCTCGGGTCGGTCGACATCCTGATCAACAACGCCGGCACGCTCGACCACGTCGGGCAGTTCCACAATCAGTCGGCGGAGCTCTGGGAGCGCGACCTGCGCGTCAACCTGACCGGGGCCTTCAACTGCGCGCAGGCCGTCTGGCCGCACCTGCGCGAACGCGGCTGGGGCCGCATCGTCAACATGTCGTCCGTCGCGGGCACGCTCGGGGGCTTCGGACAGGCGAGCTACTCGACGACGAAGGCGGGCCTCCTTGGGCTGACGAAGACGCTCGCGATGGAGGGCGCGCGCCACGGCATCACGTGCAACGCGATCGTCCCCGGCGTCATCGGCACCGAGGCGTACCACCTGGGGAACGACGCGATGAACG
>JAICWC010000075.1 GCA_025934995.1 Thermoleophilia bacterium | reverse complement strand
TCGGGACATGGCGCCTATAGTCAGGCCACCTTGCAACCAGGCCGGACGCCAGGCTCGGGTTTGCAGGGGGCGCGCCGGACAATCCGGTGACGGGCAGGAGGCGCGGCTGGGCCGCAGAGCCGAGCTTCCGAAGCCCTCACAGGATCGGCGAGCCTCTCGAGGAGGCCCCCGGAGCCGCAGCCGGGGGCCTCTTCGCTATAGACATGCTTTTGTAAAGGGGGTAACCCCCTTTTTGACGTTCGCGGAAGGTTTTCAATGGCAGTCACCGTCGACGAGGTTCGAGCCCTGGCCGCCACGCTGCCGCGGGCGTACGAGGTCGTCGTCCGGGGGCGGGTGAAGTTCCGGGTCGGTCAGATCGTCTTCCTCTCGCTCGCGCCCGACGGCGAGACGATGGGGCTCGGCTTCCCGAAGGACTGGCGGGCGGCGGCGGTCGAATCGAAGCCGGAGACGTTCGAGCTGCCCGGCGAATCCGACCTCCGCTTCAACTGGATCCGCGTCCGCCTCGCGGCGCTCGACTACGAGGAGATGGTCGACCTCGTCGAGGACGCCTGGGCGCTCTGCGTCCCGAAGTTCCTCATCGAGGCGAGGCGGCGAGCTTCCGCCCTGCGAGCTGCTGCTCGCCGCGACGAGACGGCCTGACCGTCAGCATGGCGACCGCCGCGCCGGCGAAGACGATGCCCGCGCTCACGGTCAGCGCGGCGTGCAGGCCGTTGACGAAATCCTGCGGGTTGCGGTCGCCGGGGGCGAGATACGAGGCGAGGATCGCACCCATCAGCGCGATCCCGAGCGACCCGCCGACCTGGCGGAAGCTGTTCAGGACGCCCGAGCCGACGCCGGCCTTGTCGACCGGCACCGAGGCCATCGCGGCCGAGGTCATCGGCGACATCGTCATCGCCATGCCGACGCCGCCGAGGATCAGCTGCGGCAGCAGGCTCACGTACGTGCTGTGCACGCCGACGCGCAGGTAGAGGAGCAGGCTGGTCCCGAGCAGCGTCATGCCGGCGCCCATCAGCCAGCGCGAGCCGATCTTGTCGGAGAAGTTGCCGGCGAGCGGCGCGATCAGGATGATCAGCACCGTCATCGGCAGGAAGGTCGCGCCCGCCTTTGTCGGCGAGTAGCCGAGGATGTTCTGCACGTAGAGCGACACGTAGAAGAAGACGCCGAACATCCCGAGCGAGACGAGCAGCGCGACGGTGTTCGCGCCGCTGAACGACGCGATCCGGAAGAGCGAGAGATCGAGCATCGGCAGCCGCTGACGCATCTCCAGCACGACGAACGTGGCGATGAGGACGACCGAGGCGACGAACAGGCCGATGATCTCCGCCGACGTCCAGCCGTGCTTGTTCCCCTCGATCAGGGCGTAACAGAGCGCGAGCAGCCCGAGACCGGACGTGACGAGCCCGGGAATGTCGATGCTCTGCTCATGCGAGGTGTCACGCGACTCGCGGATGACGAGCTGCGAGACGACGATGCCGACGACGCCGACGGGGACGTTGACGAAGAAGATCCAGTTCCAGTTCAGGTTGTCGACGATCAGGCCGCCGAGCAGCGGGCCGATCGCGAGCGCCATCGCGGAGACGCCTGCCCAGATGCCGATCGCGCGGCCGCGCTCGCGCGGCTCGAACGTGGCGGTGATGATCGAGAGCGTCGCCGGGTTCATGAGCGCCGAGCCGACGCCCTGCACCGCGCGCATGCCGATCAGGAAGCCGGCGTTCGGCGCGAACCCGCACGCGAGGGACGCAAGCGTGAAGATCGCGAGGCCGAACGTGAACATCTTCCGCCGCCCGTAGTAGTCGCCGAGCTTGCCGCCGGTGATCAGCAGGGCCGCGAAGGTGAGGGCGTACGCCGTCACGACCCACTCGAGGCTCGCGATCGACATGTGCAGGTCGCGCTCGATCGACGGCAGCGCGACGTTCACGATCGTGTTGTCGAGCATGATCATGAAGAGGCCGAACGCGACCGCGGCCAACGTCCACCACTTCCGGTTCTCCTCGGCGAAAATGCGAGCCTTCATCCCGTGAGCGACTTTATCTGGCACCCCCCGGCCGACCGCCTGGAGAAGGCGAACATGACGCGCCTGCTGCGGCGGCTGGACGCGGCGGACTACCACGAGCTGCACGCGATCTCCGTCGCGGAGCCCGAGCGGTTCTGGTCGGCGGTCGTCGAGGATCTCGAGCTCGGGCTGCACTGGCAGGAGGTCGTGGACCTGTCGCGCGGTCCGAAGTGGGCCCGCTGGTTCGTCGGCGCGACCACGAACATCGCGCGCGTCTGCGTTCACAAATGGGCGGCGCGCGACGGCGAGGCGGTGGTCGGCCGGTACGAGGACGGCGCGCGCGACGCGCTCTCGTGGGCCGAGCTCTCGCGCGAGGTGACGCAGGTGGCGGAAGCGCTCGTCGAGCTCGGCGTCGAGCCGGGCGACCGCGTCGCGATCTTCATGCCGATGTGTCCGGCGGTCGCCGTGGCCTCACACGCCTGCGCGCACGTCGGCGCCGTGCTGGTGCCGATCTTCTCCGGCTTCGCAGCCCCTGCGATCGCATCGCGGCTCGAGGACTCGGGGGCGAAGGTCGTCATCTGCGCCGATTGGTCCCTGCGCCGAGGGAAGCGCGTCGACATGCGTGCGATCCTCGACGAGACGGGCGAGCACACCGTGCTCGAATGGAGTCGCGAGACACGCTCGTGGCCCCAGCTCGTGCAGAAGCAGCCGGGAGCGCTGCCACCGCTCGAGGCGGACAGCGAGGCGCCGTACCTGCTCGCCTACACGTCGGGAACGACCGGCCGGCCGAAGGGCGCGCTGCACGTGCAGGGCGGCTTCCTCGTCTCGATCGCCCGCGAGGCGGCGTACCAGACCGACGTCCGCGCGGGCGACCGCGTGCACTTCGCGACGGACATGGGCTGGATCATGGGGCCGTGGACCGTCGTCGGCGCGGGCGCGTGCGGCGCCACGATCGTCTTCGCCGAAGGCGCGCCCGACTGGCCGGACGATCGCCTGTGGGAGCTCGTCGAATCCGAACGCGTGACCATGCTCGGCCTGTCGCCGACGCTCGTGCGCGCCCTCATTCCGAAGGGGGACCCGCAGCACGATCGCTCGTCGCTGCAGGCGTTCTGCACGACGGGCGAGCCGTGGAATCCCGATCCGTACCGATGGTTGTTCGAGACGGTCGGCGAGTCTCGTGTGCCGATCGTGAACATCAGCGGCGGCACCGAGGTGGGCGCCTGCTTCCTCGCCACGTGCATCCTCGAGCCGATCAAGCCGGTCGCGCTCGGCGTCCCTGCGCTCGGCCAGGACATGGACGTCGTCGACGCCGAAGGCACGCCGGTGCGCGGCGCGGTCGGCGAGCTCGTCTGCAGGCGCCCGTGGCCCGGCATGACGCGCGGGCTCTGGAACGACCCGGACGGGGAGCGCTTCCACGACGCGTACTGGGCCCGGTTCCCCGGCATCTGGACGCACGGCGACTGGGCGTCCGTCGACTCCGACGGCTATTGGTTCCTCCACGGGCGCAGCGACGACACGTTGAACATCGCCGGCAAGCGGATCGGTCCGGCCGAGCTCGAGTCGGCGGCGATCGGCTCGGGGATCGTCAGCGAAGCCGCGGCGATCGGCGTGCCGCACGAGGTGAAAGGCGAGGTGGCGTGGATCTTCTGCATCGCGAAGCCCGGTTCCGAGATCGACGACGCGCGCGTCGCGACCGCGGTCACCGACGTGCTCGGGAAGGCGTTCAAGCCGGACCGCATCGTCTGGGTGGGCGCACTGCCGAAGACGCGCTCGGCGAAGATCGTCCGGCGCGCCGTCCGCGCGCGCGTGCTCGGGAAGGATCCCGGCGACCTGTCGTCGCTCGAGAACCCCGAGTCGCTCGACGAGATTGCGTCGGCGGCGAGATCCCCGTCCATACACTGAAGCCTGAAAATGCGGATCGCGCTTGCCCAGATCAATCCCGTCGTCGGTGATCTCACCGGCAACCGCGACCTGATCCTGGCCCGCCTCGAGGAAGCGAAGGCCGCAGGCGCCGATCTCGCGCTCTTCCCCGAGCTCGCGATCACCGGCTACCCGCCGGAGGACCTCCTGCTCCGACCCGGCTTCGTCCGTGCCGCCGAGTCGACGCTCGAGGAGGTCGCGCGTGCCGCTCGCGGCATCGTCGCCGTCGTGGGCACGCCGACGTTCGACCGCGACCTCTACAACGCGGCCGCCGTCTGCGCGGGCGGCGAGGTGAAGGCGCTCGTCAAGAAGCGCTTCCTGCCGAACTACGGCGTCTTCGACGAGATGCGGTATTTCGCGCAGGGAAACGAGTTGTTCCTGTTCGAGCACGGCGAGACGCTGATCGGCGTGACGGTATGCGAGGACATGTGGCAGCCCGGGCCGCCGGCGACGGATCTCGCGCTCGCCGGCGCGGAGCTGATCGTCAACATCTCTGCGTCGCCGTTCCACCTGCTGCGCGACCGCGAGCGCGAGGAGATGTTCCGCACACGTGCGCGCGACACGTCGGCGTTCGTCGCCTTCTGCAACACCGTCGGCGGCCAGGACGAGCTGATCTTCGACGGCCACTCGCTCGTGATCGACGACGAGGGGACGGTGCTCGCCCGCGCGCCCGGCTTCGAGGAATGCCTGCTCGTCGTCGACGTCGATCCGTCCTCGGTCGTGCAGAGACGGCTGACGGATGCGCGGCGGCGCGCGCTGGCGGCGGAACGAGGCGACTTCGCCGTGACGACGATCCACATCGGGACGCCGCACGGGCAGACGGAGCACCTACAGCCGGAGCTCGCGGCGTTCTGCGACGACCTCGAGCAGATGCGGATGGCGCTCGAGCTCGGGCTCGACGACTACGTGCGGAAGAACGGCTTCCGCGAGATCGTCGTCGGCGTGTCGGGCGGGATCGACTCCGCGCTCGTCGCTGCGCTCGCGGCGGAGACGCTCGGGCCGGAGCGCGTCCACTGCGTCTCGATGCCGTCGCGCTTCTCGTCGGAGGGGACGCGCGGCGACGCGCAGCGCCTCGCCGAGGCGCTCGGCTGCGACTTCCGCGAGATCGCGATCGAGCCGATCGTCGAGCAGTTCCTCGTCGCGCTGCAGACGCACTTCGTCGGGCGCGACCCCGACCTGACCGAGGAGAACCTGCAGGCGCGCATCCGCGGCACCCTCCTGATGGCGCTCTCGAACAAGTTCGGCTGGCTGCTCGTCGCAACCGGCAACAAGTCGGAGATGTCGGTCGGCTACGCGACGCTCTACGGCGACATGGCGGGCGGCTTCGCGCTCCTGAAGGACGTCTACAAGACCGACGTCTTCCGCCTCGCGATCCACCTGAACGAGCGCGCCGGCCGCGAGCTGATCCCGCAGTCGATCATCGACCGCGCACCGAGCGCGGAGCTGCGTGACGAGCAGCTGGACGAGGATTCGCTGCCGCCCTACCCGAAGCTCGACGCCGTGCTCGAGGCCTACGTCGAGCAAGACCGCACCCTCGAGGAGCTGTCGGGCGACGGCTTCGAGCCGGACGTCGTCCAGCGGGCGGTCGCGCTCGTCGACCGGGCCGAGTACAAGCGGCGTCAGGCGCCGCCCGGCGTGCGCCTGCGGCCGAAGGCGTTCGGCCGCGACCGGCGGACGCCGATCACCAATCGCTGGCGCTCTTGACGAGGTTCTCGAGATCGTGCGGGTGGTCGGGGAGCGCCTGCACCTCCTCGAGCGTGAACCAGCGCGCGTCGTCCGCCTCGCTGATCACACGCGCCTCCATCGCCGGCACCCGCACGAGGTAGTTGCGGTTGCTCTGCCCGCAGAATGCGGCGTCGAGGGTGAAGTAGCGGGAGCTCTCCCAGAGCAGCGGCCCGATCTCGAACTCCTCGAGGCCGAGCTCCTCGCGCAACTCGCGGCGCAGCGCCTGCTCGTCGCTCTCGCCCGGGTCGATGCCGCCGCCCGGTGGGATCCACCACGAGTCGAACTCGTTCGCGTAGTGCAGCAGCAGGAGCCGCCGGTCCGGATCGACGACGATCGCGCGGACGGCGTGCCGCATGGGCAACCCGGACGCGCGGCCCGCGAGCTCGTGGAACCAGCGGAGCCGCTCCCGCCACGGCACGGCCGCATTCGCGGGTGACGTCGACGGCAGCACGAACAACCGTGTCGGCCCAAGCCTGCGCGACTGCACGCCGAGGTCCGGCCGCTCGCCGAACAGCCCGCGGTACGCCTCCTTGCCGACGAACCCGATCCACTCGGGCCGGAATTCGCGCGCGACCCGCTCGATGCGGGCGACGTCGAAGTCGCCGCTGCGCAGGTCTCCCGAGCCGGCCGTCGTGCGGTACGCGGCGTTCGTGATCCCGATGCCTTCCTTCAGGACCTCGAACTGCTCCACCGGCTCGTACAGCCGCGACGTGAAGCGCGCTGCATACAGGAGCCGCCAGAAGTCGTTGCGCGGATTCGCGAAGTGGGCGCGCGCCGCATCGGAGACGCGCCCGGGATTGATCCCGCAGAAGACGACCCGCAGTCCAACCGCGAGGACGTCCGGAACCGCGCTACGCGGCTTCGGTCTCTGGGACGAGCCGTTCGTCGAGCCGCTCCTCGAGCCCACGCCGGAGATCTTCGCCGGACACGCTGGGACGGTAGCGAGGGCGCCGGGGCTCGAGCTTGACCGTTCGGACGGTCGGATCGTGATCGCCGTACAAACGGACGTAGCACTCGGCTTCCGACAACGAGCGGAGACGCCGCACGACCCACAGCGTATGAGCCGGTCCGGACGGCACAATCCGACCGGTGGCGAGGGAATTCCGGTACACGGTCGACCTGGTCGACACCCTCCGCACCGAAGACGGGACGCCACTCGGCGACACCATCTCGTGGACGCCGGAGCACCTGCTGCTCGCCGCGCTCGTCCGCTGCTCGCTGAAGAGCCTCGACCACCACGCCCGCCGCGCCGGCAACGCGCTGACGTCGCAGCGCGCCACGGCACGCGCGCTGTTCACGAAGCGCGAGAGCGACGGCCGCTACGCGGCGACCGAGATCGATCTCGAGCTCGCGGTCGAGCTGCGCACGCAGCCGGGCGACGACGAGCTCCGCGACCTGCTCGCGAAGGCGGAGCGCGACTGCTTCATCGGCGCCTCGTTGACGGTGAAGCCGCGGTACGACTGGTCAGTGCTCTAGCGGCGCCATCGTCAGGCCGTAGCCCTTCAGCTGCTCCCAGTACAGCTCGGCCTGCTCCTGCTCGCCCGACCAGACGACGGCGAGCCCGGTCGCGTCGATCTTCGTCGCAAGCGCCATCCCCTTGTCGTAGTCGACGCCCGGCAGCACGGAGGAGAGCGCGAACGCGACGCCCTGGAACGTGTTGTGGTTGTCGTTCAGCACGATCACCTGCCAGGGCTTGCCGAGGCCGCTGCGCTCACCTCGGTCGAGCCGCTCTTTCGGAGGCGACAGGGTGCTCACGGCATGCAGGGTAGTGTCCGGCCGTGGACGTGCGGTCGCGGTTTTCGTCGCTCCAGGTGCCCACGGCGTTCTTCGACGGGCCGGGCGGGACCCAGGTCCCGGACTCCGTGATCGACGCGATCGCCGGCTACCTGCGGGAGTCGAACGCGAACCTCGGCGGCCCGTTCGGCAACAGCCGGCGCAGCGACGCGCTCGTCGCGCAGGCGCGGCTGACGGCGGCGGCGTTCCTGCGCTGCGAGCCGGACGAGGCCTTCTTCGGCGCGAACATGACGACGCTCAACTTCGCTCTGACACGCACCGTCGGCCGCACGCTCGACGACGGCGACGAGATCCTCTGCACCGCGCTCGACCACGACGGCAACGTCTCCCCGTGGCTCGAGCTTTCGCACGACCGCGGCCTGCGCGTGCAGATCGTCGACGTGCTCGACGACACGACGCTCGACTACGCGGACCTCGAACGGAAGCTGAGCGACCGCACGCGAGTCGTCGCGTTCCCGCTCGCGTCGAACGCCGTCGGCACGACCACGGACGTCGAGCGGATCGTCGAGCTCGCGCACGGCGCCGGCGCACTCGTCTGGGCGGACGCCGTGCACTACGGACCGCACGGCCCGATCGACGTCGCCGACCTCGGCGTCGACGTCCTGCTCTGCTCCCCGTACAAGTTCTTCGGCCCGCACCTCGGCCTCGGCTACGTGCGCGCCGACCTGACGGCGCAGTGGCGCACGTACAAGGTGCGTCCCGCCGATCATCCCTACGAGACGGGCACGCTTCCGCACGAGCTGCTCGCCGGCTTCGTCGCCGCGGTCGAGTACGTCGAGTCGATCGGCTGGGCGGCGATTCGGGACCGGGAGCATGCGCTCGGGCAGCGGTTCCTCGACGGGTTGCCCGAGCGCTGCACGCTGTACGGGCTGCCGACGATGGACGGCCGCGTTCCCACCTTCGCGTTCAACGTCGACGGGCTGGATCCGCGGACCGTCTCCGAGCGGCTCGCCGAGCGCGACATCGCGGTCTGGGACGGCAACTACTACGCGATCGAGATCATGGAACGGCTCGGACTGTCCGCGCACGGCGCCGTCCGCGCCGGGCTCGTCCACTACAACACGGACGCCGAGGTGGACCGGCTGCTGAGCGCATTGGCGGAGCTGTGACCGACGTCGCGACGCTCCTGCAGGAGCTGATCCGGTTCGACACGACGAACCCGCCCGGCGACGAAGAGGCGTGCGTCGCGCACATTGGCTCCTTGTTGCGCGCGAACGGCATCGAGTACGAGCTCTACGAGAAGGCGCCCGGACGGCCGAACCTCGTCGCACGGCACGCGGGCACGAAAGACTGCCCGCCGCTGCTCCTGTACGGCCACGTCGACGTCGTCACGACGGTCGGGCAGGAGTGGACGCATCCCGCCTTCGGCGGTGAGCTGCACGACGGCGTGATCTGGGGCCGCGGTGCGCTCGACATGAAGGGCGGCGTCGCGATGTGCGTGCGCGCGTTCCTCGACGCCGTCGCCCGAGAGAGCGAGACGCCGCTCGTGCTGCTCATCCTCAGCGACGAGGAGAACGGCGGCGACTACGGCGCAGCGTTCATCGCCGACGAGCACACCGAGGCGCTGGGCGGCGCGAAGCACGCCCTCGGCGAGTTCGGCGGCGCGTCGCAAGTGGTCGGCGAGACGCGCTTCTATCCGATCCAGGTCGGCGAGAAGCAGCTCTGCTGGCTGAAGCTGACCGTGCGCGGCAACGGCGGCCACGGCGCAATGGGTGTCGAGGGCTCGGCGGCGGCACGGCTCGGCGAGGTGCTGCAGGCGCTCGACACACGGCGGCTGCCGGTCCACATGACGCCCGTCGTCGAGGAGTGGGTCGCGACGATGGCCGAGCACGTGCCGCCGCTTCGAGGCCTGCTCGATCCGGAGACCGCCGACCACACGGTGGCGATGCTCGGGACGCGAGGTCGCATCTTCGGCCGCGTCATCCGCAACACCGTCAGCCCGACGATCCTGCGCGGCGGCGACAAGATCAACGTCATCCCGAGCACGGTCGAGGTCGAGCTCGACGGCCGCATCCTGCCCGGGCAGACGCCGGAGGACCTGATCCGCGAGCTGCACGAGCTGCTCGGCACCGAGAACATCGAGATCGAGGTCGTCCGTCACGATCCCGGGCCGCCGGAGGCCGACCTGTCGCAGCTCGAGCTGCTGAAAGGCGTCATCCGCGAGCTCGATCCCGACGGCGTGCCGGTGCCGATGCTGCAGGCGGGCGTGACCGATGCGCGCCATCTCTCGCGCGCAGGCGTGCAGTCGTACGGCTACCTGCCGCTGCGGCTGCCCGACGACTTCGAGATCACGCCGCTCATCCACAACGCCGACGAGCGCGTGCCGGCGGACGCGCTGCAGTTCGGGGTCGATGCGATCGCCCGCGTCATCGAGCGGTATCCGGCATGAAGCTGCTCGTGCTCGGCGGGACGAAGTTCCTCGGCCGCCATGCGGTCGCACACGCGCTCGAGCAGGGCCACGAGGTGACGACGTTCACGCGCGGCCGGACGAACCCCGAGCTCTTCCCCGAGGCCGAGCACCTGCACGGCGACCGCGACGGCGGGCTCGACGCATTGCGCGGCCGCGAATGGGACGGCGTCGTCGACACGAGCGGCTACGTGCCGCGGATCGTGCGGCAGTCTGCGGAGCTGCTGCGCGACGCGGTGCAGCGCTACGTGTTCGTCTCGTCGGTCTCGGTCTATGCCGAGCCCGAGGACGAACCGGACTCGGAAGACATCCAGCAGCACTACGGCGCGTTGAAGCGGGCGTGCGAGCGCGTCGTCGAGGAGGTCTACGGCGAGCACAGCGCGCGCGTGCGCGCCGGGCTGATCGTCGGCCCGTACGACCCGACCGACCGATTCACGTACTGGCCGCGCCGACTCGCGGCGGGCGGCGACGTGCTCGCGCCCGGCGACGCGGAGCAGCCGGTGCAGGTCGTGGACGCCCGCGACCTCGCGGCGTGGCTCGTGCAGCTCGCACTGCACGGGCTCGGCGGAACGTTCGACGCGACCGGGCCGCAGCTGACGCTGGGCGAGCTGCTCGAACGGCTGCGTGGCGACGCGAACCTCGTCTGGGTCGACTCGCAGGCTGTCCTCGACGCAGGCGTGGAGCCGTGGACGGAGCTGCCGCTCTGGCTGCCCGACCGCGAGTCGTGGTTCCTGATGCAGCGCGAGGTTCCCGGCTGGGCGACGACGCGCCCCCTCGAGGAGACCGCCCGCGACACGCTCGAGTGGGACCGCGGCACCCCGGGCGAACGGCCGACGCTGACGCGCGAGAAGGAAGCCGAGGTATTGGCTAAACGATCGTGACCGCTCGCGCGTCTCTACTGCAGATGGGCGATGTGGCGGCGATCGAAGACCTCTACCGACGGCAGTACAGGCGCTTTCTGCGGGTGGCGATCGCCGTCGTCGGCTCGCCGGACGCCGCCGCCGACGCCGTCCAGGAAGCATTCGCCCGCGCGCTGCGCGAGCGGCACTCGCTCCGCAGCGACGACGCGCTCCCGGCGTGGGTGTGGCGGATGGTGTTGAACGCGGCGATCGACCAGCAGCGCCGCACCGCTCACGAGGTCCCCGGCGACGCGCCGGAGACGGTCGCGGAGCCGGTCGAGCTCGACGAGCTCCGCCGCGCCGTCGCGGCGCTCCCGGACCGTCAGCGGCACACGCTGTTCCTGCGCCACTACGCCGATCTCTCGTACGACGAGATCGCCGAGGTGCTCGGCGTCGCGCGCGGCACGGTCGCCGCAGCGCTGCACGCAGCGCACGAGACCCTGCGCGCGGAGGCGGTGGCATGACCGTCGAGATGATGCTCGACCAGCTCGTCCCCGAGCCGGACGCGTTCGGCGACTGGGACGACGTGCTGCAGCGTGCAGGGATCAAGAGGCATCGCAAGGTCGTCGTCAGCGCAGCGATCGCGGCGGTCCTCCTCGCGATCCTCTTCGCGACGCCCGCGTTCGGCGTGCTGCTCGACCTGATCGGGCGTACGACCGTGCCGTTCACCGGCGCCAAGGCGCCGACGCGCGTGCAGCGCAGCTTCTTCGACATGACCGTCGGCGCGCCGCGGGGGATGGGTCCTCAGGCGATCGCTTCGCAAACCCGACGCGTCGGAACGGTCGCCGGGCGTGCGCTCTACGTCGCCCCGACCCGCAAGGGCGGATTCTGCTGGGAGGCCGAGCGCTCAGGCGGCGGCTGCATCACGAAACGCGAGCAGAAACTGCTGGTGGGCGCGTCGCTGATGCAGCGCCGCGGCGGCCCGCTCCTGCTGCGCGAGATCTCCGGCGAAGTCCTCACGCCGGCGGCGCGCTCGGTCACGATCGAGTACGCGGACGGAACGACCAAGCAGCTGTCGTTCCTCTGGGTCACGAAGCCGATCGATGCAGGCTTCTTCGCGTTCATGGTCCCCGCTGCGCATCAGACCAAGGCGCGGCCGCGGGCGGTCACGATCCGCGACGCGCACGGCAAACTGCTCGCCCGCGAGCCGCTCTTCTACGCGCGACCGCGCATCCCGCCGCGGCACGCGCCCGTGAAGCCGCCGCGCAGCTACCGCCCGCGGCCGCTGCCGGCGCCGAGTGCGCCCCTGCAGCACGGGTCGGCGAACGGCGTCAGCGTCGTCGTCGGCGCAAACGGGATCGCGGAGTTCGACACCTCCGATCCGCTGCTGCAAAAGGCGTCGTCGTGGGCATGCTTCAAGTTCATGCGCTACCACCAGGTCGATCCGTTCGGGATCGGCGTCGAGGCCCAGGCGCGGCACGGAAACCGCGTGCAGCTCGGCAGCCTGCGCGGCCCGTTCGACGGCTGCGACATCGAGCGTGGCTACGGACACACGTGGCCCGATCCCCACGGCTACCACAGCGCCGCCGAGATCGCGTTCACCGCACGGGCGCGCCGCTTCTTCGCCGACCGCGCCGCTGCGCGAGAGCTCGCGCTGTACATGCGCTGGTCGAAGCACCATCCGAACGCCCCGACGACCGGAATCAGAATCGCCCACAACGGGGCCGTCACGGTCTACTCGGTGCGCAGCACCACCGGCAAGCGCTTCTCCGTGACGAAGCGCGGCGGCCGGATCGTGCGCGAGAACGTCAGGCCGTACGCCGGCCCGCTGTAAGTAGATTGGCGTCCGTGGCGACGCAGGTGAAACGGCATCCGGAGCGGGGCCGCTACGACCGCGAGACGATCGACGCGATCCTCGACGACGGCTTCCTCTGCCACCTCGGCTTCGTCGTCGACGACCAGCCGTACGTGATCCCGACGCTGCACGCGCGCGTCGGCGACGTCCTCTACCTGCACGGCTCGCCGGCGTCGCGGATGTTGCAGACACTCGGCTCCGGTGCCCCCGTCTGCGTCACCGTCACGCACCTGGACGGGATCGTCCTCGCCAAGTCCGTCTTCAACCACTCGGTCAACTACCGTTCCGCGGTCGTGCTCGGAACCCCACGGAAGGTCGAGGGCGAGGAGAAGGTGCGCGCGCTCGAGGCGATCGTCGAGCACATCGCGCCCGGCCGCTGGGCCGAGGCGCGGCAGCCGTCCGAGAAGGAGCTCAGGACGACCGAGGTCGTCGCGATCGCGCTCGACGAGGCCTCGGCGAAGATCCGCACCGGCCCGCCGATCGAGTCCCCGGGGGATGCCGAGCTCGACGTCGAGTCCGGTGTGATACCGATTCGGCTGGTCCGAGGATGAGCACGTTCGAACGCCACACACTCGACAACGGCCTGCGCGTGATCACGGCGAACCTGCCGCACGCGCAATCGGTGACGTGCATGCTCATGCTCGCCGCCGGCTCGCGCTACGAGACCGCGGCGACGAACGGGATCGCGCACTTCTCCGAGCACATGTTCTTCAAAGGGACGCACAAACGGCCCGACACGAAGCTCATCTCCGGC
>JAICWC010000026.1 GCA_025934995.1 Thermoleophilia bacterium | reverse complement strand
TGCAGACGCTGCACGACGTCGGGCTCGACTACATCAAGCTCGGCCAGCCGGCGACGACGCTCTCCGGTGGCGAGGCGCAGCGCGTCAAGCTCGCAGCCGAGCTGTGCAAGGTCGCCACCGGCAAGACGTTGTACATCCTCGACGAGCCGACGACCGGCCTGCATTTCGCCGACATCGAGAAGCTGCTGGAAACGCTGCAGCGCCTCGTCGACGGCGGCAACACGATGATCGTGATCGAGCACAACCTCGACGTGATCAAGCAGGCCGACTGGATCATCGACCTTGGTCCGGAGGGCGGCGAAGCGGGCGGCGAGGTGATCGCCGTCGGCCGGCCCGAGGACGTCGCCGAGGTCGAGGACAGCTGGACCGGCCGGTTCCTCAGGCACGTCCTGCCGGAACGCGCCGTCGCGGCCGCTTGATCCTCGCCGTCGACCAGGGGACAACCGGCACGACCTGTCTCCTCGTCGACGACGAGCTGAACGTGCACGGGCGCGGCTACGCCGAGCTTCCGCAGCACTTCCCGCAACCGGGGTGGGTCGAGCACGACCCGAACGAGATCTGGCAGAGCGTCCGGGAGGCGATGGTCGGCCTCGACGGCTACGACACGGTCGCGATCGCGAACCAGCGCGAGACGACGCTTCTGTGGGACCGCACGACGGGCGAGCCGGTCTCGAATGCGATCGTCTGGCAGGACCGGCGCACGGCCGACCGCTGCGCGCAGCTCGACGCCGACTTCATTCGCGCCCGCACCGGCCTCGTCCCGGATCCCTATTTCAGCGCGACGAAGCTCGAGTGGCTGCTCGCCCGACACGAGGGCGACCTCGCGTTCGGCACGGTCGACACCTGGCTCGTCTGGAAGCTGACGAATGGTGCAGTGCACGCGACGGACGAGACGAACGCGTCGCGCACGCTGCTCTACTCGCTCGAGACGCTCGACTGGGACGACGAGCTGCTCGACCTGTTCTCGATCCCGCGCGAGGTGCTGCCGGAGATCCGCCCGTCGGGCGCCGAGTTCGGCGACGGGATCCGCGGCATCGCCGGCGACCAGCAGGCGGCGCTCTTCGCGGCCGGCGGAGCCGCCAAGGCGACGTACGGCACCGGCGCGTTCGTCCTCGTCGAGACCGACGGCGATCCCGGCCACGGGGTGCTGCGCACCGCTGCGGCGCGGCTGCCGGGCGAGCAACCGCGGCGCGCGCTCGAAGGAGCCGTGTTCGTCACCGGCGCCGCGGTGCAGTGGCTCCGGGACGGTCTCTCGCTCATCGACGACCCGCGCATGGCGGAGGAGCTCGCCACCGAGCTCTCCGACAACGGCGGCGTCTACTTCGTGCCGGCGTTGACCGGCCTCGGCTCTCCGCACTGGCGCTCGGATGCGCGCGGGTTGATCACCGGCATCACGCGCGGCACGACACACGCCCACCTCGCGCGCGCCGCGCTCGAAGCGACTGCGTATCAGGTACGCGACGTGCTCGAGACGATGCCCGCGGTCGAGCTGCTGCGCGCCGACGGCGGCATGACGGGCAACCGGTGGCTGATGCAGTTCCAGGCCGACGTCCTCGGGGTGCCCGTCGAGACGGCACGGGAGGCGGAGCAGACCGCGCTCGGCGCCGCCCTGCTCGCCCTCGGGGAGCGCCGCGCATCACCGGCCGGCGAGCTGTTCGAGCCGCGAATGTCCCGCGACCAGGCGGAAACGCTCTATTCCGGCTGGCGGGCGGCGCTCGAGCGGACGCTCCTCTCGGTCTCCTGAGGGCGTTTCTCATCAAGTCCTCAGACGGGACGCCGAGACTAGGGCGGTGATCGAGGCAACCGGCCTGACGAAGGACTACGAGGCGAAGCGCGCCGTCGACGACATCTCGTTCGTCGTCAAGCCCGGGATCGTCACGGGTTTCCTCGGGCCGAACGGCTCGGGGAAGTCGACGACGATGCGGCTGATCCTCGGCCTCGACGCGCCCACGACGGGCGACGTGCTCGTCAACGGCAAGCACTACCGCGACCATCCCGCGCCCTTGCACGAGGTGGGAGCGCTCCTCGAGGCCCGCTCGATCCACACCGGCCGCTCTGCCCGCAATCACCTGCTCGCGCTCGCGAAGACACATGGCATCTCGCGGAAGCGCGTCGACGCGATGGTCGATCTCGTCGGCCTCCACGAGGTTGCGCGCCAGCGTGCCGGCAAGTACTCGCTCGGCATGGGTCAGCGGCTCGGCCTCGCCGCCGCACTGCTCGGCGACCCCGCGACGATCATCCTCGACGAGCCGGTGAACGGTCTCGATCCCGAGGGCGTGCACTGGATCCGTATGCTGCTCCGCGGCCTCGCCGCCGAGGGTCGCACTGTCTTCGTCTCGTCGCACCTGATGAGCGAGATGTCGCTCACCGCCGACCATTTGATCGTGATCGGGCGCGGCCGCCTGATCGCGGACACCCCGATCGACGAGTTCGTCAGCCGCGCGTCCGGCGCGCGCGTGCGCGTCCGCTCGCCGCAGTCGTCCGAGCTTCGTCGGGTGCTGCTGCGCGACGGCGTTTCGATCACGAGCCCCGAGGCGGACGTGATCGAGATCGGCGGGATGGAGTCGAACGTCGTCGGCGAGCTGGCCGCAGAGCACAACATCGTGCTGCACGAGCTGACCCCGCTGCAGGCGTCTCTCGAGGAGGCGTTCATGGAACTGACCCGAGGCGATGTCGAGTTCAAGTCGGTGGCCGCATGACGACCGTGACCCCGACCGTCTCGGTTCCGCGGCTCACCGAGCGCGGCAACGTGACGCTTTGGCGCGTCGTCGCCTCCGAGTGGGCGAAGTTCGTCACCCTCCGTTCGACCCTGTGGTCGCTCGGCGTCGGCATGCTGCTGACGCTCGGCTTCCCGATTCTCTTCGCGACGGTCACGGCAGCGCGGTGGGACCAGATGTCGCCGCACGAGCGCGCGGACCGGCATCCGCTCGACATCGCCCTCGCCGGCGTCAACGTCGCGCAGCTCGCGATCGCCGTGCTGGGCGTGCTCGTGATCACGGGTGAGTACTCGACGGGGATGATCCGCTCGACGCTGCTTGCGGTGCCGAAGCGGCTGCCCGTGCTGTGGGCGAAGCTCGGCGTCTATGCCGTCGTCGCGTTCGCGCTGACGTTCCCGGCGCTGATCGTCTCCTTCTATTCGAGCCAGGCGATCCTCGGCCGCCATCACCTCCTGCAGATCTCGATCTCGGCACCGGGCGTCCTGCGTGTGCTCGTCGGCGGGGCGCTGTACGTTTTGGGCGTCGGCGTCTTCGCGCTCGCGATCGGGGCGATCGTCCGCAGCACCGCCGGCGGGATCGGGTTGTTCGCCGGGATCTTCTTCGTCATCCCACCGCTGATGAACATCTTCCCGACCAATTGGAACAACGCGATCAGCCGGTGGCTGCCGAGCGAAGCAGGCCGGCAGTTGTTCGCGCTGACGAAGGATCCGAACCGATTCGCGCAGTGGCCGAGCGGTCTGATCTTCCTCGGTTATTGCGTCGTCGCGATCGCGATCGCGGCCGTCCTGCTCGAGCGGCGCGACGCCTAGCTAGAGAACGGCTTGCGTCTGCGTGACGCGCGCGACGAGCTTCCCGCCGTCGTCGTAGATCTCCGTGTCGACGACGATCGTGCGTTTGCCCGTGTGCAGCGGACGCGCGACTGCGTGCACGTGACCGCTGCGCACCGCCGCGAAGAAGTTCGTCTTCGACTCGATCGTCGCCGTTCCGTTCGAGCCGTCGGGCAGGTTGAGGAACGCGCAGAAGCCACCGACGTTGTCGGCGAGCCCCATCAGCGCCCCGCCGTGCAGCGCGCCGCCGACGGTGCACAGGGACTCGTCCCACGCGAGCTGTGCGCGCACCTCCTGCGGCGATGCCGACACGAACTCCATGTCGAGCCGGTCGGTGAACGGCGCTGCGGCCGCGACCTGTGCGGTGAGATCGTTCACGACGGGGAGGCTACTCTCCGCTCGTGAGCTGGTGGAAGCGTGCGCCGCTCGTCCTACTCGTCCCGCGGCATGTGTTCGTCGCGCTGCGCGACGAGTCGGTCGAGGATGCGGAGGAGCGGCAAGAGCCGCTCGCCGCGCTGATCGCGCTCGCCGGCATCTCGGTGGTGCTCGTCTCGCCCGCGTTCCGCCAGATGATGAACAACGGCGGCGTCGACCTGATCCTCGTCATCGTTCTCGCCTTCATCGCCGGGGTGCTCTACGCAGTCGCCACCACGTGGCTCGGCGGCGGCTTGCTCTTCGGCGCCGCGCGCCGGCTCGGCGGCCTCGGCAGCTATCGCCGCGCCAGGGAGACGATCGAGCTCGCGTCCGCGCCGCTCGCGCTCGCGCTCGTCACCTTCTGGCCCGTCCGCTTCGCGATCTACGGCTCGGATCTCTTTCGTACCGGCGGCGACGACTACGGCCGCGGCGACGGGATCTTCGGCGGCATCTTCCTCGGCTTCGTCGCGTGGAGCGTCATCCTGCTCCTGCTGGGCGTGCGCGCGACGCACGGTTGGGGGTGGGGGAGGTCCGCGGCCGCCGTCGTGCTCGCGGCCGCGTTCCCGGTGCTGGTCGTCGCCGCGACGTCGCTCTGAAAAGAGCGGTCCGGGCGCCGCCTCGCGGGCGGAGCCCGTAACGACGCCTAGCCCGCGCGCCGCCGCTGCGTGATCGGCGCCCGACTCGATGCGCCCCGCACGGGGGCGCGATCGACGGTTCAGCCCGTGCCGAAGATGCAGAAGGCGGACAGCAGCGCGAGTAGATGCCGTGCCCTCGTCATGCCGGCACAGTATCGCCCCGCCGAAGCGCCGTCAGTCGATCTGCCATTCCTCACCGTGCATCACCGGGACCCAGGTCCCGTCGGGCCGCTGCCCGTCCACCTCCAGGTCGGGGCTGCCGACGATGAAGTCGACGTGCACGGTGGAGACATTGAGCGCATCGCCGGGATCGCCGTCGAATGCCTCTCGCAGCCCCGCACCGAAAGCGAGGTGGGAGCCGGCGTTCTCGTCGTAGAGCATGTCGTGGAACAGCAGGTCGAGCTGTGCGACCCGCGACGAGCGGTCGATCAGCGCCACCTCCCCGAAGTACGCGGCCCGCTCGTCAGTTCGCAGCGTGGCTCTGACGACATCGGCGCCGAGGTCGGCGTCGACCGACACGATCCGTCCGCCGCTGACCCTCAGCTCGAGCCCTTCCACGAGCTGACCGTTCACCCGCACGGGCTTCGGCGAGTGAACCGTCCCCTCTGCGACCCGGCAGTCGGGCGTGGTGTACACCTCCTCCGTCGGGATGTTCGGCAAGTACTCGATGCCGGAGGCGGTTCGTGACAGCGCCGACAGCCAGCGCGCGTTGCCGGCGAGGCCGATCGTGAGATCCGTGCGCGGCCCTCGATAGCGAAGCGCCTCGAGGGCGAGCTCGTTGAGGCTCGCAGCGCGGCTTTCGAGTGAGGTGAGATGTTCTCGCCAGGCTGCGACCGGATCCGCCTCGTCGAGCCGCGTCGTGAAGGCGACGGCGTCCCAGAGCCGCTCGACGGCGGGCTCGCCGAACATCGCGGTCGCCCACCCTGGGTTCGGATAGGCGACGGTCGACCAGTTGACGGAGCGGTTCGTCAGCACATGACGGGCGATGATCTCCGTGAGGTCGTGCATGCGGGCTCGGCCGAGTCTGTCCCCGTCGAGGCCGTCCAGCGCGTCCGGGTCGGGGTTTCCGCTGATCCAGATCCTTGCCTGGCCGTCGTGCGACTCGGCCCATTCCGTCAACCAGGGCGGCGTGTACGCGAGCGCCGTCTCGGGGCCGAGCTCGACCATTGCCCGGCGTACGCGGTCGTCCATGTAGCGGACGTCGACGTATGCGGCGCCGGCCCTGTAGGCCTGCCGGGTGATCGTCTCGACGAGCGGGGCGTGGCCGATGTGCGCGGTCAGGAAGAGCGTCTGCCCCTGTTGCACGTTCGCGCCGACGCGGACGGCGAGCTCGGCATATCGCTCGAGACGGTCGGCGTCGTCGCTCGTCGCCTCCATCAGTTGCCGACGGCGGGGTCGGGCATGAACTCGCGCACCTCTTGTGCGCAGCGGCAGGCGACGGCCGTCTTGGCGGCCCACTCCAGTGCCTGTTCGCGTGAGTGCACGTCGACGACCCAGAAGCCGCCGACGGCATCCGGGTACGCGCCGTCGGAGATCGTCCCATCCGTGGAGACAACAGCCGCTCTGCCCTGCTCCAGGCCGCCGCCGAAGACCCACACGCCCGCTTCCATGGCCTCCTCGACCACTTCGTGCGCGGCCTTCGCCACGGCGGGCATTTCCTCAGGGGGGATGTGATCCATCGCGTGCGCGTCGAACGAGATCAGGTACCGCGTCAACTCGTGCCCGCCTCGAAAGCCGCCAGCTCGTCGGCCGGCATCTTGTACGTGTGCTGCTCGCCCGGGAACGCGCCCGTGCGCACGTCCTCGGCGTACCGGCCGAGGGCGTCCACGATCGTCTCTCCGAGATCGGCGTAGCGCTTGACGAAGCGCGGCGCGTGACCCTCGTAGTAGCCGAGCATGTCGTGCCACACGAGCACCTGACCGTCCGTGTCCGGGCCGGCGCCGATGCCGATCGTCGGCACGCCGAGCGCGTGCGTGACGGCGCGCGCGACCGCCGAGGGCACCGCTTCGAGCACGACGGCGAAGCAGCCGGCCGCCTGCAGCGCGACGGCGTCGTCGCGGAGTTGCTTGGCGCGGCCCGCGGTGCGCCCTTGCGCCTTGAAGCCGCCGAGCACGGTCGCCGTCTGGGGCGTCAAGCCGACGTGGCCCATGACGGGAATGCCCGCATCGACGATCGCCTTCGCGCGTGCGACCGACGTGCCACCGCGCTCGAGCTTCACCGCGTCGGCGCCGCCGTCCTTCACGAGACGGATCGCATTCGCGACCGCCTGCTCGTCCGAGGTCTCGTACGAGCCGAACGGCATGTCGGCGACGACGATCGGCCGCTTCGCACCGCGCGTCACCCACTGCGTCATGAAGACGATCTCGTCGAGCGTCACGGAGACGGTCGACTCGCGCCCGTGGACGACCATGCCGGACGAGTCGCCGACGAGAATCAGATCGACGCCGGCCTTGTCGGCGAGCCGACCGCTCGGCGCGTCGTACGCGGTCACCATGACGATCTTCTCGCCCCGGCGCTTCAACTCTTGCAGCTCCGGGAGCGGCAGCTTGCCGGCAGTCCAGGAGGCATAACGGGGAGGCTTGGCACTCATCTGAGCGCTCCTTCCAGGATGACGTTGTCGATCAGTCGGGTGGAGCCGACGCGCACGGCGGCGGCGAGGACCTTGACGTCGCCGAGGTCGACCACCTCGACGTAATCGGGCTGCAAGCCGTTGAGCGATGCGCGCGCCGCTGCGACGGGATCGTCGGCGCCGATCGCCGCGTGCAGCGCGCGCGGAAGACCGAGCGCGCGGTTCCGCTCCTCCGGCGACAGCCGCACGTTGCGTGACGAGAGCGCGAGGCCGTCATGGTCGCGGACGGTCGGGAGCACGCGGATCTCGACGTCGATGTTCAAATCGCGCACGACACGTCGCAGGACCGCAGCCTGTTGCGCGTCCTTCTGGCCGAAGTACGCGCGACGCGGTCGGACGATGTTGAACAGCTTCACGCACACCGTCGCGACGCCGCGGAAGTGACCCGGCCGGGCTTTGCCCTCCGCGCCGGTGCCGTCGACGTCGATCCACGTGCGGAAGCCGGCCGGGTAGATCTCGTCCGCGCTCGGCGCGAACAGCACGTCGACGCCTTCCGCCGCGGCGATCCCCGCGTCGCGCTCGTCGTCGCGCGGGTACGCGGCGAGGTCGGACAGATCGTCGAACTGAGCGGGATTGACGAACAGGGATGCGACGACCGTGTCGCTCTCTGCGCGCGCGGTGCGGAAGAGGGAGCGGTGTCCGTCGTGGAGGGCGCCCATCGTCGGCACGAGGCCGACATCGCCGGTGAGCTGCAGCTCGTCGATCCGGCGGACGATCTTCATGTCGAGAGCGCCAGGGTTGCGCCGGCGAGCGTCTCGTACAGGTGCTCGAGCTGCGGCAGCTGCTCGTGCAGCTCGGCGATGTGGGCGCCGACCGTCCCCCAGTCGCCGCGCGCGATCGGACCGGTCACCTCGAAGCGATTCTCGATCGTGCGAAGCATCAACGGCTCGAGCGCGGCCGGCGGCGCGCCCACCGCGTCGAAGAGGAGCGTCGCCGCGCGCTGCAACGTGACGATGTAGTTCGACGCGAACACGGCGCCTGCGTGATAGAGCGTGCGAGCCGAGTCGTCGAGATCGAACGTCCGGACGCCGAGCGTCTCCGCGAGCCAGAGCGCGACCGCGTGGGCCTCGTCGGTCTCGGCGGTGACGGCCGCCCAGGCCCCGTCGAATTGCGCTGCCAGCTGCTCGGGGCCGCGCGAGGCGCGGGTGAACGTCTGCAACGGATGGAGGCTGAAGCGTCGTTCATGGCCGCCGAGCGCTGCGAGCGGCCTCGCGCCGCTGACGTGCGCGACCCAGGGGCCGGTCTCGATCGACGCCGCTACCTCGGCGATAGCGTCGTCCGGCACGCAGAGGAGCACGAGCTCGGCGCCGTCGGCACGCACGGCGACGCCGCGCTCGCGCAGGCGGGCGTCGATCGCCGAGCCGACCCGGCCCGACCCGATGACGTGGACTGTGTCGATCACGAAGCTCCAGCTCCTTCTGGATGCCGGGCACGGCGAATATACCCGCATGCGGTCCGTTCGGGCGCCCACGCGGGCCGACGTCTTCGCCGCCGCCGAGCGGATCCGGCCCTATCTGGCGCCGACGCCGCTGATCGGCAACCTCAAGCTCGAGACGCTGCAGCCGACGGGCTCCTTCAAGGTGCGGGGAGCGCTGAACGCGCTCCTGCAGTCGGACGATGCGGTTGTGACCGCGTCCGCGGGCAACTTCGGGCTCGGCATCGCGTGGGCCGCGCGGCGGCTCGGCATCGGCGCGACCGTCGTCGTCGCCGAGACGGCTTCGCCGGCGAAGATCGAAGCGCTTCGCCGCTTCGACATCGAGCTCGTGGTGCACGGCGCCGACTACGACGCCGCAGAACAGCACGCACTCTCGCTCTCCGGCCGTTACGTGTCGCCGTACAACGACGCCGCCGTCATCGCCGGTGCGGGCACGATCGCGCTCGAGCTGCCCGAGGACGTCGAGACGATCGTCGTCCCGATCGGCGGCGGCGGGCTCGCCGCGGGGATTGCGCTGGCCACGGACGCGCGCGTCGTCGGCGTCGTGCCGTCCGCGTTCCCCGCGATGCGCGTCGCGCTCGAGCACGGGCGCGTCGTCGAGATCGACGGTTCGCGCACGATCGCCGACGCGCTGCACGGCAACATCGAGCCGGGCAGCGTCACCGTCGACATGTTGCGCGGGCTCGAGATCGTCGAGGTGAAGGAGGAGCAGATCGAGGACGCGATGCGGCGGCTCGCGCGCGACCACGGTCTCGTCGTCGAAGGCGCGGGCGCGGGCGCGGTCGCCGCGGGGGTCGACGGCGTCGCGATCGTCAGCGGCCGGAACGTGACGCGCGAGACCTTCGCGGCCGTGCTACAGCGCGGCGCCGGCCGGTAGGCGGGCCGCGACGATCGAATCGGCGGCCGCGCGCGAGGGGGCATAGCCGGTGACGGCGGCGAGGAACTCGACGCGCTCGAGCGCGTACAGCTCGAGCTCGTCGAGCGCGCGCACGGTCGCGGTGCGCGGCACGTCGTGCAGCAGGGCGATCTCGCCGAAGAAGTCACCGGGGCCGAGAACGCCCGTCTCGGCGCCGTCCACCTCGACGGTCGCGCGGCCCGAGCGGATGACGTAGAAGCGGTCGCCGACCGCGCCTTGCGCCACCGCTTCGCCCATCGGCGGCACGCGCACCTCGGCGACCGCCGACGCAAGCCGCTCGAGCACGGTCGACGGCAACGGCGCGAACAGCGGCAGGGAGCGGAGCAGCGCGAGCGGTTCCGTCGGGACACGGGCGGCGTCGTCGACACGGCGCAACGCGGGCAGCGTCACGACGAGGAGCGCAGGCAGGAATGCGCCGGTGGCGACGAGTGCGCCGCGCGGGCCGAACAGCGACACGAGCAGCGGAGCGACCAGCGCCCCGGCGGCGAGCGTGCCGAGGATGAGGCTCTCGAGGACGCCGAAGACGCGAGCCAGGACCGCCTCATCGGCACTGCGCTGCAGCAATGTCATCCCCGAGACGTCGACGAGCGTGTTGCCGACGCCGATCACCCCGAAGAGGATGATCGCGACGGCGAGGTTGCTCCAGATCGCGGCGAGCGCGATCGGGACGCCCCAGAGCAGGATCCCGATACCGAGGTCCCCCGCGAGCCGCTTTCTGCCGGCGAGCGCCGCGACGGCGAGGACGCCGAAGAGACAGCCGACGCCCATGCCGGTGTTGAGCCAGCCGACCGCGCCGTTCCCGCCGCGCAGGATCCGCAGCGCGAGCACGACGAGCAGGACTTCGAGGATGCCGGCGACGAATGCCTGCGCGCTCGTCAGCCCGATGACGACGCGCAGCGCCGGGCTGCCGCCGATCGCCCGGAAGCCTGCGACGAACTGGCCGCGATGCGATTCCTCCTCGGCGGCCGGCGGCGTGTCGCGCGGGATCCCGAGCACACAGATCGCCGACCATGCGAACGTCCCCGCGGTCAGCACGAAAACCGCGCCGGGGCCGCTCAGGGCGAGCAGCACGCCGCCGATCGCCGGTCCCGCGAACATGCCGATGCTCGAGACGCTGTTCATCACGGCATTGGCGGCCGTCAGCTCGTCGGGCGTCTCGACGAGAGTCGGCATCAGCGCGCCCTGCGCGGGTGCGAAGACCGACGTCGTCATCGTGGCGACGACCGCGAGGACGAACACGGGCGCGTAGCTCGCGTGCAGGAACGCGAGCGCGGCGATCGATCCCATGATCGCCGCCCGGGACAGATCGGCGGCGAGCATGACCTGGCGGCGCGAGCCGCGGTCGGCGAGGACGGAGAGCCACGGGGCGGCGACCGCGCCCGCGCCCCAACGGGCCGCAAAGAGGATCCCGACGCCCCGGGCGCCGCCCGCGTGGTAGGCGTAGACCGCGATCCCGACGCCGTACGCCCACGTGCCGAGCGTCGAACCGACGCCGGCGAGCTGCAGACGACGGAGCGCGGGGTTCGAGAAGACGGCCCCGAACGACCGAAGCGTCTCCGCCGCACCCCCGAGAATCCCCACGATCCCCGAGGATTGCAGCCTCTGTTGCGAATTGGAAGATCTGTTGGGAAGATTCCAGGCCTGACCCACGTCTTGTGGGTGTCAGCGCGGACGGGACGCGCACAGGACTTCCCACAAGGAGGGAACGGAAATGTCGGAAGACGAGATGCGGAGGGTGAACGAGGACGAGACCGACGAGGTCGAGGCGCACCACAAGCACCGGCTCGCGAACGAAGAGGCTCCGGCCGAGGGCGAGAGCGACGATGTCGAGGCGCACGTCAAGGGCGCCAAGCATCCGAAGCGGCTCTGAGAGCGCACAGATTCCGCGAAGGAGCCCGGGCAACCGGGCTTTTTCGTGGTCCCGGTGCTAGAGCAGCCGCTCGAGCGCCGCGAGCAGCTCGAGCCCCGCGCCGCGCCGGTCCTCGTCGCCTTCCTCGAGCTTCGACGCGATCCGTGCGAGCGCGCCGAGCTCGCCGTCGCCCTCGAGCGCGGCGCGCGCGCGGCGCGCGCGCTGGAGCAGGTCGACGGCGATCGCGGCCTGGTTCGCGAACAGCCCGAGCAGGTCCATCTCGGCGAGCGTGAACTGCGACTGCTGAGGCCGGTCGAGCACCTCCAACACCCCGAGCGCCTTGTCCTCGGCGAGCAGCGGCACCGCCATCAGCCCCTTCGGGACGAATCCCGTGGACTCCGCCGCCTCGCGCGAGAAGCGCGTGTCCGCGGTCAGGTCGTCGACGACGAGCGGCTGGCGCGTCACGAGCACCCAGCCGGCGACGCCGGTGTCTGCCGGGAAACGCTTGCCGACCAGCGTCTCCGCGCCTTCCCCGGCGACCGCTTCGAACACGAGCTCGTCGGTCGCCTCGTCGAGCAGGAACACCGATGCCGCCTTGGCCCTGAAGATCGCGCGCGCCACGTCGACGGTGGCGCGCAAGAGGGAGCGGTATCCCTCCTCCGCACCGAAGACGCCGGCCGCAACGGCTGCGCGCAGGTCACTCATCGACGTTGCTCGCGGTCAGGTGCAGGATGCTCTTCAGCTGGAACGGGGTCAGCTCCGGGTGCTTCGCGAGGATCAGGGCGCAGATGGCCGCGATGTGCGGCGTCGCGAAGCTGTTTCCCGTCGCACAGATCGTCTGGCCGCCGAGCCACGCGATGTCGAGGTTGAGCCCCCGCGCGAAGAACTCGACCGGGGGCGTCGGGTTGGCGTAGAAGACCTCGGGGTCGTCCTGCTCGTGGCTCCCGACGGAGATGACGCTCGCGAACCGCCACGGAAAGCTCTCGACCGGCATGTTGTGCGCAGACGCGACGAGCATCACGCGCTTGAAGTAGGCGACGTCCGCGAGCTCGTGGAGCCGGTCGACGTACTGTTTCTTCGTGGTCGAAAGGCTCATGTTGACCACGTCGAAGCCCTGGTCGATCGCCCATTCGAGGCCGGCCAGCATGATCGGCGCGCTCCCCGTGTAGCCGGCGCCGAGCACGCGTACGCTCGTCAGCTCGCAGTCGGGCGCGAGCGCGCGGATGATCCCGGCGCAGGCCGTGCCGTGGCCGCAGAGGTCCCCCTGGTCGTCGTCCTCGATGACGACCGCGTCGCCGTCCTTGCGGGCTGCGACCGAGTGCTGCACGTCGCCGACGAGCGGGTGGTCGAGCTCGATGCCGCTGTCGAGCACGCAGACGCGGACGCCGCGTCCTGTCGCGCCGCCCCAGGCCCACTCCCGGGTCACGCGCTCCGGCCAGCCGGCGCGGATCCGAATCGACTCGCTCGCCTCGGCGGGCAGGCTCCACGCCGGCAGCTCCTCGTCGTACTCGTCTTCGTGCGCGAGGACTGTCATGGTTCGATCCTATGACCATGCTGACCGACGGGGAACTGGTCGCCCGCTGCCGCGCCGGCGACCAGCGGGCGTGGAACGAGCTCGTCGAGCGCTTCTCCAGGTACGTGTACGCGATCGCCGTGCAGGCGTTTCGGCTGTCGTCCCACGACGCGGAAGACGTCTTCCAGGAGGTGTTCGCGCGCGTCTACCAGCACCTCGACCGGTTGCGGAACGACGACGCCGTCCGACCGTGGATCGCGCAGCTGACGCGCAGGCTCTGCATCGACCGTCTCCGCAGCTCCGGCCGCGAGGGGCCGGCGGAGACCGAGGATCTCGAGCCCGGCGGCTACGACGAGACGCTGGCGCAGCTCGACGAGGCGATTGCGGTCCGGGAGGGGATGGAGGCCGTCGGCGAGGCCTGCCGGGAGATTCTCGATCGCTTCTTCTGCCGGGACGAGAGCTACAAGGCGATCGGCGAGGCCCTCGATCTGCCGCCCGGGACGATCGCGAGTCGGATCTCGCGCTGCCTCGCCAAGCTGAAAGCCGAGCTCGAGGGAAGATCCGGCGGCCCTGCGCCGTCTGGAGTTCGATGACCGGCTACGACGAAGAGAGGATCGCGGAGCTGCTCCGGCTTCTGCCTCCCGCCCCAGTGGGGTGGGTGCGGGCGGCGCAGGAGCTTCCCGCAGCGCGCAAGGAGCTGGCCGCACTCGTGGCGCGCGCCGAAGCGGATGCCGCGTTCAGAGCACGCGTCGTGGCCGACCTCGAAGCCGCGCTCGGGGCCGAGGGCATCGAGGCGACACCCTCCGTTGTCGCCGCGCTGCGACTCCAACTCGAGACGGACTGACCGACCCGGTACGCGAGCCGCCATCGAGGGGTCATGATCCCTCGGTGGCCTCGCGTTCGTTCCTCGACCTGACACTCGCGGAGTGGCTCGACGAGCTGGCGGGCGCGCGTGCCGCGCCCGGGGGCGGCTCGGCGCTCGCAGTTGCCGTCGCGAACGCGGCGGCCGTGCTCGCGATGGCCGCGCGTGCCTCCGACTCCGGCGGGCACGCCGCCCAGGCCGAGGCGCTCCGGGCCCGCATCGCGCCGCTCGCGCAGGTCGACGCCGACACCTACGAGGCTGCACTCGCCGTCCGCGACGCCGCACGTGAGCTGAAGGACGAGCAACGCGACTGGAAGATCGGTGAGGCGTTCTCGCGGGCGGCCGAGCCGCCGCTCGAGATCGCGCGCGCCGCGCTCGACGTCGCGGAGCTCGCGGATGAGCTGGCGAGGACGGGCTCGCCCGCGATCCGCGCCGACGCGATCGCCGCGGCCTCGCTCGCCGCCGGGGCAGCGCAGGGCTGCGTGGCGATGGTCGAGGTCAACCTGACGGCGCTCGAGGCTGATCCGCGGATCGCCGAGGCGCGGCGGCTCGCCGAAGCTGCGGCGGCGGCCGCCCACCGCGCGTCCGCCGGGTAGGCTTTGGGCGTGCCGATCTACGAATACGTCTGCATGGAGTGCGAGTCGCATTTCGAGGAGCTCGTCCGCGGCGAGGAGTCGGTTGCCTGCCCGGACTGCACGACGACGAATGTCGTCAAGCAGTTCTCGTCGTTTGCGGTGCACGGGGTCACGAAGCCTGCGTCCGTGCGCAGCGGCGGTGGCGGCGGCGGCTGCTGCGGCGGCTCGTGCGGCTGCGGCCACTAGTGGCCGACGAGCAGCTGACGCGCGCCCAGTACGACCAGCTCGCCGAGGACTTGGCCGAGCTCGAAGGCCCGCGGCGCAAGGCGATCGTCGAGGCGATCGCCGTCGCGCGCGCGCACGGGGACCTCTCGGAGAACTTCGAGTACCACGCCGCGAAGAACGAGCAGGGATTGCTCGAGCGGCGCATCACCATCCTGCGCTCGCGTCTCCAGAACTCGGAGGTGATCGACGAGGCCGCTGCCGCGGCGTCGGGCGTCGCAACGGTCGGGTCGGTGATCGAGCTGCGCCGGGAGGACGGTGAAACGATGACCGTCGAGCTGTCCAGCGTCGGCGGGGTCTCCCCGGATTCGCCGGTCGGTCGTGCGATCGTCGGCCGAGCAGAGGGCGACGAGGTGACGGTCGAGGCGCCGCGGGGGACCTGGAAGGCGACGATCCTCTCCATCCGCCGCTCGGCGTAGATTGACGCCGTGAGCGCGGTTCCGGTCGCCTACGACGAGCTGGAGTCCTACGCGCACGGCGTCGCAGGGTGCACGCGCTGCCGCCTGTCGCAGGGACGGACGCAGGTGGTGTTCGGGAGCGGCAACGCGAACGCCGACGTCATGTTCGTCGGGGAGGCGCCCGGCTTCCACGAGGACAAGCAGGGGCTGCCGTTCGTCGGGCAGGCGGGGAAGCTGCTGGAGAAGCTGCTCGAGGGCGTCGGCATGTCGCGCGCCGACGTCTACATCGCGAATGTCCTGAAGTGCCGTCCTCCCGGCAATCGCGATCCGCAGCCCGACGAGATCGAGGCGTGCGAGTCGCACCTCTTCAAGCAGATCGAGCTGATCCAGCCGACGGTCGTCGCGACGCTCGGCAACTTCGCCACGAAGCTCCTTTCCGGGCGGCCGCTCGGGATCACGCGTGTCCACGGACAGGAGCAGGAGACGACGCTCGGCGGGCGCAAGGTGCTGCTCTATCCGCTCTACCACCCGGCGGCCGCGCTCTACACCCCGGCGATGCTGAAAGTGCTCGAGTCCGACTTCGCAAGGCTCCCGGAGCTGCTCGGTCGCGCGCTCGTTCCGCCGCCCGCTCCGGTCGAGCTCGTCGTCGCGCCGCACGCGGCGCACGCCGAGCAGCTCGGCCTGTTCTAGTCGACGCCCTGCACGGCGACCATGTTCAGGTTCGCGGCCCCCTCGCGGAGCTTGATCGCGGCCTGGTACTCGTCCGATTCGTAGAACGTCTTCGCGGCCTCGAGGTCGGGGAACTCGACGACGACGAGACGCGACGGGCGCCAGTCGCCCTCGAGCACGGCCATCTCGCCGCCGCGGACGAGGAACCGCCCGCCGCCGGCGGCGATTGCGCCGGGTGAGGCCGCCTTGTACTGCTCGTACTGCTCCGGATCGGTGATCTCGGTCTCGACGATCAGATATGCAGACATGCGCTGGAATCTACGCTTCGCGCGTGGAGACGAGCTCAGCCGAGCAGACGGAAGCGCTTGGGGCCGACCTCGCCGGCCGGCTCCGCATCGGCGACGTGGTCACGGTCTCGGGCGAGCTCGGCACCGGCAAGACCACATTCGTCCGCGGCGCCTGTACCGCACTCGGCGTGCGCGAGCGCGTGACGAGCCCGACATACACGATCGGACACCGCTACACCGGCGGGCGCGCATCGGTGTCGCACCTGGACCTCTACCGGTTCCAGGGCGTGTCGGCGGCCGAATGGGGCGACCTCGAGCCCTATTTCGACGATGCGATCGCCTTCGTCGAGTGGCCGGAAGCGGGCGCGGGTGTGCTGCCGCCGCCTCGCTACGAGGTGCGTCTGCATCATGCGGGCGAGGGGAGACGCACGATCTCGATCGACGAATGTTGACGCTGGCTTTCGACACCGCAACGAGCGTCGCGACGAGCGCGCTCGTCGACGACGGCGAGGTGCTGGGTGAGCGCGCGTCGCGCGCGCAGACGCTGCTCGAGGACGTCGACGCACTTCTGCGGCAGGGCGGTGCCCATCCGCGCGACCTCGACGCACTTGCGATCGGCGTCGGGCCCGGGAGCTTCACCGGTGTGCGCATCGGGCTCGCGGCCGCGCGCGGCCTCGCGCTCTCGCTCGACGTGCGCGGCGCCGGTGTCTCGACGCTCGCCGCGCTCGCGGCCGGCGCGCCCGGCGCCCTGCCGGTGATCGACGCGCGCCGCAGCGAAGTGTTCACACTCGTGGGCGGCGAGCCCGCGGTGCTCGCGCCGGCCGACGTGCGCGGCGAGCTGTGCGTCGGCGACGGCGCCGTCCGCTACCGCGACGTGCTCGAGTCGAACGGCGCCGTCGTCCCGCCCGACGACGACGAGCGTCATCTGCCCCGTGCACGCTTCCACGCGCAGCTCATCGACGAGCTGCGGGACGTGGACGAGATCGAGCCTCTCTATCTCCGTGCGCCGGACGCGAAGGAGCAGCTGCCGTGACGACCATCGAGCTGAGGCGCCTCGCACTCGGCGACCTGACGGCGATCGAGGAGATCGAGCGCCGCTCGTACCGGACGCCGTGGTCGCGCTCGATGTTCGCGGGCGAGCTCGCGAAGCCGAGCTCGATCTGCCTCGGCGCGTTCGACGTCGACGGGGAAGACGGCACGCTTGCGGGCTACCTGGTCGTCTCTCGCTACGTCGACGCGTGGCACGTCATGAACATCGCCGTCGACCCCGAGCATCGCGGACGCGGCATCGCGACGATGTTGCTCGAGCGCCTCTTCGAGCTGACCTCGGACGACGTCCGTCGCGGCTACACGCTCGAAGTGCGCGTCTCGAATGCAACCGCGATCGCGCTGTACGAGCGGCTCGGCTTCGAGGCACGCGGGATCCGCCGCGGCTATTACACGGACAACCGCGAAGACGCTCTGATCATGTGGAAGGACCCACACGACTGAGAGGTCGACCGCGGGCCTGATTCTCGGCCTCGAGACGAGCTGTGACGAGACGGCGGCCGCGCTCGTCACCGGCGACGGCGAGCTCCTCGCAAACGTCGTCGCGTCGCAGGCAGACCTGCACGCGCGCTTCGGCGGGGTCGTCCCCGAGGTGGCGTCGCGCCGTCATCTCGAGCTCGTGTCGCCGGTCGTGCGCGAGGCGCTCGCGCAAGCCGGCACGACACTCGACGACGTCGAGCGGGTGGCGGTCACACAGGGCCCCGGCCTCGTGGGGGCGCTGCTCGTCGGCGTCGCAGCGGCGAAGGCCCTCGCCTGGTCACGACGGCTCCCGCTCGTGCCCGTCGATCATCTCGCCGGGCACGTCGCGTCGCTCTATCTGCAGCCGCAATCGTTCGAGCCCCCGTTCCTCTGTCTGCTGGCGAGCGGAGGCCACACGCTGCTCCTGGATGTGCGCTCGCATACGGAGTTCGACGTGCTCGGGACGACGCTCGACGACGCAGCAGGCGAGGCGTTCGACAAAGGCGCGCGGCTGCTGGGCCTCGGCTATCCCGGCGGTCGCGCGATCGACGAGCTCGCGACGCACGGCGACCCCGAGGCGTACGACTTCCCCGTCGCCCGCGTTCCCGACCTCGACTTCTCCTTCTCGGGCGTGAAGACTGCGCTGCTCTACGCGACGCGCAACTTGGATCCGGAGGAGCTGGAGGCGCGTAGAGCCGACCTCGCGGCGTCGTATCAGCGGGCGATCGTGCGCGCGCTCGTGGGCCGCGTCCGCGAGGCAGGGCGCGACCGGATCGCCGTCGTCGGCGGAGTGGCCGCCAACTCGGAGCTCCGGGCCGCCCTGGCCGACGCGGCGCTCGCGCCGCTCGCACTGACCACCGACAACGCGGCGATGATCGCCTCCGCCGCCCGGTTCCTCGAGCCCGTCCCGTACCCCGGTTATCTTGGGCTCGATGCGTACGCATCGCGCTGAGCCGCGAAACGCACTTCTCCTGGCCGTCGTCGCGGTCGCGGCAACAGCGGTCCTGCTTGCCACCGGCGGCCAGAGCGCGGGCCGCACGCCGAGCCCGTTGACGAGCGCAGCCGGCTGGCGCGGGCTCGTCGGCTCCCGCCCACGCGTCGCGCTCGGCAATCGTGTCATCGTCGTGCTCAAGACGCCGTCGCTCGCGCAACGGGTGGCGGCGGCCGGCGGCATCGTCGGCACGGTGAAGGAACGTGCGTGGACGAACTCGACACTCGCCGCGCAGAAGCTCTTGATCTCGCGCCTCGCGCTGCAAGGCGTCGCCGTCCATCCGGATTTCACGTTCGCGCGCGTGCTCGACGGGTTCTCGGCGCTGGTCGACCCCGGCGCGATCCCGATCATCGAGCGCGACGCCGACGTCGCCGGCGTGTATCCCGTGCGGGTCGCGTATCCGTCGTCGATCTCCGCGCGCGTCCTCGAGCACGGCGACTGGGCCGATCGGGTCGCGGTGGGAATGTCGGGAGTCGACGGGCGCGGCGTCACGATCGCGTTGCTCGACACCGGCGTCGATCCCGCGGTCCCGTATCTCCGCGGTCGCATCCAGCACGGCATCGACATCGTCGGCGGCGACGCGGGCGCGCTGGCCGCGACGAAGCCCGACGACTCGTCGCAGCAGGAACGACACGGCACGGAGATGGCCGGTCTGCTCGTCGGCGCCGGCGGGCCGGGCGGTCTCTCCGGCGTCGCGACAGGCGCGTCGGTGTTGCCGATCCGCGTCGCGGGGTGGCAGCCGGACGCGCTCGGGCATTACGCGGTGTACGCACGCAGCGACCAAATGATCGCCGGGCTCGATCGCGCGGTCGATCCCAACGACGACGGCGATGCGCACGACGGCGCACGCGTCGCACTCGTCGCACTCGCCGAGCCGTTCGCCGGCTTCGCAGACGGGCCCGAAGCGCGCGCCGCGGCGGGCGCGCTTGCGCTCGACACCGTCGTCGTCGCGCCATCCGGTAACGACGGAGCCGCCGGCGCGGGCTACGGCGACATTGCCGGGCCGGGCGGCGCGCCCGCTGCGCTCACGGTCGGCGCAATCGACACGCGCACACGAACCGACACTGCTCGCGTCGTCCTGCGCGCCGGGCTTTCGACGGTGCTCGACGCGAGCGCGTCGGTCGCCGGCGCGGTGCGTCCGAGCCGTCTCGATCTCAGCGTCGCGGTGCCGCGCGGCACGCTCGGCGCGGTCAAGCGAACGGCGCCCCGGCTCACCGACTTCTTCTCGCCGCGCGGCGACAGTCTCGTCGCCGGCCGCGCGGCGCTCGTGCCGATCGGAGCCTCGCCCGCGCCGGCCGCAGCACGTGCCGCGGCGGCGGGCGCAGCGGCGGTGCTCCTGTACGGCGGCCGCGGCGCGCTGCCGGCAGGCGCGCTCGGCCTCGACGAAGCCGTTCCGGTCCCCGTGATCGCGCTGCCCACGCACGCCGCGCGCGTCGCGCTCGCGCGAATCGCTCGCGGTCAGCCGGTCACGGTCGCCCTCGGCGCGGGGCGCGCGGTACAGAACAACGCGCAGGGGCGGATAGCGGCTTTCTCGTCGTCGGGGCTCGCCTTCGACGGCACCGTGAAGCCGGATCTCGTCGCACCGGGCGTCGCGCTGGCGACGTCGGATCCCGGGAGCAACCCCGACGGCACGCCGCGCTTCGTCAGCGTCAACGGATCGAGCGCAGCGGCAGCAGTCGTCGCCGGCGCTGCGGCGCTCCTGGCGCAGGCGCGACCGTCGCTCGGCGCGGACGCGCTCGCCGGCCTCCTCGTCGGTAACGGCGTGCACATCCCGACCGACACGGTCGCTGCCCAGGGCGGCGGGGTGGTCGACGTCGGCGCGGCGGCGGCGGGCGAGGTCGCAGCCGCGCCCGCGACGCTCGCACTCGGACGTTCGACGGGAGCGGGGTGGCGCGTCAAGGCGTCGTTCACGCTCACGAACCTCTCGACGCGGCCGCTGCGGTTGACGCTCGTGGCGCGCACGCAGGACGAGGGCGCGGCTGCCGTCGACTTCCGCGTCAAACCGGGGCGCGTCAGGCTGCCGCTCGGAAAGTCGCTGACGATCCACCTCGACGCGATCACGTCGTCGGCGCCGGTGGGGACGGCGCCGACCGACGGGGCGGTCGTGGTCGACGTCGAGGGCGGCGGCGGCATCCGCGTGCCGTGGGCGATCGCGTTCGGCCCGGCGGACGTCGACCTGATCCAATCGGCGGCGCTCTCCGAGCGGTCGTTCACGGCGTCCGACAACAAGCCGGCGCTGCTCGCCGTCGACGCCGGCCGCGTCCTCGAGCTCGACGGGCGGATCGAGCTGCGGCCGCTCAGCAGGCTCGACGTCCAGCTCTGGCGCGCCGACGGCACCGAGGTCGGAACGCTCGCCCGCCTACGGGACGTGCTGCCCGGCCGCTACACCTTCGGCCTTACCGGACGCGGGCCCGACGGACAGCTGCTGCCGCCCGGTTCCTACTCCGTTCGCGTCGTCGCGTACCCCGTCGACAGCGGGCTCGCCAGCCGCCGCAAGCTCAACTTCACGTTGAAGTAGGCTTGCCCGCGGCCCGCACATCGAAGACGAAGGAGCAGGCTGTGACCGCAGTCGAAGCACCTGTCTCGCACCTCCACGAGAATCCGTTCGACATCGCGCGCGCACAGCTGCGCCGGGTCGCGGAGACGTTCGACATCGAACGGAACCTCGTCGACGTCCTCTCACAGTGCAAGAAGGCAGTCGAGGTCTCCGTCCCGGTGAGCATGGACGACGGCACGACGCACGTGTTCACCGGCTACCGCGTCACGCACAACATCGCGCGCGGCCCGTCGAAGGGCGGCATCCGGTATCACCCGGACGTCACGCTCGACGAGGTCAAGTCGCTGGCGATGTGGATGACGTGGAAGTGCGCGCTGATGGGCATTCCGTTCGGCGGCGCAAAGGGCGGCGTCATCTGCAACCCGAAGAAGCTGTCCCGCTCGGAGCTCGAGCGCCTGACGCGCCGCTATACGAGCGAGATCATCAACGAGATCGGTCCGGAGAAGGACATCCCGGCGCCCGATGTCGGCACCGACGGCTCGGTGATGGCGTGGATCTTCGACACCTATTCGATGAACAAGGGGCATTCGGTGCTCGGTGTCGTCACCGGCAAGCCGCTCACGATCGGCGGCTCGCTCGGCCGTGAAGAGGCGACCGCTCGCGGCTCTCTCTTCTGCATCCGCGACGCCGTCGCGAAGCAGGACGGGCGCCTCGACCAGATGACGGCCGCGGTGCAGGGCTTCGGCAATGTCGGCTCGTTCCTCGCGAAGTTCCTACACGAGGAAGGTGCGAAGGTGGTTGCCGTCTCGGACTCCACCGTCGCGCTGCACAACGCAAACGGGATCGACATCCACGCCGCGTTCGCGCACAAGCGCGAGCACGGCACGCTACGCGGCCTCGCGAACGCCGAGGAGATCACGGCAGACGAGCTGATCGTGCTCGACGTCGACGTGCTCGCGCCGTGCGCGCTCGAACAGGTGATCACCGAGCGGAACGCGGACCAGGTACGCGCGTCGATCATCTGCGAAGGCGCGAACGGCCCCGTCACGCCGCGCGCCGATGCGATCCTCGAGGACAAGGGTGTGCTCATCCTTCCCGACGTGCTCGCCAACGCGGGCGGTGTCGTCGTCTCGTATTTCGAATGGGTGCAGGGCCTCCAGGAGTACTTCTGGAAGGAGGCGGAGGTCAACGCGAAGCTGAACGACATCGTCAGCCGTGCGTTCGAGGAGACGTGGGAGACGGCGCAGGAGCGCGAGATCCCGATGCGTATGGCGGCATACGGGATCGCGGTGCGACGCGTCGCCGAGGCCACGATCACGCGTGGCATCTACCCGTAAGCCGCAGGTCGTCGTCTATCACGCACAGGGTTGTCACCTGTGCGAGCGGGCGCTGGAGCAGCTGCGCGCGTTGCACGATGAACTCCATTTCGAGCTGCGCGGCGTCGACATCGGCGGCGACGAGGCGCTGGAAGCCGAATACCGCGAGTGGATCCCCGTCGTCGAAATCGACGGGCGGAGACGCTTTACGTACTTCTTGCAGCCGGACGCATTCCGTCGCGCGGTTGCACAAGCGAGCGTTGAGTCCTAGCTGCTACAACGGTTTCGCTGTCACAAACTCGATGTTGGAGGGCAATTTTGGCGGATCGCCTGACCGTCGGCGTCGCAGCCCGTCTGTCGCGGTATCTCCAGGTGCTGACGCAGGCGCGCAAGATGGGCAAGCAGCGCATCTCCTCCCAGGAGATCGCCGAGTACACGAACATCAATGCGACGCAGATCCGCCGTGATCTCTCCGCGTTCGGCAAGTTCGGCAAGCGCGGCGTCGGCTACGACATCGAGAAGCTGCTCGCGGAGATCCGCCAGATCCTCCGCACACAGGGCCAGCACAACATCGCGCTCGTCGGCGCCGGCCGCCTCGGCCAGGCGATTGCGAGCTCGCCGATCTTCGCGGAGCACGGGATCAACATCTCCGTCGTCTTCGATCGCGACCCGGAAAAGGTGGGCTCGCCGATCGGCAACGTCACGGTCAGCGACTACTCGCAGCTGACGAGCCTCTGCCGGGAGAAGAACATCATCGCCGGTGTGCTCGCCGTTCCCGCGAGCGCCGCGCAGAGTGCGGCGAACGATCTCGTCGGCTGCGGCGTGAAGATCATCTTCAACTACTCCGAGGCGCTCTTGGAGACGCCTGCCGACGTCACCGTGCATACCTCGAATCCTGCCGTCGAGCTCTTGCACGCGCTGTACTTCCACCTGGCTTAGCCTGCACGTCGGCCGGCGTGGAGGAACTTCGCGCGCCGGAGAGCGCGGTCTCCGGCGCGCTTCGTGCGGTGAGGCTTGTACTGCGGGCGGTCGTGCGCTGCGCGCAGGACCGTCCTCATCGCGCTCGCTAAGCCCTTCGGTCTTAGCTCGCTTCTAGGATCGTCTCGGTGCGCATCGTTCTTTGGCACGGGTATCTGCTCGGCGGCACGGGGTCGAACGTCTACACGCGCGCACTCGCCCGCGAATGGAGCCGCGCGGGCCACGACGTCGTCGTGATCTGCCAGGACCGTCATCCCGAGCGGTACGACCTCGGCGGCGCGCGCGTCGTCGTGCCCGAGCTGCCGGACCGGCTGCTGCCCGTGTTCGTGCTCGACGAGTACGAGGGCCTCGAGGCGCGGCTCCTGCAGGACTTCACGCGCGCGCAGCGCGACGCGTACGTCGAAGCCAACGCGAACACGATCCGAGAGCTGCTTCCGGCCGATCTCGTGTTCGCGAACCACGTGCTCCTCGGCGCACCAGTCGCCCGAGCCTCGGGCGCCCGCTGGCGCGTCAAGGCGCACGGCTCCGAGCTCGAGTACTCGATGCGCGGCAACGACGAGCTCTGCGCCTGGGCCGCCGACGTGTTGCGCGACGCCGACGCGGTCTTCGTCGGCTCCGACCACATCCGCCGCGTGCTCGAGGAGGTCGTCGGTCACGTCGACAGCGTGCACGAGGTGCCGCCCGGCGTCGATGTCGACGAATTTCAGCCGACGCCGCGTGACCAGGCACTCGCGGCATTGATCGCGGAGGCACGCGCGGACCCGCAGGACGGCGACGAGCGTCATCCCGATGCCGGCAATGCGGCGCGCTTCGCGCGCTTCTTCGCCGACGACGAGCCGACCGTCCTCTACTTCGGAAAGCTGATCGAGAACAAGGGCGTCCACGTGCTGCTCGAGGCGCTGAGCGGGCTGCAGGCGCGAGCGGTCGTCGTCGGCTTCGGCGACTACCGCGATCAGCTCGAGGCGATGGCGCCGCCGGGCACGCTCTTCACCGGCGCGCTCGAGCACCGCCACCTCGTCCACCTTCTGCCGCTGTGCGACGCGAGCGTCGTCCCTTCGATCTTCCCCGAAGCGTTCGGGATGGTCGCGGCCGAAGCCGCGGCTGCGGGCGTCCTGCCCGTCGTCGCGGATCACTCGGGCCTCGGCGAGGTCGGCGCCGGCATCGCCGCCGAGCTGCCGCCCGGCCGCGCGCACCTCGTCACGTTCCCCACCGGTGACGCCGACGCGCTGCGCACGCGCCTGCAGGACTTGCTCGCGCTGCCCGCCGAGGAGCGCCGTCAACTCGGAATTGCCGCGAGGCGTGCCGTGGAAAAGCAGTGGAGCTGGCGGAGAGTGGCCGAACGGCTCATAGACTGACGGCGCCATGGGCGACGAGCAGAAAGTCGGCTACGCGGAGCTCCTCGCCGCGAACAAAGCTGCATTCGAAGAGGTCCCGGACTTCACCGTCGCCGTCGAGGAGGAGTTCGCGATCCTCGATCCGTCCACCTACGGCCTCGTCGACCGTTTCGAGGAGCTGCAGCGGGCCGCACGCGGCACCGAGCTCGAGCCGCACCTCGTCGGCGAGCTCATCGCCTCGGAGGTCGAGGTGCGCACCGGGCGCTGCGACACGTTCGCCGACTGCGCGGACCGGATGGGTGAGCGTCGGGTGCAGCTGCGCGGGCTCGCAGACTCGGTGGGCGTCGGCCTGTCGTCCGCCGGCACCCATCCCTGGGCGCCGTGGCAGGAGCAGCGGATCATCGACACGCCGCACTACCGCCGAAACGACGAGCTGCTCCGCTACGTCGTCTGGCGCAACAACACGTTCGGGCTGCACGTGCACGTCGGCATCAACGGCCCCGATCGCGCGATCCGCGTCACCAGCGCACTGCGAAACTACTTGCCCGAGCTGCTCGCGCTCTCGTCGAGCTCGCCGTTCGTCGAAGGGGTGTTCACGTACCTGCACTCGGCGCGGACGCAGGTGTTCACGCGCATGTTCCCGCGCTGCGGCATCCCGGACTGGTTCGAGGGGTGGGACGACTGGGAGCGCTACATCCGCTTCCTCTACGAAACCGGCTCCGTCACCGAGCACACGCAGATCTGGTGGAGCGTCCGTCCGCACTTGCAGTTCCCGACCGTCGAGATTCGCATCTGCGACGCGCAACCGGATCTCGGCGAGGCGCGCTCGCTCGCCGCGCTGATCTACTCGCTGACGGCGCGCATCGCGCGCGCGCTCGACGAGGGCGAGCCGCTGCCCTCGTGGCCGCATCGCTTGCTCGAGGAGAACCTGTGGCGTGCGATCCGGCACGGGCTCTCGGGCGAGCTGATCGACTTCGAGCGCGGTGAGGCGATCCCGGCACGGCGACGGCTGAACGAGCTCGTCGAGTGGGTGCTGCCGGTCGCCGAGGAGCTCGGGGCCGCGCAGTTCCTCGCGATCCCGGAGCGGAACGCGGCCGAGCGCCAGATCGCGCGGCACGAGGAGGGCGCGACGATGGAGGAGATCTTCCGCGAGCAGGTCGCAGCAGGTGAACGAATCCCCGGTTGAGCTGCCGAGCGCGCACGAGCTCGCCGTCGAGACGGCGACGCTCTTCGCCTCGCTCGCATTCGCCCGCCTCGCCGAAGAGACGCGCGACCTCGAGCAGGCGCGCCTCGCGATCGAGGCGCTGAAGGGGCTCGTCGGCCTCCTGCCGGAGGACCGCCGCCAGGATTACCAGTCGGTGCTCGCGAACCTGCAGCTCGCCTATGCAGACGCCGCCAAGTGAGCTCGCGGCGCGGCTGATCCGCGCGAATGCGGCGCCTGTCACCGTGGCGAGCGCGTACGCGATGCAGACGGTCGAGCTGCGGCTCTCCGACGACCCGTTGCTCGCAACGCGGGTCATCCGTCTGCTTCCGGCCGCGCTCGCGCGCGACGTCACCGACGACGTGCTCGCTCACCGCGAGCTCGCGCGGCTGACGCCGCCGCGGCCGTTGAGCGCGTTCCGCCCCGGCCCGGCGGCCGCCGCGGCGAAGCTGCGTGCGTGGTACGCGGAGGGCCAGCGACGCTCCGGCGTCTCGTGGCAGGTGCTCGCTGCCGTCAACTTCGTCGAGTCGGACTTCGGCCGGCTGCGCGAGACGAGCGTGGCGGGCGCCCAGGGCCCGATGCAGTTCATGCCGTCGACGTGGGCGAGCTACGGGCGCGGCGACGTCCACGACCCACACGCGGCGATCCTCGGGGCCGCGAGATTCCTGCGGGCTGCCGGGGCGCGGGCGGACGAGCGAGCCGCGCTCTACCGCTACAACCCGTCCTCCGCCTACGTCGACGCGGTGGAGCGCTACGCGGGCCGGATCCGCCGCTCCGCGCGCGCCTTCGCCCAGTTCTACGCGCGGCCGCCGGTCGTCCGGACACCGACGGGTTACCAACGGCTCCGGTAGCCGCTTGTGCTACATAATCGCCGCGCCGGGGCTAGCTCCGGCGCCGACTTTGTAACGGCTAAATCCAGGGGAGCGTCCGAAACCCATGAGCTGGTTCTCACACCATGCAGTTCTCTTCGCGCTGATCTGCGCGGGCGCAGCGGTCGTCTACGGCCTCTGGCTCACGAGCTGGCTGCTGGGCCGGCCCGCGGGCACGGAGCGCATGCAGGAGATCGCGCGCGCGGTGCAGGAAGGCGCGGCGGCGTACCTGCGCCGCCAGTACACGACGATCGCGATCGTCGCGATCGTGCCGTTCCTCCTGCTCGGCTTCTACCACAAGCTCGGGTGGGGAGCCGCGGTCGGCTTCCTGATCGGCGCGGTGCTCTCGTCCGCCGCCGGCTTCATCGGGATGAACGTCGCGGTGCGCTCGAACGTTCGTACTGCTGAGGCTGCGCGGTCCGGTCTTTCGCCGGCGCTCAACGTCGCCTTCCGCGCGGGCTCGGTGACGGGGCTGCTCGTCGTCGGGCTCGGCCTGCTCGGCGTCGCCGGCTACTACTGGGCGCTCACCGGCTGGCTCGGGCACTCGCACGAGTCGGCGATCAAGGACCTCGTCGGCCTCGCGTTCGGCGGCTCGCTCATCTCGGTCTTCGCGCGTCTCGGCGGCGGCATCTTCACGAAGGCTGCCGACGTCGGCGCCGACCTCGTCGGCAAGATCGAGGCGGGCATCCC
>JAICWC010000160.1 GCA_025934995.1 Thermoleophilia bacterium | reverse complement strand
GAGAGATGGTCTGTGCGCCCGGCGCGTTCAGCTTCCCGATGACGCCGCCGCGAGGACCGCGCACGAGCTGGAACGCCTGCGGATCGTGGTGCCGGCCGCGAGCGGCGAGCGTCGCATACGCATCCGTCATCTCGAGTGGGTTGATCGCCTGTGTGCCGAGCGTGATCGAGCAGACCGGCTGCAGATCGGAGGTGATGCCGAGCTTGTGCGCCTCCCTGACGACATTCTTCGGGCCGACGACGTCGACGAGCTGCGCGTAGATCGTGTTCACCGAGTGGGCAGTCGCGTCGAGCAGGTTCATGTAGCCGGCCGTCTCGTCCGCGTAGTTGTGCGGGTTCCACAAGACGCCGTTCGTCGCGCAGGCCGGATCGTTGATCGTCAGCGACGGCGGCCCGTTGAAGCCGGTGTAGACGGAGATCCCCTGGTCGACCGCCGTCGCGAGGACGAACGGCTTGAAGGAGCTGCCGGCCTGGCGCGTCGATTGCGTCGCGAGGTTGAACTTCATCTGCCTGCCGTCGGGGATGTACGTCTGCATCGCCCTGACGGCCCCGCTGCGCGGGTCGATCGCCACGAGCGCGGCGGCGGGGGCGCTCTTCTCACGCAGGACGCTCTTGATCGCGCTCAGGGCCTCGTACTGCATGCGCGGGTCGATCGTCGTGCGCACCTTGAGCCCGCCCTCCTCGACCTTGCGCGCGCCGAAGTGCTTGACGAGCTGGTCCGTCGCCCAGCCGAAGAAGTTCGGATGGCGCTGGGAGCTGTAGAGCGCGCCGAGATGCAAGCCGAGCGGCGAGGAGACTGCCGACGCGTACTCCGCCTGCGTGATGTCGCCGTTGGCGAGCATCGCACGCAGCACCTCGTTGCGTCGTGCGAGCGCCTGCGCGGGATGACGCACCGGGTCGTACACGGAGGGCGCCTGCGGGAGGCCGGCGAGCAGCGCCGCCTGCGGGATCGTGAGCCGTTTTGCGCTCGTCGAGAAGAACGTCTCTGCCCCGGCTTCCGCTCCGTATGCATGCCTCCCGTAGAAGACCTCGTTCACGTAGGCCGACAGGATCTGCCGCTTCGACCAGATGCCGGAGAGCTTCTGGGCGAGGCATGCCTCCTTCACCTTGCGGGCGAGCGTCCGCTCGTTGCTGCCGATATAGAGGTTGCGCACGAGCTCCTGCGTCAAGGTCGAGCCGCCCTGCACGACCTTGCCGGCCTGGGCGTCTGCGTAGAGGGCGCGGGCGATCCCCTGGTAGTCGAGCGCGCCGTGCTGCCAGAACCGTCTGTCCTCGATCGCAACCGTTGCCTTCGGCAGCCACGGCGAGATCTGCGACAGCTGGAGCGGCTGCCGGTTGTGGATCGAGGGGATGACGCCGAGCAGGCTGCCGTCGGTCGCGAAGAGGAACGAGTTCTCGCCGAGCGTGATCGGCCGGAGCTGGTCGAGGTTGCACGAGCCGAAGACGAGCGCGCGTCCGGTCACCGCCCCGCCCGCGAGAACGGCGGCGATCAGCGCGGCGAGCGAGAACGCCACGGTTGCGAGGACACGGCGACGCGGCCGCCGGCGGCGCAGGCGCGCACGGCGGAGAGCGATCAGCGTTTCGAGGTCGACGTCGTCGCGCACGGGGGAATCGTCGCTCGTTTTGTCCGGCTCAGTCGTGCAGAAACTCGCTGAGCAGGGCGCCGAGAATAGGCAGCACAACCGTGACCGCGAGGTTCAGCCGGCCGATCCGCACGAGGATCGGCCGGAGCGACTGCGGCTTGCCTTCGCGGATCTGGCGCGCGAGCCCGGGACCGAGGACGTAGTCGTGCAGATAGGCGCCGGCCACGAGCAGTCCCACGAGGCCGCCCTTGACCGCGAGCACGACGTCGAAGCGCGTCGGCGTCGTGTCGAACGCGTGCTCGAGCCCGGCGATCCACGCGCCGGTGGCGATCGCGATCCCGAGCGCGCTCCAGCCGATCGGCCGCCAACGCCGCCCGAGCTCGCGCAGCATCGCGCCGCGGGCCGGCCCCTCGAGCCGTTGCGCAAGCGGCACCGAGACGAAGACGAGCGCGATCGTTCCGCCGACCCAGACGATCGCGGCGAGCAGGTGCACGATGCGGAGGACGAGCTCCACCGACGATCAGTCTCTAGGAGATGACGAGCGCCGGGCTCGCGTAACCGAGCGCCGGCGACCAGAGCCGCACCTTCGTGCCGCGCGCGGCGGTGATCGTGCGGGCGAATGCCCCACTGTTGCCCGTGCGGCCGGTCGCGACGGTGCGCCACGCCCTGCCGCGCGCCACCTGCACGACGTAGGCGCGGGCGCCCTGACCCGGACGCACTTCGCCCCAGAGCGAGACGCTCGTCCCGCGGCGCGACTGCTGTGCGAGCGGCAGCGCGAACGCGTGCACCGCGAGCTTCGGCGCACCGGCGGCGGTGTAGAGGCCGCTCTGCCAGCCGGCGACGTCGGGCTCGTCGCGGACGAGGTACTGGATGAGAATCGTCACGCCGGGCTGCCGCCAGACGCGCAGCGCTGCCGAGCCGAGGTACTTCGCCTGCAGCGCCTGCGAGACACCGAGGAGCCGATCGGGCGGGCTCGTCTGGTAGCCGTACTCCGTCAGCCAGAGCGGCTTCGAGCCGAAGTAGCGCGTCACGGCGGCGCGGATCGTCGGCAACGTCGCCATCGTGAAATACCCGCACCGGGTGCACGTCGTGTGCATCGGCGTGTCGAGCCTGCTCAGCGGATACGGATTGGCCGCGAACGCGTCGAGTCGGGCGTGCGCGGCATGCATCCCCCGCAGGAACGTGAGGGGCGCCATGCCCTTCGGCGTCTTGCGGGGCGAGACGGGGCCGCCGGCGACACGGTTCGCTCCGCTCACCTGGTGCAGTGCGGCGAAGGCGGGATTGAGCAGGTCGCGAACGTAGAGCGACGGAGAGACGGGCGCCGCGAAGACGCCGTTGTTCGGCTCGTTCCACACCGTCCAGAGATGGACCCACGGGAAACGGTGTGCGGCCGCGAAGGCAAAGTCGCCGAAACCGGTGAGCGGAAGATGGTTCGCCGAGCCGCCGCCGTTCGCCCACGCCGGTGCGCCGTAGAGCGTGACGAGCACCGTCATCCCGCGCGCGTGCAGGGCGTCCAGCACCTCGCCGTACCGGCCCCAGTTGTACGACGACTGATCGCGCGGCGACGCCGGCTGGGTGCGGGCGACCTGATCCCAGCGCAGCGTGAAGCGGACGACGTGCGCGCCGAGCCCCTGCAGCGTCGTCAAACGCTGGTCGAGCGTTCCCGGCCCGTACATGATCCAGGCGTCGTCCTGGATGCCGAACTGCGCGCCGACGGACGCCTGCGCGGGCACGCTCGCGAACGCGAGCAACGCAAGCACGACGACGACGAATGCTCCGACCCCCCGGCGCATGGCAGGCACCGTAGCGAGGGTCCGTTAGCGCGAGGTTAGTACGGCGATTCCAGCGCGAGCACGGGCTCGCCGCCGTCGTAGTCGACCGAGCGCACCGTGTAGGGCCGACCGTTTAGCGGCACCTGGTCGCCGACGCTCGGCAAGCCGTCGAGCGTGAGCCTGCCCGTGACGACGAGCTCCCCGTGCTCGTACGCACGGTAGATACAGGTGATCTGGCCGCCGATCATCCGGTCGGACATTACCGAGACGGCCATCACCCGAGTTGGGTGTTTTCGCATCGGGAGCGCGGGCACTGACCGAACCGTGACCGGATCCGGGCTGCACGACATCATCAACTCGACGGCATTCGACGTGGCGCGCAACCTAACGTTGTTCGTGCTCGCGGTCTTCTGGCTCGGGGTCGCCTATTGGGTGCGACGCGACGCGCGCCGACGCCTCGACGACACGTGGCTCGTCGCCACTGCGACGGCGGTCGCCCTGATCCCGATCATCGGGCCGCTCGTCTATCTCCTCTTCCGCCCGCCGGAGACGCTCGCGGACGTGCAGTCGCGCGAGATGGAGGTGCGCGCCCTGAGGAAGGCCCTCCGCGGCCCGGCCGAGGCAGCCTGTCCCGTCTGCCGCAGCGGCGTGCACGCGGATTTCCTCGTTTGCCCGGTCTGCACGACCCAGCTCAGGCAGCCCTGCACGCAGTGCAGCAAGCCCCTCGAGCCGCTCTGGCAAGCGTGCCCGTACTGCGCGACCCCGGTCGGCGCCGTCGTCGAGGACCTCGACGTCGCCCTGACCGCCGAGGCCATCGCCGTCCCGCAGAAGAAGAAGCGCCGCGCGGGAGCACAGGCTCGCGCAAGCTGAGGGCGGGCCTCCCTCGACCCGAGGCGGAAGAGCCGACGCGCGGATTCGAACCGCGGACCCCTTCATTACGAGTGAAGTGCTCTACCAGCTGAGCTACGTCGGCACGGG
>JAICWC010000036.1 GCA_025934995.1 Thermoleophilia bacterium | reverse complement strand
GGCGAGAGCCTCGAGCACTACATCAAGCGGCTCGAGTCGCTCGAGCAGCTCGCGGCCGCGAAGCCGGGCGTCGAGAAGGTGTACGCGCTGCAGGCCGGGCGCGAGATCCGCGTCATCGTCAGCCCCGGCGACGTCGACGACGACGCGGCCGCCTTGCTCTCGCACGAGATCGCCCGCGAGATCGAGGACCGGCTCGAATACCCCGGCCAGGTGAAGGTCACCGTGATCCGCGAATCGCGCGCGATCGATGTCGCGCGGAACCACGGCGCGCTCGTCGAGCAGCCGGAAGAGCACGAGTCGCCGATCCAGGCCGCGTGAGCTAGGTCGCGCGCGAGGCGAAGCGCTGCCAGGCGGCCTGGCGCGTCGTCCCGAGCGCAGCTGCGATCTCCGTCCAGCTGCGGCCGCCTGCGCGGGCGTGGCGGACGAGATCGGCCTCGAGCTTCTCGAGTGCCTTCCCGAGGCGGGCGGCGTCGCAGAGCGCCCCGAGCGGATCGGCCTGCCAGTCGCCCGCGAGGCCGATCGAGTCGCCGTTGACCCTGAAACGCCGCCGACGCATCGGTCTGAGACTAGCAGATTTGTCAAGGCTCCTTGACAGCCGGTACCCTTCGAGCCTCATGCGCCGCTACCACGTCACGACGTTCGGCTGCCAGATGAATGCCCACGACAGCGAGCGCATCAAGGGGATGCTCGAGGAGCTCGGCCTCGGCGAGGCGCCGTCGCCGGACGACGCGGACGTCGTCGTCTTCAACACGTGCACGATCCGCGAGAAGCCGGACACGAAGTTCGCCGCGTACATGGGCGACGCGGCGGCGCGGAAGCGCGAGCGCCCCGACCTGGTGATCGCGGTCGGTGGCTGCTACGCGGAGGCGCAGCGCGAGCGGCTCTTCAGCATGTACCCGAGCGTCGACGTCGCGTTCGGCCCCGGCACGATCCCGCACCTTGCCGAATGGCTCGGCGCCGGCGGGTTCGGCGTCGCGCGCGGCGCGTGGGGGACGGCGGAGGAGCGCACGTTCGCCGCGGGCCTGCCGCAGCATCGGCAGCGCAGCTTCCAGGCATGGGTGCAGATCTCGATGGGCTGCAACTCCGTCTGCTCGTACTGCATCGTCCCGGCGGTGAGGGGGCGCGAGGTGAGCCGCCGGCCGGGTGACGTCCTCGCCGAGATCTCACAGCTTGCGGCCCAGGGCGTGCGCGAGGTGACGCTGCTCGGTCAGAATGTCAATTCGTACGGCCGCGATCTGCAGACGAGCTTCGCCGAGCTCCTGCGCGCCGTCGACGCCGTCGCCGGCGTGGACCGCATCCGCTTCACGAGCCCGCACCCGAAGGACTTCCGCCGCGACGTGATCGAGGCGATGGGCGAGTGCGCCTCCGTGTGCGAGCACGCACACCTGCCGCTGCAGTCGGGCTCGACGCGCATCCTCAAGGCGATGCGGCGCACGTACTCACGCGAGCGCTACGTCGAGCTCGCAACGGCGATGCGCGCCGCGATCCCGGACCTCGCTCTGTCGACGGACGTCATCGTCGGCTTCCCGGGCGAGAGCGAGGACGACTTCCGCGAGACCCTCGAGGTCGTGGCGGAGGTCGGCTTCGACAGCGCCTTCACCTTCGTCTACTCACCGCGGCAGGGAACCGAGGCGGCTGCGATGCCCGATCAGATCGACGAGGAGGTCAAGCGCGACCGCATCGAGCGCCTCGTCGAGGTCGTGCAACGCGGCGCCGCCGAGCGCAACGCCTCGCGTGTCGGCCTCGTGGAGGAGGTGCTGGTCGAAGGACCGAGCCGCACGGATCCGTCACTCCTCCGCGGACGCACGCGCCGGAACACGACGGTCAACTTCACCGGCAGCGCCGAACCGGGCGAGCTCGTCGACGTGCTGATCGAGCGCGCTACGTCGACGACGCTTGCAGGCGCCGCAGTCCGAGAGCTGCAGGCAGCGTCGGCAGCCAGAAGTTGAAGACGCGGTACGTGAAGACCGCGAGCACGGCGGCGGCGAGATTGATCCCGCACCAGGAGAGCGCGAACGGCAAGAGCGCCTCAACCGCGCCCGCACCCCCGAACGGAAGCGTGCGGCGCGAGAGCGCGTAGCCGGTCGCGTAGCCCAGGAGCAGGACCGAGATGTTCGGCGAGCCGTGCGTGAAGGCCTGCAGGCACGCCCAAAGCGCGACGATGTCGCCGAACCAGTAGACGGCCGTGCCGAGCGGGCCGATCATGTGCTTGCGCCGCGTGAAGAGGCACTTGAGGACGTAGATCGACTCGAGCGCGTCAGCGAGCCTGCCGCCGAACCGGTCCCGCTTCTCGACCGCGATCAGCGCGGCCGCGAAGCCGAGCGGCACCGCGATCGCCCACGGGAGCGTCAAGCCCAGCGACGGCTTGTGCGAGCCCTGCGCGAGGAACTGAATCGCAACGACGCACGCCGCCGGCGCGAGCAGTGCATACTCGAGCGCACCGAGGCCCATGACACGGACGCGCACGTCCCGGTCGGAAAGCCCGACCTTCCTGAACGCGTGGACGTCGATCGCGAACCCGCCGCGCGCGACGAACGGCCCGAAACCGGCGGCGACTGCGGCCGCCGCGTCCATGCGCGCCATCTGCTCGCCGTCCTCGACGCGCGCGACCTCGCGGTAGCTGAGGACGTAGCCGAAGTACGACAGGATCTCCGCGCCGAAGGCGACGAGGAACCAGATCGGGTTGACCTCCGCGAGGTGATGGAAGACGCGGTGGAAGCCGGCGACCCACGCCATCGCGATCAGCGTGCCGACCGCGATCGCGGCGCTGCCGGCCATGAAGACGGCCGACTCCGCGCGCGTGCGCTCGATCGAGGTCTTGACCCTCATCCAATCCATAACGGTCGCGAGAATGTCCAGGTGACGGTTATCGGCATCTTCGGCCCCACCGCGAGCGGCAAATCGAGGGTTGCCGAGACCGTAGCTGCCGCGGTCGGCGGAGAGCTCGTTTCCGCAGATGCGATGCAGGTCTACGAAGGCCTGCCGATCCTCACGAACCAGTCCCCAGCGCGCCTCGTCGGGATCTGGCCGCTCTCGAAGGAGGCGTCGGTCGGCGAATACGCCCCGCTGGCGCAGGCGGCGATCGACGAGATCCTCGCCGGCGGTAGGACGCCGGTCGTCGTCGGCGGCGCAGGCCTCTACTTCCGGGCCGCCCTCGCGCGCCTCGAGCTCCCACCGCCGCCGGCTCCGGGTGTGCGCGAGCGCTGGACGGCCTTCTACGACCGGGATCCGGCGGCAGCCCACGCACGGCTGGCCGAGCTCGATCCGGCGGCCGCGTCTGCGGTGCACGCGAACGACAAGCGGCGCGTCGTTCGGGCGCTCGAGCTGGCCGAAGCCGGCGAGTCGCTGACCGGTGACGAGCTCTGGCGATTCGAGCCGCGGCGGCCGACGCTGATCGTCGGCCTCGACCCGCCGCAGGAGGAGCTCGAGCGCCGCATCGTCGAACGCACCCACGCGATGTTCGAAGCCGGGGTTCAGGCCGAGGTGCGCCGGGCGCTCGAGGCTCCGATCTCGCAGACGGCCCGTAAGACGCTCGGCCTCGACGAGGTGGCCGAGCTGCCGCGCGAGCAGGCGATCGAGGCGATCGTCGTCCGCACGCGCCGTTACGCCGCGTATCAGCGCAAGTGGATGCGCCGTATCCCCGGCCTCGTTATCGTCGACAGCGCCGATGACGTCGTCGCTCTGGCACGCGCACGGGAACGCGTATCTCGTCGCTGAGGGCGCGTACGAGATGGAGGGCGACGGCGCGCTCGAGGTCGAGCGCCTCGACGGCGACGACGTCTGGATCACGATTCGCAATCCGGACCTCTCGGTCGCGGAGATGTCCGGCAACGGGACGCGCATCGCCGGGGCGTGGTTGATGGAGCGGACCGGCAGCAACGTTGCCCGCGTTCATGTCGGCGAACGGGTCGTAGAGGTACGACGCGCAGGAGAGCTCTACGAGTCGGAGATGGGGGAGGTGCAGGTCTTCCCCGAAGAGCACGTCGCCGGAGCGGACGTCATCCGTGTCATCGTGGGCAATCCGCACGCGGTCGTCGTCGGAGACCCCGACGACGTCGTCGCGCTCGGACCGGCGCTCGAGACGCACCCGCACTTCCCGAACCGCACGAACGTGCAGGTGGCCCGCGTCGACGGCCCCTGCGAGGTGACGGCCCGCGTCTGGGAGCGCGGCGTGGGCGAGACGACGGCGTCGGGCTCGAGCGCCGTCGCGGTCGCTGCTGCGACGCACCGCGAGGGCGAGGTGCTCGTCCACTTTCCCGGCGGTGACCTGCGGGTGCGCTTGCGCGACGGCCGCGCGACGCTCATCGGCCCTGCCGAACGCCTTCGCTAGGACGCGATCTCGTACTCGCGCAAGACGTCGTTGAGCGACGTCTTCAGATCGGTCCGCTCGCTGCGCCAGCCGATGATCAACGCACAGCTGAGGTTGTACGTGCCGGCCGGGAACTCCTTCGGCCGCGTGCCGGGCACGACGACTGCGTTCGGCGGCACGTAGCCGCGGTGCTCGACCGGTTCGTCCTGCGTGACGTCGATCACCGGCACCGATCCCGTGAGCGAGACGTTCGGCGCGAGCACGGCGCGCTCGCCGACGACGACGCCCTCGACGAGGATGCAGCGCGAGCCGATGAACGCGCCGTCCTCGACGATCACCGGCTGCGCCTGCACCGGCTCGAGCACGCCGCCGATCCCGACGCCGCCGGAGAGGTGGACGTCTGCGCCGATCTGCGCGCACGAGCCCACCGTCGCCCACGTGTCGATCATCGTGTTCGCCCCGACCCACGCGCCGATGTTCACGTAGCTCGGCATCATCACGACGCCCTGCGAGAGGTACGACCCGTAGCGGGCCGTGGCCGGAGGAACGACGCGCACGCCCGCCTCGGCGTAGTTCCGCTTCAGCGGGATCTTGTCGACGTACTGGTACGGGCCGACCTCGATCGGCTCGACCTTGCTGATGCGGAAGTAGTCGAGGATCGCGGACTTCGCGTCCTCGTCGACGCGCCAGACGCCGTCGACCTTCTCTGCCACGCGCCGCTCGCCACGGTCGAGCGCCTCGATGATCTGCAGCGTGTCGCTCACAACGAAGCAAGTATCTCGGCTGCGCGCCGGCACTCGTCGAGCGTCGGCACGAGCGCAAAGCGCACATAGCCCTTTCCGCTCGGCCCGAACATCTCGCCCGGGGACACGATGATCCCGCGTGCGAGGAGCGCGTCGGGATCGGGGCCGACGACCCAGAGGTACATCGTCGCCTGGCTCGCGACGATCTCCCAGCCGAGCTTCTCGATCGCCGGGATCATCACGTCGCGCTTCGCCGCGTAGCGAGCGCGTGTCTCCTCGACGTGGCGCTCGTCGCTCCACGCGACGACGGACGCGCGCTGGACGAACTCCTGCGGCGCCGTGCCGACCGTCGGCCGGTAGGCCTTCAATGCCGCGATGACCTCCGCCGGCGCGGCGACGAAGCCGGAGCGGTAACCCGTCATCGACGAGCGCTTGCTCAACGTCTGGAAGACGATCACGCGTGAGCGGTCGGATGCCTGCAGGGCCGACACCGGCGGCTCGTCGAACCAGAGCTCGGTATACGCCTCGTCCGAGGCGATCCAGAAGTCGCGCTCCCGCGCGAGCTCGGTCAGTCGCTCGTAGAGCTCGAGCGGCGCCGGTGCGCCGGTCGGGTTGTGCGGGTAGTTGACCCACAGCAGCGCCAGGTCGTCGGGAAGCGCGTCGAGGTCCGGCAGGAAGCCGTTCTCGCGCAGCAACGGCACCGTCGCGACCCGCGCACCTGCGAAGCGCGCGCCGCGCTCGTACACCGGATACGCCGGCTCGCCGTACGCGACGACGCGCCCGCTCGTGGCGAGCACCTCCGCGAGCGAGAAGATCGCCTCCTTCGAGCCGTACGTCGGCACGAGCTCGGTGTCGGGATCGACCTCGACGCCGAAGCGCGTGCCGCACCACCGCGCCGCGGCCTCCCGCAACACCGGCAGCCCCGCGGCGAGCGGATAGGGCGATCGCTCCGGCACCGCATCGATCAGCGCCTGCCGGATCATCGGGTCGGTCGGCTCGTTCGGATCGCCCTTGCCGAAGTCGATGACGTCGACGCCGGCGGCGGTGAGCTCACGCCGCTTTTCCTCCAAGCGGACGAACGGATAGGTCGCCATCTCGGCGAGCGTCGGGTTGATGCTCACGAGAGGAATGTACGCAGCGTCTCGTACGCGACGTTGAGGTTCTCGATCGGGATCTGCTCGTCGACGCGGTGCGCATAGCGCGTCAGGCCCGGGCCGTAGTTGATTGCCGGAATGCCCTGCTCGGCGAACTGCGCGACCGGCGTCCACGCCTGCTTCGGCGCGACGTCCGGAACGAGCTCGCGGAGCCGGCGAACGCGCGGGTTGCCGAGCACGGGCGGGGCCGAAGGCGAGTTGGAGAGGATCTCGAGCGCACCCTCCGGCACGAGCGCGCGCAGCCGCTCGTCGGCGCCGTCGCCCATGTAGCGGAAGTTCAGCTCGACGCTCGCCGTGGCGGGCACGACGTTCGACGCGATACCGCCCTCGACCCGGACGGCGCTGACCACCTCCCGATAGGTGAGGCCGTCGAGCTCGACGTCACGCGGCTGCAGCTCGACGAGGGCCCGGAGCCCGCGCACGAGCTCGTGGATCGCGTTCAGCCCGGTCCACGGCCGTGCGGAGTGCGCGCTCTCCCCGTGGAACGTGACGCGCGCCTGGATGTTGCCGAGGCAGCCGCCGTGCAGGATGCAGTCCGTCGGCTCGAGGACGACTGCGAGCTCGGTGTCGCGGAGCAGCCCGGTCGCGAACAGCGTCGGGAGCGGCGACTCGACCACGGGCACTTCCTCGCGGGTGAAGAAGAGATAGCGACCCGGGATGCCGGCCCGCGCGAGCTCGACCATCACGGCGACGCCGCCCTTCATGTCGGAGGCCCCGAGGCCGTGCACCGCGCCGCCTTCGATCCGGCCGGGGATGTTGCCCTGCGCCGGGATCGTGTCGAGGTGCCCGGCGAGCACGACCGGGCCGTCGCCGTAGAGCAGCACCTCGCCGTCGTCGTAGGCGGGCGCAGCGGGCATCAGCTCACGGATCAGCTCGACCGCCGCGTGCTCGTGACGACTCTCCGACGGCACGTTGACGAGGTCGAGCGCGGTCTGGGCGAGGTCGGGCACCGCGTCATAATGGCTGCATGGAGGCGCCGGAGCGCGGCTTCGTCCTGGCCGTGCTCGGTCAGGGCGCGGACGAACGGGAAGAGCTGGCTGAGCTCGAGGAGCTCGCCCGGACGGCGGGCGTCGAGCCCGTGGCCCGGCTCGTCCAGCACCGTGCGCAGCCCGACCCGCGCACGTACGTCGGCAAGGGGAAGCTCGCGGAGCTGAAGGAGTCGTACAAGGCGACGAGCTCCGAGGTGCTGCTCGTGGACGATGAGCTGAGCCCGTCGCAGCAGCGGCTGCTCGAGAACGAGCTGGAGTCGCGCGTCGTCGACCGGACGCAGCTGATCCTCGACATCTTCGCGCAGCACGCGGTCACCGCTGAGGGCAAGCTCCAGGTCGAGCTGGCGCAGCTCGAGTACAACCTCCCGCGCATGCGCGGCATGTGGCAGCACCTGGAACGGCTCGGCGGCGGCGTGGGGACGAGGGGTCCCGGCGAGTCACAGCTCGAGACGGACCGCCGGCTGGCACGGCGCCGCGTCTCGCTCCTCAAGGGCCGCCTCAAGGAGCTCGGCCGCCAGCGCGACATCCGGCGCAAGGAACGGCGCCGCACGCAGGTGCCGACGGTCGCGCTCGCCGGCTACACGAACGTCGGCAAGTCGACGCTCCTGAACGCGCTCACCGATGCGGACGTCTCAGTGCGCAATCGGCTGTTCGAGACGCTCGATCCGACGACGCGCGGGTTCGAGCACGAGGGGCGCCGCTATCTCGTCACCGACACGGTCGGCTTCGTCCGCCGCCTGCCGCACCAACTCGTCGAGGGCTTCGCGGCGACGCTCGAGGAGACGCTCGTCGCAGACCTCGTCCTGCACGTCGTCGACGGCTCGGCGCCGCCGGAGCGGTTGAGCGAGCAGATCGCGTCCGTCAACGCCGTGTTGCTCGAGATCGAGGCGCACGAGCTGCCGCGTGAGCTGGTCGTGAACAAGATCGACCTCGTCGACGAGGAGGGACGGCGCCGTCTTTCGAATCGCTATCCGGATGCGCTGCAGGTGTCGGCGGAGAGTGGGGAGGGACTCGAGGAGTTGCGCGCGCGCATCGCCGAGCGGTTCGCCGAGCGGTTCGAGTCCGTGCGGCTTCTGCTTCCGTACAACGAGGGCGGCAAGCTGAACGAGCTGTACGCGCTCGGCGCGCCGATCGACGAGCGCGAGGACACGACGGACGGCGTGCTCGTCCTTGCCCGTCTGCCGCGCCGTGAGATCCGACGCTTCGCGTCGTACGTCGTCAATACCGGGTGATCGAGCTCCCGATCCAGAAGCTGCGCGAGGACGCCGTCGTGCCGACGCGTGCCTATGCGGGCGATGCCGGCCTCGACCTCGCTGCGTGCGAGCGCGTCGAGCTCGGCCCGGGGGAGCGCGCGCTCGTCGGCACCGGCCTCGCGATCGCAATCCCCGAAGGGCATGCCGGCTTCGTCCAGCCGCGCTCCGGCCTCGCGGCGAAGCACGGGATCACGATCGTCAACACGCCGGGCCTCGTCGACTCGGGTTATCGCGGCGAGCTGAGGGTGATCCTGTTGAACACGGATGCGAACGAGCCCTTCGTCGTCGAGCCGGGCATGCGGATCGCGCAGCTCGTCGTCATGCCGATTCCCGATGTCGTCCCCGTCGAGATGGACGAGCTGCCGTCGAGCGAGCGGGGCGAGAGAGGATTCGGCTCGAGTGCCGTTTGAGCCGCGCATCCGCGTCAGCGCGATCTTGCGCTGGCAGGATCGTGTTCTGCTCTGCCGCCACGAAAAGCACGGGCGCGAGTACTGGTTGCTACCCGGCGGCGGCGTCAACGCCGGCGAAAGCCTCGTCGATGCCCTGCACCGCGAGCTTCGCGAGGAGGTGGGGATCCAGGACGAGCTGCCCGTGGAGGGCCCGGTCGCGATCGTCGACTCGATCTCGCCGCAGCGGGCGCTCGCGTCGAAGCACGTCGTCCACATCATCTTCGCCGGCGACCTGACGGGACGCTCGCTGGACGCTGTCACGTCACAGGACGTCGCGGTGCGCGGGCACCGCCTGGTCGATGCGGCGGAGCTGAGGGAGATCGTCTTGCATCCGCCGATCCACCGCTTCGTCGAGCGGTGGCAGCCCGGCGACCCAGCCGCCTACCTCGGCTCACTCTGGGCGCCGTGAGCCTGCACCGCGTGTCGATCCACGGCTACCGCGCCGTGCGCGACCTGGAATTCGAGCCCGGCAGCGTGTGCGCCCTCGTCGGCGAGGCGTCGAGCGGGAAGTCGACGGTGCTGACCGCGATCTGGACACTGCTCGAGGCAGCAGCGCCCCCGCCGACGATCGACGACGTCTCACGCGGCATGTCGGGGCGCATCCACCTCGAAGCGGAGCTCGACCGGGCCCAGACGATCTTCCTCGACGCACGTCCGCCCGACACGCTCAACCTGAACCGCGCGGGCGCGCCCCCGGTCCTCTTCTTTCCGGCGAACCTCCGCTCGCGCTCGCTCGTCGCGCCGACGTCCGGCAGCGGCGCGAAGGACGTCGCGGAGCTCTTCGAGCCGCCGATCGCCGACCATCACTGGTCGCAGCTCGACGGCGGCCTGCAGCTCGTGCTCGGCATGGAACGCCTCGTCGCGTCGAACCTCCGCCGGTTCGTGCTGCTGATCGAGGAGCCGGAGCTCTACCTGAGCCCGCACATGCAGCGACACCTCTTCAAGCTCGTGCGCGAGCTCGCGGGCCGCGGGAACCAAGTGCTCTACTCGACGCACGCGCCGGTCTTCCTCAGCGTCGACCGGATGGAGGAGCTCGCGCTCGTGCGCCATTTCGAGGGAGAAGGCACCACGCTGCTGCAGCCGGACCCACTCGCCGAAGCCGAGGCGTTCCGCGTCCTCTCGGAGTTCGACAGCGACCGCGCCGAGTTGTTTCTCGCGCGCTCGGTCCTCCTCGTCGAGGGCCGCACCGAGAAGATGACGTTCCCCTACGTGTTCGACGCATTGGGTGCGGAGCCCGACAAGGAAGGCGTGCTGATTCTCGAGTGTGGCGGCAAGGGGAACATGCCGTTGTTCGCGCGGATCTGCAACGCGTGCGAGATCCCCTACGTGATCGTGCACGACCGCGACGCGCCGGCGGGCGAGCGTCCGGTCGAGTCGGAGCGCGTCGTCAACCGGCAGATCCAGGAGGTCGCCGGCAAGCGACGGACGGTCGTGCTGACGCCGGACTTCGAGGCGGTCGCAGGGATGAGGGCGGGCGGACGCGGCCGCAAGCCGCGCAAGGCGGTGCGCCGCTTCGCCGGCAGCAACGGCGACGTGCCGCAGCCGCTGCGCACCGCCGTCGAGAAGGCCCTCCGGGCCGCACGGACCGGCTTCTGAGTAGCTCGCGCGCAGGCACGCTTACCAAGCGAGCGCGCGGGCGCGGGCGCGCTCGCTGGGATGAGGAACTTCGCGCACCGGGGATGCGCTAGCTCGCGCGCAAGCGCGCTCGCTTGGAAACGGAACTTCGCGCACCGGAGAGCGCGGTCTCCGGTGCGCTTCGTGCAGAAGATCGCTTCTTGCCCGCCGTGGCGCGGCGCCTGCGGCGCCGGGCCAGGGAGCGGGGAGGGGCCGCGAGCTACGCCGCTCCGCGTCGTAACTCGCGCCGGAGAATCTCGATTCTCAGGCCGTTAGCTCGCGCGCGGCGCGCTCGCGTTTGGACGGAACTTCGCGCGCCGGAGAGCGCGGTCTCCGGCGCGCTTCGTGCGGAAGGTCCGCTGGTTGCCCGCGGTGGCGCGGCGCCTGCGGCGCCGGGCCAGGGAGCGGGGATGCGGCGCGCACCAAGCCGCTTCGCGTCTTGGCGCCCGCCGTGCGCGTGCCGGCGCGGCTGCCCAGCCGGAGGCTAGGACGACGCGGAGCGAGACCTAGCCGGAGGCTTCCGGCCGGCGGCCCGGCCACAGGCCGCGCCGACCCGGGCGCATTGACCAGGATCGAAGCAGCGAGCCTCACTGCGTGGAGCGCTGCCGAGACCGCGCTCTCGGCAGCGCGGCACACCTTCCAGAACGCGAGTCCTCGCCAGAGGACGAGCGACACTCACAACTTGCCGCCGCGAGAGCGAGCGCGCTCGGCGGAGACCGCTTGCGCCTGTGCTTCCAGCTCGTCCGGCAGCGCCCCGAGCTCGGGCGGCTCGCCGCCGCTGCGATGGGCGAGCGCCTGCGCGAGCAGCCAGTCGGCGAGGCGCGGATTCCGTGGCAGGAGCGGGCCGTGCAGGTAGGTGCCGATCGCGCGCAGCAGCCGGCAGCCCTCGTAGCCGCTCTCGCCGTCGTTGCCGAAGCCGGAGACGACCCGGCCCAGAGGCTCGGCGCCCTCATCGAGGTACGTGCGGCCGGCGTGGTTTTCGAAGCCGGCGATCGGGCCGAGATCCGTCTCGAGCAGCACGTCGCCGATCATCCGCCGCTCGCCGGCGACCGTCTCGAGCGGGAGCAGGCCGACGCCGGGCATCTCCTCGCCGTGGAAGCCCTTGTAGCCGCGGCCGAGCAGCTGGTAGCCGCCGCACACCGCGAGCAGCGCGGCGCCACCGTGGACCGCCTCGATGAGCGGCTGCGCTTTGTGCGCGAGGTTCTCGGCGACCAGCCACTGCTCCCGGTCCTGGCCGCCGCCGACGTAATAGAGATCGTGTGCACCGGGGACGACCGAGTCGTCCATGCCGATCGCATCGACGCGCAACTCGTGTCCGCGCCGCGCCGCACGAAGCGCGAACACTGCGATGTTCCCCCGGTCGGCGTAGATGTTCAGGTAGTCCGGATACAGGTGGCCGACGCGGATGATCACGCGGCACGCTCCCAGTACTTCTTCGCCAGCCCGCGTTCGGCGACGACACGCTGCAACGCGAGCATCGCGGTATACGTCGGCAGGACGACGAGCTCGCCGCCGTCGGGCGTCAACTCGAGCCCGCGGTCGAGTGCGCGCGCGAGATCCGGCACGATCTCGATCTTCGATTCGTCGAGCCCGCCGTACTTGCAGCGCAGCGCCAGCTCCGCTGCGCGTCCTCCCGACACGACGACCGTGTCGAGCCCAGCGAGGAGCGGCTCGAAGTCGACGTCCCAGATCCAGGAGACATCGCGGCCGTCGGCGACGGCGTCGTTCAACGCGAGCACCGCGAGGCGCGGGGGCCGCCCGTCGACGAGCGTGCGTACCGCCTCGTTCGCGCCCGCGGGGTTCTTGATCAACAGGAGAAGCAGCTGCTTGCCGTCGACGGCGATCCGCTCGAAACGTCCGAACGCGGCGCTGAAGCGTCCGAGACCGTCGACGATCTCGTCGAGCGATGCGCCGAGCGCGCGCGCGAGCGCTGCCGCGCCGACCGCGTTGTAGACGTTGTAGAGCCCCGGCAACCCGAGCTCGACGCGGCGCGTCGCCTCGGGCGTCACGAGGTCGAACGCGGCGCGCTCGAGCCCTTCCAGCTCGATCGAGCGAGCGGCCACCTGCAACGCCGGCCGTGCGTGGCCGCAGTTCGGGCAGCGATAGTCGCCGAGGTGGCCGACGTATGCCGCCGCATAGACGTACGGGGTGCCGCAGCGGATGCAGTACTTCGAATCGGCGGCGTGCTGCACCGCCGGCCGGGCGACCGACGGGTCGTCGACGCCGTAGTGGATTGCATCGTCCCGGAGCGAGCCGACCTGCGGGTCGTCGGCGTTCAGGACGACCCTCGTCGTCGAGGGGAGCTCGTCGACCGCGCCGCGCCAGCGCTCGGCGATCAGCTCGAGCTCGCCGTAGCGATCGAGCTGGTCGCGGAAGAGATTTCCGAGCAGAACGGCCCGCGGACGCACCCGCCGGAGCACCTCAGGGAGCGCCCCTTCGTCGACCTCGAGCAGCCCCAGCTCGGCGTCGCCGGCCGAAAGAAGGGTGGAGGCGACGCCCGAGACGAGATTCGCGCCCGAGCGGTTGTGCGCGAGCCGGAAGCGCGGCCGCAGGATCTCCGCCGCCATCGCGGAGGTCGTCGTCTTTCCGTTCGTCGCCGAGACGACCGCGCTCCCGGAGGGCAGCCGCGCCGCGAGCTTGTCGATCGCGCCGGGATCGAGCTTCGACAGCAACTTGCCCGGCACGGTCATCCCCGCGCCGGCGCCGACGCGCCGTGAGAGCGCAGCAACTGCACGGGCGGCGGCGATCTCGGCCGAAAGGAAAAGAGCGGTCACTCGTTCGAGGGAACTTGGCGGGCCTGACCCTTCCGGGGGAGGAGCGGGCCTGTTTTCGACCTTACGGTCACCCTGATTCCACGTACTGCGGCTTCGTGCGCATAGGTCGTGCGCGAATACATGAGAGGAAGGGTAGATGCGGCAAAATCGAGCGAATGATTGCGGTTCTCGCTCGAACGCTCTTTGGGGACGTGGCTCGCGCGGCGAGTCGCGTTCGAATGCGTTGTGGGGTCGCGGTGGTCGTCGCGCCGGAGTGGCAGTCGCCACGATGGCCGTCAGCCTCGCGACGATGGCGGCATTTGCCGTCGCCGACCAGGGCAACAGAGGCTCCGGCGGCAACCACAACGGGCTGAAGGCGTACGTCGAGGATTCGCTCCTCGCCGGCGTCCAGGCCAACCCCAATGGGACGTTCGACGTGATCCTGCAGGGAGACCGGAACGGCAAGACCAAGGGTTTCCTGACGAAGGTTCTCAGCGATACGAGCGGCAGCGCCGACGAGCACATGTCGGCCGCGAACGTTCGCCAGCAGTTCAACGCCATCGACGGCGTCGAGGCCAACGTGACCGGCAAGGTGATCCTGCATCTCGCGAAGCAGGGTCTCGTCACCTCGATCCTCGCCAACGAGGCGGTCCAGAAGTCGGCGGTCAACCTCCCGGTCTACAGCACCCAGCTGTGGCCGTGGACGATCAACGCCGCTGTCGACTGGACGAACGGCTCGCCGAAGGCCCCGACGATCGCGGTCGTCGACTCGGGCATCGATCCGACCCACACGGCGGACTTCGGCAACCGGATCATCGGCCAGGTCAACATGGTCAGCTCGGCCACCGGCAATTCGCCCGGTGACGGCTACGGCCATGGAACGTTCGTCGCGGGCATCGCGGCGGGCGCTGCTCCGGCGTATGCCGGCGTGGCGCCGAAGGCGAACCTGCTCTCGGTCGACGTGATGAACGACCAGGGCATGGCATCCGTCGCCGACGTCATCCATGCGTGCGACTGGATCCTGGCGAACAAGAGCACGTACAACATCCAGGTCGCGAACTTCTCGCTCCATTCCGTGAACAAGGCGAGCGTGCTGTTCGACCCGCTCGACGCAGCGGTCGAGAAGCTGTGGCTGAACGGCGTCGTCGTGGTGGCGGCCTCGGGCAACTACGCGACCGATGCACAGAACACGCCGAGCGGCGTCAACTTCGCGCCGGGCAACGACCCGTTCGTGATCACGGTCGGCGCGACCGACATCGGCGCCTCGATCGGCTCGAGCGACGACACCGTCGCACCGTGGTCTGCGTGGGGCTACACACCGGACGGCTTCATGAAGCCGGACCTCGGCGCTCCGGGTCGCTACATGGTCGGCCCCGTGCCGGCGGGCGGCGTCCTGGCGCAGCAGCGGCCGGATCACGTCGTCGCCCCGGGCTACATGCAGCTGAGCGGTACGTCGTTCGCGGCTCCGGTCGTGGCCGGCGCCGCCGCGATGATCCGGGCCCAGCATCCGACGTGGACGCCGGATCAGGTCAAGGGTGCGCTCATGGTCACCGCGACGCCCGAGCCGAACGTCATGAAGGGTGCGCTCGGAGTCGGCGAGGTCGACATCGTGAAGTCGCGCACCTTCAACAAGGTGACGATCCCGAACCCGAACGCGGGCCTGGACCAGTTCCTCGGCAAGGCGACAGACGGTTCGTCGGTGTTCAATGCGGCCGCCTGGCAGTCGGCAGCCGAGACGAACGCCGCGTGGGATAGTGCCGCGTGGAGCAGCGCCGCCTGGAGCGACGCCGCCTGGTCGTCGGCCGCCTGGAGCGACGCCGCCTGGAGCGACGCCGCCTGGGCAGACGGCTCGTCGACGGAGACGGACGGGACGACGCCTGACGCGGATCCATCGCTGCAGAGCGCGGATCTCGCGAGCCTCGGCATCACCGATCCGAACTGCGACCCGACGATCAGCCTGTGCTCCGCGACCGATGCGGTGGCGAGCACGACGTCGAGCATCACCGGCAGCCTGCTTCCGTAGCAGGAGCCGCACTACCCTCACATGCAGGAGCGGGCCCCTCGGGGCCCGCTCCGCGCTCCCCGGCCTAATCGTCCGAACGGGGGATGCCCTCGAACGGGGGGCTTCCGAAGATGAAGTCATGGCTCTGCGGCCCCTCGAGGGCGTGCTCACATGAGTGTCGTCCAGGAAGCTCTCCCCGGAGAGTTCCTTCATTCGAACGAGGACGTGGGCGCATCGTCCACCCGGCTACCGCGCGCCGCACAGCTCTATCTCGTGCTCCTCGGGATCGTCACCGTCGCGGCGGCGGGCGATTTCTACTACAAGGCGCCGTCGATCCGGCAGGACTGGGCGACCTTCGCCGTCCTCGCGATCGCGGCGACGGGGATCCACCTCTTCCCGGTCAAGTCGCCCCGGAACACCATGTACCACACCTCGACGGTGTTCTTGATGGCGGCGGCGCTGCTTCTCCGCCCAGAGCTGATCGTCCTGATCCCGCTCGTCCAGACGGTTCCGGAGTGGTTGAAAGAGCGCTACCCGTGGTTCATCCAGGGCTTCAACATCTGCAACTACACGCTCGACGCGCTCGCGGCGTGGGGGGTCTTCGACCTCGTCCACGTGCACGGCTCGAGCCTGATCGCGGACGAGAAGGCGCGCTTTGCGGCCGGCGGGCTGCTCGCGGCGCTCGCGTTCGTCGCGGTCAACCACGTGCTCGTCGCCTTGATCCTGCGACTCGGCCGCGGCCACACGTTCCGCGAGACGGGGCTCTTCGGCGCCGAGGGAATCTCCGTCGACGTCATCCTCGCCCTGCTCGGCGTCTCGCTCGCGGCGTTCTGGACGTGGAACTCCTGGATGATCTTCGCGGCGATCGCGCCGCTCATCGTCGTCCACCGCTCGCTCAGCGTCCCGCAGCTTCAGGCCGAGGCGCGCGTCGATCCGAAGACCGGTCTGTACAACGCCCGCTACTTCGCCACGACGCTCGCAGCCGAAATCGCGCGTGCCGCACGGTTCGAGCGGCCGATGTCGCTGATCATGGCCGACCTCGACCTGCTGCGGGACATCAACAACAGCTACGGCCACCTCGCCGGCGACGCGGTCCTCGTCGGAATCGCCGACATCTTCCGTGAGCAGCTGCGCCACTACGACGTGCCGGCGCGGTTCGGCGGCGAGGAGTTCTCGATCCTCTTGCCGGAGACGCCGCCCGAGCAGGCGATGGAGATCGCCGAGCGGATCCGGCGCGCCGTCGCAGACGAGCAATTCGAAGTCGATACCGCAGCCGAGCCGATCCGCGCCACGATCTCGATCGGCGTCGCCGGCTTCCCGAAAGACGGCGTCGATGCCAACGAGCTGATCCACCAGGCCGACCTCGCCGTCTATCGCGCGAAGCTCCAGGGGCGCAACCGCGTCCTCGGTGCGAGCACCGAGCCCCTGCTGATGGCGGCGGAGCGGAGCGCGAAGCTGCGCGCGGTCGTCGACGAGGAGACGTCGAATGTCGCGGTGGCCGCCGGCGGCGGTCTCCCGCCCGTCGAGCTGCCAGACGTCGACCACGTGCAAGAACGACGCGCCGCGTCCGGGCCGAAGCCGCGGACACTGCACGGCCCGACATTCTTCTCGCTGTCCCTGCGCCTCGCGTTCATCGTCACGTCGGTCAGCGTCATCGGCGTCGGAGCGGGTGCCGTCGGCGTCCTCTTCGGCCACAGCTCGGACTACATCGGGCTGCTCGCCGTCCTCGCGCTCGTCGGCGCCGGCCAGGCGCTGTCGTACGAAGCGGTCGAGCTCGAGGGCTCGCTGTCGGTCAGCGTCGTCGGCTCGCTCGCGGGCGCTGCACTCTTCGGCTACCGCGCGGCGCTCCCGCTCGCGATCACGATCGCGGTCGTCGACTGGAGCGCGCGTCGCAACTCGCTGCACCACGTCGCCTACAACATCGGCACGATGGCCGCGTCGTCGCTCGCGGCCGCGGCGGTGTTCTCGATCTGGCCGCACACGAACACGAACCTCGACCGCGGCGTCGTCGCCGTCCTCGGCGTCGGTGCCGGCACGGTGTACTTCCTCGTCAACATGCTGCTGCTGTCGCTCGCGTCGGCGGTCGAAGGCCATGAGAACCCGGTCAGTGTCTTCCGTGAGCGCTACGCGTGGCTGCTGCCGCACTACGTCGTCTACGGCTTCATCGGCGCCGTCATGGGCATCGCGTATCGCGGCGTCGGCCTCTACGCACTCGCGGTCTTCGCGGTACCGCTCCTGCTCATGCGCAAGACGCAGGAGTCCTACCTCAAGCACACGCAGAAGTCGGCGCTGAAGCTGCGCGAGGCGGCGGAGACGATCCAGTCTCAGAACGTCTCGCTGGAGCAGGCGAACCGGGCGCTACGAGAGCGCTCGACGCAGGCCATGGAGTCGCTGTCGGCGACAGTCGATGCCCGTGACTCGTACACGGCCGGTCACTCGCGGCGTGTGCAGCAGCTGTCGCTCGCGCTCGGCCGCGAGCTCGGCCTCTCGCAGGCCGAGCTCGATCTCCTCGGCCACGCGGCGCTCTTCCACGACATCGGCAAGCTCGCGATCCCCGACTCGATCCTCCTGAAGCCGGCGTCGCTCACTCCCGAGGAGTGGGCGATCATGCAGGGACACGCGGAGGAGGGCGCGCGGATCATCGACCGCCTCGGCTTCCTGCAAGACGCGGTGCCGGCGATCCGCCACCACCACGAGCGCTTCGACGGCACCGGCTACCCGCAGCGGCTGCGCGGGGAGGAGATCCCGCTCGGCGCGCGCATCATCCACGTCGCCGACGCACTCGACTCGATGCTGACGACGCGCATCTACCGCGCGGCCCGCTCCGTCGACGAGGCGCTCGCCGAGGTCAAGGCGAAGTCCGGCTCGCAGTTCTGTCCGCGGTGCGTCTCGGCGCTGACGAGGATCCTGCCGCTCGAGTCGGTCGTCTCCGACCTGCCGGCGGCGCCGCAACAGCAGCGCACGCTCGTCAAGGCGTCCTAGCTCGCACGCGCAGGCGAGGGCCTGCGCCGGCCGCGTCGCTGTGTTTAGCCTTTACTTGCGGTTTTTCCATTCTGCTCTACCATTTCTGCATGGCCAAGAAGCCGCTCGTCGAGGTCGATCCGGCACGGCTCGCCGAGTTCCAGGCCGGGATCCGCAAGCGCTACTCCAACGACCAGATCGTCGAGGAGCTCCGCGCATGCGCCGAGCGGCTCGGGCGCTCGCCGACGATGCGCGAGTTCTCGGCCGATCCCGAGACGACGGCGCATCCGCAGACCGTGATCGAGCACTTCGGCTCGTGGAACAACGCGAAGCGTGCGGCCGGGCTCGTGCCCCGGCGGTTCGCGACCCGCGACGAGCTGCTCGGGTTGCTGCGCGGGCTGGGGGAGGAGTTGGGCCGGCCGCCGTCCGCGCGCGACATCGACGACCACAAGGGCCGCATGCCCTCGAAGTCGCTCTACTGGCACACGTTCGGCTCGCTCTCGAACGCGCTGCGCGAAGCGGGCTTCGATGTCGCCGTCGGCGCCGAGCGGCTCGAGCGCGCGGTCGAGCAGGGAGCCGTCCTCGCGCGTCGGCTCGGCCGGCTGCCGAAGTTCGCCGACTGGGCCGAGGCGCGCAAGGAAGACGACGCGCTCCTGACCGAATGGCAGGTCTACCGGATGCTCGACGCGAAGCGGGGTGCGTGGTCCACGTTCCAGTTCCTCGTCCGCGAGCGCCTCGACGAAGAAGGCGTCCGTGTGGGGACGGACGGAAGCCTGTTAAGCGGCCGCGGCCAGAACCGCTAGCCGCTCGAGGCACGAGACGCCCTCTTCCGGCGCGCGCACCGTCGGCAAGGCGATCGGGTCGACGTAGTCGACGTCGTGGCGGAACGTGGCCGCCCGCACCACACGGGCCTCGCGCAGCTCGAGGAAGGTGCCTTCGGCCACCTCGCTCTTGCGGAGCTTGACGGCCGCGTATTGCTCGACGACCTCGAGCGCGCGCCGAGTCGACGCGAAGAAGAGCTCATGCCGCCCGGCGCCGATCCAGAGCGGCCGACCGGCGCCACGGGCGGCGAAGATCGTTCCGGAGACCCGCGAGTCCATCCAGGCAGCTGCGAGCGAACCGGTCAGGTCCTCGAGCGCGAGCGGGTCGTTGTGCGAATGCGCGGCGAGCGCGAAGATCGCCTCCGAGTCCACGGTCATCCGCGGCTCCGAGCGCGCACAGCTGAACGGTGCGAGCAGCTCGTCGTCGTTCAAGATGATTCCGTTGTGGATGCCGATGACCGGCCCGTGGCGCACGGGATGGTTGTTGGCCGCGATCGACGGGTGCCCCTTCGTGTAGTCGCGGACGTGGACGAGCAGCTCGGTCGCGCCGGCCGGAACGTCGATCCGGTCGAGCAGCTCGCTGGCGGGAGTCCGCTGCTTGACGACGGTGGGGTAGGGCTCGGCCGGGCTGCGGTGGGCGTAGCCGACCGCGTCGGCGCCGCGCTCGGCGATGCCGGCCAGCAGCGACTGCGCCGCGAGCGTGCGATCGAGCGCGCTCCGCGCAGACAGGCTGTATCCGGCAATTCCGCACATAGAAGAGCTATCGACCCCTATCGGTTAGAGACGAAGACCCGGATGGTCAAGTTAGCGCCTCGTTCGGCGGCCGCCGCGCACTCCCTTGTGACTATCAAGGCCGCGGGGGCGGACGCCGATAGGACGGAGGATGGAGCAGCGGCCGCTCCCAGGCGACGTATTGGAGACGCAGGTGGTGCTCGAGGTCGAGCCACACCTCGAGCTCGTTCCCGCGCTCGACGACCCCGAGCTCGTCGTCGTCGAGGACGCCGATGAGGACGGCGACGAGCCGCTCGTCCTCGACGGCCCCGAGGCGACCACCCAGGATCCGCTGAAGCTCTACGTCCGCTCCATCGGCGGCGGACCGCTCCTGACCCGCGCCGAAGAGCGCGAGCTGGCGCGCCGCAAGGACGCGGGCGACGAGAACGCGAAGCGCAGGCTGATCGAGTGCAACCTCCGCCTCGTCATGTCGATCACGCGCAACTACACGAAGGCGGGCGTGCCCCTTCTCGATCTGATCCAGGAAGGGAACCTCGGCCTCATCCGGGCGGTCGAGAAGTTCGACTACCGGATGGGCTACAAGCTTTCGACGTATGCGACCTGGTGGATTCGCCAGTCCGTGACACGCGCGCTGGCCGACCAGGGACGCACGATCCGCCTGCCGGTGCACGTCGCCGAGCAGGTGCGCCGCCTGCTGCGCTCACGCCGGCAGCTGGCGCAAAAACTCAACCGCGAGCCGACACTCGTCGAGCTCGCGAAAGAAGCATCGCTGCCGGAGGAGAAAGTGCGCGACCTGCTCGAGCTCATCGAGGATCCCGTCTCGCTCGACACACCGGTCGGCGACGGCGACAGCCTGTACGGCGACATGATCGAGGACGTGCACTCCGATCAGCCGGAGGCGCAGACGGCGAAGCACCTGCGCCACCGCGAGCTCATCGATGCGCTCTCCAACCTGAACCCGCGGATGCGTCACGTGCTGGCACTCCGCTTCGGTCTCGGCGGCGAGTCGCCGAGGACGCTGGAAGAGGTCGGCAGCGAGCTCGGGGTCACACGCGAGCGCGTTCGCCAACTCGAGTCGCGCGCGCTGCGCGAGCTCCGGCTTGCGGCCCCGGACCTCGAGCTGTACCTGCGGCCCGAATAGATGCCGTTCTACCGCGTCGTGCCCGGGCTGTTGCTCGTGCTTCTGTTCGTCGCTGCGCTCGGCGTCGCGCGCTAGCTCGCAGCCACCATCTGCATCTCGCGCAGCCCGGCGAGCCGGCGTAACGACTCGAGCTCGATCTGGCGCACACGCTCCCGCGTCAGCCCCAGTCGCTTGCCGATCTCCTCGAGCGTCTTCGGCTCCTCGTCGACGAGGCCGTAGCGCAGGACGAGCACCTGGCGCTCCCGATCGGGCAGCGCATGCAGGGCGGTCATCAGCGCCTGGCTGCGGAGCGAGATCTCGACGGACTCTTCAGGCAGCGGCTCGTCGCCGGCGACGAAGTCGCCGAACACCGCGTCGTCCTGCTCGCCGACCGGCTGGTCGAGGCTCGCCGACGCCCGCGCAGCGGCCTTCACCTCGCGTGCCTGCTCGATCGGCAGCGAGGCTTCCTCGGCGATCTCCTCGAGCGTCGGCTCGCGACCGAGCTCCATCCACAGGGTGCGCTCGGCGCGATTCATCTTCTGCATGCGCTCGACGATGTGCACGGGCATGCGGATCGTCCGCGCCTTGTCGGCGAGGGCGCGCGCGACCGCCTGGCGGATCCACCACGTCGCGTAGGTCGAGAACTTGTAGCCGCGGCGCCAGTCGAACTTCTCGACGGCGCGGATCAAGCCGAGCGTGCCTTCCTGGATCAGGTCGAGGAAGGGGAGACCCTGGTTGCGGTAGTTCTTCGCGATCGAGACGACGAGGCGGAGGTTCGACTGGATCATGCGCTGCTTCGCCGTCATGTCGCCGCGCTCGATCTTCTTCGCGAGCTCGACCTCCTGCGCCGCGGTCAACAGCGCATGCCGGCCGGCCTCTCGGAGGAAGAGCTGCAGCGCGTCGGTCGTCGTCTCGACGGCCGCCGGCGCGGAGACCTGGGCCGGGGGCTCCTTCTCCTGTTGTTCGACCTGCTCCTCGACGACGAGCTCGATCCCGCGCCGATCGAGCTCCTGGTAGACGGCGTCGAGCTCGAGCGGCTCGAGCTCGAGCGGCTCGAGAAGCTCCGTCAACTCGATCTGGCGCAGCTGGCCGCTCACTTCAGCGGCGTCGAGCAATGCCGCGAGCTCCTCGTTGCCGAGGATCGACTCGATCTCCACCGTCGTCAAATTGTCTTCCCCCTGATCCGCGTAACCCTGGACTGGTCCCTACCCTGGCCTTCACGGAAGCCAAACACGCCGGGCCTCCTCAGATCAAGGGATTTGCGGCTCGTATTCGTTCAGGCGTCGTGCACGGGAATGAGTGTTAGGTCAAGTTCGAGGTTGAACGCTCGACGCCCGCCGCTCTCGCCTCCACTTCCACCGGTATGTGGTTGTCCACACGTTGCACACAGCACTGTGGAAATGTTGATTAATCAAAGAATGCAAATTGCGAGTTTTTCGTTTTCTGCGAGCTTGCACGGGACCGCGACACCCCCTAGATTCCTCCTTGCGCCCAGCGGGGCGCGGGATTAGGTCGAAGCAGCACCGAAGGGCTGTACGAGGAGGTCCGCAAGGGCCAAGATCGGAAAGTCAGGCGGTGTTGTGGACGAAACCGCAGCCGGCTGGGCGATCTCTTTGGACCGGGGCCTTCGGGCCCCGGTCTTTTTTCGTCCCTGAACCGACATCGCTAGGATCGCGCGCGGTGCACCGCCCGAACCCACCGAGCATCGACCCCGGCGTGATGGCGTTCATCTGGGCGCTCCTGCTCGCCGTCTTCATCTACTTCGGCCTGCTGGCCGTCGGCGCGTCGGGCGCGTTCTCGATCGTGCTGGCGCTGCTCAGCTTCGCGGCGATCTGGCTCTTCGTCCGCCTACGCGGCGAAGACCATCCGGGCGCCTAGCCCACCGTCGTCGCGCGACGGG
>JAICWC010000030.1 GCA_025934995.1 Thermoleophilia bacterium | reverse complement strand
CTACCGCGTCGTCGAAGACCTCGGCAAGCCTCGCGCGCAATGCCTCGCCGACCTCGTCGACGGGAAAGCGAAGTTCCACAACGTCTTCCATTACCCGACGCACACGTGGGGCGACGTCGGCGTCATCGCGTGGCTCGTCGACGCGGCCGCGATCATCAGCCAGAAGGCGCTCCTCAAGTGCTCGTACGCGCCGTACGCGCGGATCATGAAGAAGATCTGCTGGGAGGAGTCGTTCCACATCCTGCACGGCCGCGACGTCATCCTCGCAATGGTCACCGGTACGCCCGCGCAGTTCGACCTCGTGCAGGAGGCGCTCGACCGGTGGTGGGGGCCGCTGATGCAGTTCCACGGCAATCCGATCCCGCGCGAGGAAGACCCGATGTACATCTGGCGGATCAAGTCCCAGGGCAACGAGGAAGCGCGGCAGCAATTCCTGGACGGGTACGTGCCGCAGATCCTCGAGCTCGGCCTCGAGATCCCCGACCCGAAGTTGCGCAAGAACGACGACGGCGTGTGGGAGTACAGCGAGCCGGATTGGGACGAGCTGAAGCACGTCGTCACCGGTCACGGCCCGCGCACCGAGGAACGGCTGGCGCTCCGCCGCCGGTTCCTCGATCAGGAGCAGTGGGTGCGCGACGCCGTGCTCGCGGCGTGATCAGCCGGCGTAGGCTCGACGGAGCCGGCCCAGGAGCAGAGGTGCCGGCTTTGCCGGCGCCGGAGCGGGTCTGGGAAGTGTTCAGGCAGGACCGGCGCGGCGCGCCGTTCGAGCACGCCGGCTCCGTCGTCGCGCCCGACGCGGAGTTCGCAGAAGCGTGGGCGCGCGAGCAGTACGGCCGGCGCGGCGAGTCGGTCGCGCTCTGGCTCGCCCCGCGCGACGCGGTGCACGTCGTCGACGACTGGGCCGACGAGTTCGACCTGAAGTACCGGCGAGTCGACGGCTATTCGATCAAGGCTCGCCTGAAGGAGGCTCGTGAACGAGCGGGAACTGCTGGGCCTCGCTGACGACGAGTTGATCATCGGCTGGCGCGACTCGGAATGGACGGGGATCGCGCCGCTGCTCGAGGAGGACGTCGCGTTCTCCTCGATCGCGCAGAACGAGATCGGTCACGCGCGTGCGTTGTACGAGCTGCTGTCGGACGACGCTGATGCACTCGCGTTCGATCGCGCGCCCGACGACTACCACTGTGCACCGCTCGTCGAGTTGAAGCTGCTCGACTGGGCGCACGCGATCGCACGGCGCTGGTTGTACGAGGTCGCGGACGAGATCCGCATCAGTGCGCTCAAGGAGTCGCTGCCGCTCGCGGCCAAGATCGACCGCGAGGAGACGTATCACCGGATGCACGCGGAGATGTGGCACGAGCGTTTGCGCGACGCGGCGCAGTTCCGCGAAGCGGTCGAAGAGCTGTGGCCGTACGCGCTCGGGATGCTGCCGTCGGGAGAGCAGCGCGACGCTCTGGTCTCTCGCGTCGGTCTCGCGCAGGTCGAGGCGGTCGAGCGCGGCACGCACACCGACGGGCTCGCGGAGATCTGGGACGAGATGACGATGGTGCGCCGCTCGGCGCCGGCAGGTGCGCAATGGTGACGGCCGCGCAGGTCTGGGAGAAGCTCGACGAGATCCCGGATCCCGAGATCCCGGTCATCTCGCTCGTCGACCTCGGCGTCATCCGTTCGGTCGATGTCCGCGACGGCCACGTCCACGTGGAGTTCACGCCGACGTTCCTCGGCTGCCCCGCGCTCGAGGTGATGAAGCGGGCGCTCGAGGACAAGGTGCGCGAGCTCGGGGCCGAGCCCGACGTCGAGGTCGTGAACGACGACTCGTGGGGGACCGACAAGATCACCGCCAGGGGGCGCGAGAAGTTGCGTGTGGCCGGATTCGCTCCCCCGGCTCCACGACTCGTGCAGCTGCAGTCGGCGGTGCACCGATGCCCGTACTGCGGCTCGACCGACACGACCCTCGAGAACCTCTTCGGCCCCACCCCCTGTCGCTCGCTCCGCTACTGCAACGGCTGTCGGCAGCCGTTCGAGCAGTTCAAGACGATTTGACGATTGATCTCAGATCCCCCTTTCGGGGTAGGCCGTCCGGTCCCGATCGCCGATAACCTATGGCAACAGGGAGAGCCTGCGCGAGACCGGTGGCCGCACCGGACCTCGGGGAGCTCGCCAAGCCGCACGGCTCTCCCACTTTTCTCTTCTCGCGAGCGGTATGCCGGTCACAGCGGCGACAGCTCAGCGCGGACGCGGCCGAACAGCTCGATCGACTGCAGCACCCGGTCGTGCGGCATCGCGCCGAGGCTCGTCTGCATGAGGAAGCGATCGTGGCCGAAGAGCTCGTGCTGGAAGCGGATCTTCTCCACGACGTCGTCGACCGAGCCCACGACGAGCGCGCCCCGGCGCGTGACCAGCGCGTCGAAGTCCGGACGCCGCGTCGGGGGCCAGCCGCGCTCGCGACCGATCGCGGTCATGACCTCGCTCCACGCCGGATAGAACTCGTCCGGGTCGCCGACGTATCCGTGCGAGTTGATGCTCAGGCGCGTCCCGCCGGCGCGGCGAAAGACGTCCGCGAACGGGACGAAGCGCTCCGGCATGCCGCCGATGATCGCGAGCGCCATGCCGAGGCCGAGCCCGCCGGCGCGCGCCGCCGACTCGGGATTGCCGCCGACGCCGATCCACACCGGAAGCGGCTGCTGCACCGGCACCGGGTACACGCCGTGCGCCGCGGGGTCGACGCGGAGCGCGAGCAACCGCGCGAGCTTTTCCGTGAACAGGCGGTCGTAGTCGACGAGGTCGTAGCCGAAGAGTGGAAACGACTCGATGAAGGAGCCGCGGCCCAGCATGATCTCCGCGCGGCCGCCGGAGATGAGGTCGACCTCGGCGAACTGCTGCAGAACGCGGATCGGATCGTCGGAGCTGAGCACGGTCACCGCGCTCGTCAGACGGATTCGCTTCGTGCGGGCGGCGATCGCAGCGAGCGCGACCGCGGGCGAGCTGACCGCGTAGTCGGGGCGGTGGTGCTCGCCGACGCCGAAGACGTCGAGACCCACGGAATCCGCGACCTCGGCCTCCTCGAGAAGCTGCGCGAACCGCCGCTCCGGCGTGATCCCTCCGTGGACGTCGGCGAAGGTGTAGACGCCGAGCTCCACCCCGCGACGGTAGCGTTACCGCGATGGCCGTCGAGATCCTCTATTGCCCGACCTGAAGCGGGTACGACGAGCGGGCGGCGGGTCTCGTCGCCGAATTGAAGGACAACGGCATCGAAGCGTCGGCAACGAGCGGGCGCAACGGCCAGTTCGACGTGCTCCGCGACGGCGAGCCCGTCTTCTCGAAGCACAAGGAGCACCGATTCCCGGAACCAGGCGAAGTGCTCTCGCTGTTGCAGTCCTGACGCTCGTGCTGCCGGCCGCAGGCTGCGGCGGCGGACGGCTGTCGCACGGCGCCTTCGTCGAGCACGCCGACGCGATCTGCTCTGCCTACCGAGCCGGGACGCCGCCGCTCGCGAAGCCGCGCTCCTACGACGCGATTCTCCGTTGGGGCGCCAAGACGCTTCCGCTCTACGCGGGGGCGTTGCGAAAGCTGTCGGCGCTGCAACCGCCCGAGGCGGACCTCGCGCAGGTGCAGACGTGGCTCGCCGCCGACCGGAAGGTCGAGCGCGCCGTCCGCGACCTCGTCGCCGCCGCGCAGAAGCGCGACTTCGCATCGGTCAGCTCCGCCGCCTCACGCGCACAGCTCGCGGGCAGCGAGAGCCGGCGGGCGGCGCAGGCGCTCGGCCTGCAGGTCTGTGGGATGGTCGCTACGTCCCAGTGAACTTCGGCGGCCGCTTCTCGAGGAAGGCGCTGACGCCTTCCCGGAAGTCGTCGCTCCGCGCGGCCGCCGCCTGCAGCTGCGACTCCATCTCCAGCTGCTCCTCGAGCGTCGAGGTGTCGGCGTGGTCGAAGAGCCGCTTCGTCATGCCGATGCCGCGGGTCGGCAGCTCGGCGTAGGTCGACGCCAGCTCGGCGGCGCGCACCGGCAGCGCATCCGCTTCGACCACCTCCGAGACGAGACCCCATGCGTGCGCCTCGGCGGCGGTCAGCCTGCGGTTCGACGACATCCACTCGAATGCACGCGATGCGCCGAGCAGGCGATGGATGAAATACGTCCCGCCGGCGTCCGGGATGAGCCCGATGCCGATGAAGCCGGGAACGAACGCAGCGCTGTCGGCGGCGATGCGGATGTCGCACGCGCACGCGAGCGAGAGCCCGGCGCCTGCGCAGGCGCCGTTGACCGCCGCGATCACCGGCTTCTCGAGCGCGCGGATCGCAAGGATGTTCGGGTGATAGGTCTCGCGCAGCGAGGCGCCGATGTCACCCGTCTCGCCGAACTCCGTCAGGTCCTGGCCCGCGCAGAACGCACGACCCGCGCCCGTGATCACGACCGCCCGCACCTCGGGATCCCGAGCCTGCTTCAGCGCGTCGCGCAGCTCGCCGTGCAGTCCGCGCGTGAACGCGTTCATCTTCTCGGGGCGGTTGAGCGTGATCGTCTGCACCGCGCCGTCGCGCGTCACCTCGACATCGGCCATGTCGGCGGAGCCTAACCCGCGTTGAGCACGGAGAGCGCGTCGAAGTCGGCCGCCGTCGCCTGGTCCGCGAGGAACACCGAATAGCCGGTCGTTCCCGCCTGCTCGAGTAGCGGGATGTAGTTCGCGGCCGGGTAGTGGTGGTACACGCCGATCACCGGATGCACGCGATCGATCGGCCAGTTCGCCCGCTTTGCATGCGCGACCGTCATGTCGGGACGATCGTCCTTCGGAAACTGGTTGTAGTAGGCCTGCGGCAGCAGGTCGAAGCCGTTGTCGCGCCATGCGGCAAAGTCGATCGGCAGCACCCAGGGCGGCTTCGCCGAACCGAATGTCGTCACGGCCGCCGGTAGGTTCGGCTCCCACCGGCGGAACGTCGTCGCGAAGATCCGCGAGTTGAGCCAGTTGGCCGTGTGCCGCTCGCGCTCGTAGTCGTACTCGGCGTCGGCGATGTAGAAGTCCGCGCCCGCCAGCCGCACCTGGAATGCGGCGAGTTGCGCGGCAAGCCACGGGCTCGAGTCCTCCCAGCCCCACAGCCCGACCTGCAAGCCGTGGGCGCGCATGATGTCGATCCACTGCTGGTTCAGCGGATAGGTGACGCGCGTCCCGTTGTGCACGTGGAAGGCGACCCAGGTGAAGTGATCCCTCTGCAGCTCGTCCGCGAGCGCGAAGGGGCCCGGGAAGTTGCCGATGTTGTCGATGAACACGCCGGCGCCGGTGAACGGGCTCGCAGTGTCCGCGGTGACAGGGGCCGCCTGCACCGTCCCGGCGGCGAGCAAAGCCGCGCACAGCGCGGCCACGATGAGCACGACCCTCGTCTTCAACCTGCCCTCGCGACGAGGGTATTACGTGCCTTCGAATTTCGGAAGGCGCTTTTCGATGAACGCGTTCAGGCCCTCGGTCGCGTCCTCGGCCGCACGTGCGAGATAGAACGAACGCCGCTCGAACTCGACGCCGGCGGCGAGCGGCATCTCGAACGCCTTGTCGATCGCCTCCTTCGCGAGCCGGACGGAGATGGGGCTCTTCGCTGCGATCTCGTAGGCGACGCGCTTCGCCTCGTCGAGCCACGCCTCCTGCGCCACGACCCGTGCGACGAGCCCGAAGTCGAGCGCCTCGCGGGCGGAGAGCATCCGGCCGGTGAGGATCATGTCCATCGCGACCGCTTTGCCGACGGCGCGCGTCAGGCGCTGCGTGCCGCCGGCGCCCGGGAGGACACCGAGGTTGATCTCGGGCTGTCCGAACTTCGCCGACTCCGACGCGACGATCAGGTCGCAGAGCATCGCCAGCTCGCAGCCTCCGCCGAGGCAGAAGCCCGAGACGGCCGCGACGATGGGCGTGCGCACCGCGCGGATCGAGTCCCACGCGTCGATCCGGCGGCTCTCGTAGAGCGAGATCGGCGTTCCGGCGGCGAGCTCCGCGATGTCGGCGCCGGCGGCGAACGCCCGCTCGTTGCCGCCGAGCACGATCGCCCGCACCTCCGCGTCCTCGTCCAGCTCGAGCAGCGCCGAGACGAGCGCGCCCATCACCTCGCCGGAGAGCGCATTCAGCTGCTTCGGCCGATTCAGCAGGACGACGGCGACGCGGCCGTCCCGTTCGACCATGACGTTAGGCTCCGCCACGTGTACGGCGAGTTTACGAGCCTCGAGTTCGACCGTCCCGAGGAGTCGATTCTCCGCGTCACGCTGCGCAACCCCGGCAAGCTCAACGCGGTCGGCCGCGAGGCGCACGCGCACCTCGCCGCGGTCTGGCAGACGATCGATCGCGACGACGACACCCGCGTCGTCGTCGTGCGCGGCGCGGACGGCGCCTTCAGCTCCGGCGGCGACCTCGGCCTCGTCGAGGAGATCGCGAAGGATTGGGAGACGCGGCTGCGCGTCTTCCACGAGGCGCGCGACCTCGTCTACAACCTCGTCAACTGCAGGAAGCCGATCGTCGCTGCGATCGACGGCCCGTGTGTCGGAGCCGGCCTCGCGGTTGCGCTCCTCGCCGACATCAGCATCGCGACTCCCGGCGCGACGATCGTCGACGGACACACACGACTCGGCGTCGCAGCCGGCGACCACGCGGTGATCGTCTGGCCGCTGCTGTGCGGCATGGCAAAGGCGAAGTACCACCTGCTGCTGTGCGAGCCCGTGGACGGCGTCGAGGCGGAGCGGATCGGGCTGGTCTCGTGTTGCGTGCCGGCAGACGCGCTCGAGGAGCGCTCGCTCGACGTTGCACGCAAGCTCGCCGCCGGCTCGCAACACGCGATCCGCCACACGAAGCTCGCACTCAACAATTGGCTGCGTGCCGCAGGCCCCGCATTCGACGCGTCGCTCGCGCTCGAGTTCCTCGACATGACGGGGCCCGACGTCGCCGAGGGCGTCGCCGCCGTCCGCGAGAAGCGCCGGCCGAGCTTCTAGGAGAGCTCGAGGAACTCGACCGTCGGCTGGGGCAGGCCGCGCTTGTACGCGTCCTTGCCCGTCGCCATGAACTCGTCGCTGCGTGTCGCGGTCTTGAACGCGTTCTCGTCCGCGAACTCCCACTCCGCGTAGTACGCGTGCGTGGCCTCGCCCATCGGCGCGCCCGTGATCTTGCCGTGGCGGAACACCGAGCTCGGCACCTGCTTGCAGACCTCGGCGTGCTCCGCGTACGTCGCGGCGTCGGGCTCCTGCTCGTAGAGGACGATCACGCGATACACGGGGCGTAGACTAAGGCATGGCCAACGGAGAGATCGTCCACATCGAGTTCCCGGCGAAGAACGTCGATCGCATCGCCGGCTTCTGGAAGGGGTTGTTCGGCTGGGAGTTCGGCTCGTCCGTGATGCCGGACTTCGACTACCGGATGGCGCGGCTGTCCGACACCGCCGGCGCCGCGATCATGCCCGCCGACGAGACCGGGCACGCGAACTACTACTACTCCACCGACGACATCGAGTCGTCGATCGCCAAGGTGAAGGAGCTCGGCGGGGAGGCGGCCGACAAGATGCCCGTCCCCACGCACGGCTGGTTCTCGGCGTGCAAGGACACCGAGGGCAACGCCTTCTACCTCTGGCAGGACGACTCGAACGCTGCGTAGCTAGCGCAGATCGCGCACGCGCAGCGCCTTCCCTTCGCTGCGCGGAATCGAGCCGGGACGCAGGATCTCGACCTTCGCGTTGATTCCCAGCGCACGGTCGAGCTGCGCGCGCACGACGGATGCGCGGACGTCCCCCTCGACCTGCACGGTCAGCTCGTCGAGATGCTGCGGGCGCTCGACGACGAGCTGGTAGTGCGGTTCGAGGCCGGGGATCTCCAGCAGCACACGCTCGACCTCGCTCGGGAAGACGTTGACGCCGCGGATGACGAGCATGTCGTCGGTGCGGCCGACGATCCGCGACATGCGCGCGAACGTCCGACCGCATTTGCACGGCTTCCGGGTCACCGACGCCAGGTCGCCTGTGCGGTAGCGGAGCAGCGGGAGCGCCTCCTTCGTGATCGTCGTGAACACGAGCTCGCCGACCTCGCCCTCGCCGACGGCCTCGCCGCTCTCAGGGTCGACGACCTCGACGAGGAAGTGGTCCTCGTTGATGTGCGCGCCGTCCCGGCCCTCGACGCACTCCGCCGACACGCCGGGGCCCATCACCTCCGAGAGGCCGTAGATGTCGAGCGCAGTGAGCCCGAACGCACGCTCGATCGCCTCGCGCAATCCCTCCGTCCAGGGCTCGGCGCCGAAGACGCCGGCCCGCAGCGCGAGACTGCCCGGGTCGTCGAGGTAGTCCGCGATCGCGAGCGCGTAGCTCGGCGTGCAGCAGAGGATCTCGGCCCGCAGGTCCTCGAGCAGCTGCGCCTGTCGCGGCGTGTTGCCGCCCGACGCCGGGACGACCGTGCAGGCGAGCCGCTCGGCGCCGTAGTGCAGGCCCAGCCCGCCGGTGAACAACCCGTAGCCGTACGCAACGTGCACGACGCTGCCGGGTGCGCCGCCCGCAGCCGCGAGCGCACGCGCGCAGCAGTCGGCCCAGACCGCGATGTCGTTGCGCGTATACGCGACGATCGTCGCCTTCCCGCGTGTGCCGGACGAGGCGTGGATCCTGATGCACTCGGTCAGCGGGACCTTCAGCATCCCGAACGGATACGAATCGCGCAGTTGCGACTTCGTCGTGAACGGCTGCTCGGCGAGCCGGTCCCGTTCGATGCCGAAGCGCGCGCGCAGCCGGTCGGCCTGCAGCCGCTCGAGCTCGGGCCGCGGCATCGTCTCCTGCTCGGGCTGGAAAATCGGCACGTGCGTAGGCTATTCGCGTGGCCCCCGCCGCACTGCTCACTCTCTCCGCGGGCATCGCCGGCTCGGTGCAGGTCGCGCTGATGTCCCGCCTCGGCGAACGGATCGGCGTCCTCGAGGCGCTCGGCTTCTCCGCCGCGCTCACCGCCGTCCTCGCGTTCGTCCTCCTGCTCGCCGCGCGGCAGACGACGGCGGGCTACGCGCGCGCGCTGCACCAGCCCTGGTGGATGCTCGGCGGCGGCGTCATGGGCCTGCTGATCGTCTTCACGGTCACGTACGCCGGGCCGCGGATCGGCGTGGCCGCGACGGTCGGGATCCTGATCGCCGGACAGCTCGCGATGGGCGCGGCGATCGACCGCTGGGGGCTCTTCCGCTCGGAGCGCATCCCGCTGCACTGGCCGCGCCTGCTCGGCATCGGGCTGCTCGCGATCGGTGACGCACTGTCGCTGCGCAAGTGATTCGCCCACAACGCGGCTCGGCGGTCCTCCTCGTTCTCGGCGCGGCGACCTCGGTGCAGGGCGGCGCGTCGGTCGCGAAGTCGCTGTTCCCGGAGCTCGGCCCGCCCGGCGTCGTCTTCCTGCGCCTGCTCTTCGGGTCGATCGCGCTCTGGGCGATCGCGCGGCCCGAGCTGCGGGGCCGCCCCAGGCGCGAGCTGCGGCTCGTCGCGGCGCTCGGCGTCGTCCTCGTGTCGATGAACGTCTCGTTCTACGAGTCGATCGACCGCCTGCCGCTCGGGATCGCCGTCACCGTCGAGTTCCTCGGCCCGCTCGCCGTCGCGGTCCTCGGCTCCCGGCGGCGGGTCGACTTCGTCTGGATCGCGCTCGCGGGGCTCGGTGTCGCGCTGCTCGCGAACGGCGGCGGCCGCTCCGTGCACGCAACCGGCCTCCTGCTCGCAGCGCTCGCCGGCCTCTTCTGGGCGCTCTACATCTTCCTCTCGGTCCCGATCGGCAAGGCGTATCTCGGAGCGAGCGGGCTCGCCCCGGCGATGGTGCTCGGGGCCGTGTTGATCGCGCCGTGGGGGATCATCAGCGCAGGTCACCACCTGCGCGACCCGCAACTCGTCGGTGCCGCAGTCGGAGTCGGACTGCTCTCGTCGGCGTTGCCGTGGTCGCTCGAGCTGGAGGCGCTGCGCCGCCTGCCGACGCACGTGTTCGGCGTCGTGTTGTCGCTCGAGCCGGCGGTCGCTGCGCTCGCCGGCTTCGTCCTGTTGCACGAGCACCTGCGTCTCCGCGCGTGGCTCGCGATCGCGCTCGTCGTGCTGGCGAGCGCCGGCGCCGCACTCGAGGTGCGGCGCCGTGACACACCGGTGGACGTGTAGTTAAGCCGCCGGCCTGATGTTCTGGTTGACCTGGAACACGTTCTCCGGGTCGTAGTGCGCCTTGATCTTCGCGAGCCGGTCGTAGTTCGATCCGTACATCCCGTGCACGCGCGTCGGCTCGTCCATCTCGAAGTTCGAGTATCCGCCGCCCATCGCGTACGGCTTGAGCGAGTCGGAGTACGCCTTCGTCCAGGTCGTGATCGCCTCGGCGCCGCTCGAGTCCGGGGCGACTCCGGCGATCACCTGCGACCATTTCGCGTCGCGGTATCCCCAGGCCGTCTCGTCGTTGCCGACGCGTGCTGCCGCACCGTCGACCGGATAGAGGTGCATGAGCGACTTCCACGTCGGCAGCTCCTCACCGAACGCGGCGTGCCGGTCGATCGCGGCGTCCGGAAGCGCGTCGAAGAACTCGCCGCGCCAGTACCACTGCTCGCCCGCCGGGAGCATCGCGTCGAACGCGGTGTTCCAGATCGGGAGCGGCATCGGCGCGACGCCGTCGAGCAGCGGCGTGCCGAACGAACGCGCCTCCCGCAGCGCGGCCGATTCCTCGTCGCCCGCCTGCGTCCAGACGATCGCGCACACCTTGCGCAGGTGCAGCTCTTCCGGGAAGGGCGGGCCCGGCGGGACGGACATCATCGAGATGAAGCCGCCGAGCTCGTCCGGCTGCGCCGGCAGGAACTCGCGGTACCACTGCATCGCCTCGTGTGTGTCCTCGAGCGAGTACATAACCGGCCCGGCGAGCACGTTCGTCACCGGGTGGCAGCGGAACGAGAACTGCGTGACGATGCCGAAGTTCCCGCCTCCGCCGCGAATCGCCCAGAACAGATCCGGCTCGCGCTCGCTGTCGCACTGGACGACCGATCCGTCGGCGAGCACGACCGTGGCGGCCACGAGGCTGTCGATCGTCAGACCGAGAGCACGCGTGAGATGGCCGATGCCGCCGCCGAGCGTCAGGCCGCCGACGCCGGTCGTGCCGATGATCCCGACCGGGACTGTGAGCCCCGCCTGGTGCGTCACGCCGACGAGATCCCTGAGCAGCGTGCCGCCGCCGACGCGCGCAAGACACGCCGCCGCGTCGACCCTGACGTCGTTGATCGACGAAAGGTCGATGACGAGCCCGTCGTCGACGCTGCCGAGCCCGCCGCCGTTGTGGCCGCCGGAGCGAACCGCGATCCGCAGCCCGCGCTCGCGCGCGAAACCGATCGCCGCCGACACGTCCGCCTCGTCGACGCAGTAGGCGATCGCGGCCGGCCGCTTGTCGATCATGGCGTTGTAGAGCGCACGCGCCTCGTCGTACCCGGCGTCGCCCCGCTCGACGACGCGGCCCTTGACGGCGGCGCTCAACCCTTCCGTCGTGGCTGTCATGGCCCTCCTAGGTCGGTTCGGCCGATCCTACGACGACCGTGCCGGAAGTAACAATCGGAGTCAGTTCCATCAGCCGGAACGACGCCTCGATGCACGGGCCGACGCCGAGCGCGAACAACACCGTGCCGATGCCGAACGTCCCACCGAGGGCGATGCCGGCGACGAGCGCGCACAGCTCGAGCGTCCCGCGGACGACCGCGATCCGCACGCGAGTCCGACGCGCTCCGACCAGCATGAGCGTGTCGCGCGGGCCGGCCCCGAAGTTCGCGCCGATGTAGAACGCCGATGCCGGGCCGATCAGGGCGACGCCGGCGACGAGCATCGCGATGCGCGCGCCGAGCGGGTCGTGTTGCAGCCGTGTCAGCGCGGGGATCGACGTCAGGCCCTGGATGAACGAGCCGACGAGCAAGGCGTTCGCGACCGTGCCGATGCCCGGGCTGCCGCCGAGCGACCACGCGACGAAGAGGACGATCACGGCAACGGCGACGTTCGCCATCCCGAACGAGAGCGGCGTGTGCTTCGCGATCCCCTGGTTCAGGACATCCCACGGCGACAGGCCGAGCCGCGACTCGAGCAGGAGCACGACCCCGAGGGCGAAGAGGAACAGTCCGAACACGAGCGCGGCCGCGCGCGGCCGGACGCCGCCGCGGACGACGGGGTGCGTTCTTACAGCCCGAACGGGTTGAACGGCTTCGGGCTCGTCGAGACGAGGACGCCCTTCGTCTCGAGATAGAGGTCGAGGGTCTCGATCGAGAGCTCGCGGCCGAAGCCTGACTGCTTGTACCCACCGAACGGGATGCCCGGGAATGCGGTGAAGGGCATGTTGATGCCGACCATTCCCGAATCGATCTTCGCGGCGACGCGATGGCCGCGCGCGGGATCGCCCGTCCAGACGGTCGCGAAGAGCCCGTACCTGACGTCGTTCGCAATCCGGATCGCGTCCTTCTCGTCCTCGAACGGGATGACGGTGACGACGGGGCCGAAGATCTCCTCCTGCGCGACCTCCATCTCGTTCCGCACATTCGCGAGCACGGTCGGCGTGTAGAAGGCTCCCTTGCCGTCGGGCAGCTCGCCGCCGGCCACGATCTCCGCGCCTTCTGCGACGCCGCGCTCGACGAAACCGTGCACGCGGTCGCGGTGCGCGGTCGAGATGAGAGAGCCGACCTGCGTCTCCGCGTCGAGCGGGTCTCCCACGCGAAGCTGTTTCGCATACTCGGCGAAGCGCGAGACGAACTCGTCGTACATCGATGCCTCGACGAGCACGCGCGAGCGCGCTTCGCAACTCTGTCCCGCCGCGTAATAGATCGACCACACCGACGACGGGATCGCGTCGTCGAGATTCGCATCGGCGAAGACGAGGTTGGGGCTCTTGCCACCGAGCTCGAGCGTCAGCCGCTTGATCGGATCGGAGCAGAGCCGCATGATCTCGCCGCCCGTCCGCGTCGAGCCGGTGAATGCGACCTTGTCGACTCCAGGATGCTTGACGAGGTAGGCGCCGGTGCCGGGGCCGTCCCCCGGCACGATGTTGATCGCCCCCGGCGGGAAGCCGACCTCGTGCGCGAGCTCGGCGACCCGCAGCACACTGAGCGGCGTCTGTGGATCCGGCTTGAGGACGACGGAGCAGCCGGCGGCGAGTGCGGGCGAGAGCTTCCACACCGACATGAGCAACGGGTAGTTCCACGGGACGATCTGGCCGCAGACGCCGACCGGCTCCTTCAGCGTGTAGCTGAGGAGCGAGCCGCCGATCGGGTTCGAGCGGCCTCCGATCGTGCCGAGGACGGAGGCGAAGAAGCGGAAGTTCTCCGTCGCGCCCGCGACCTCGGCCTTGACCGACGAGATCGCCTTGCCGACGTTCCGCGCCTCGAGCTCCGCGAGCTCCTTGCGGTTCGCGGCGACCGCGTCGCCGAGCGCGTGCAGGAGGCGCGAGCGCTCGGTCGGCGGCGTCCGGCCCCACGGGCCGTCGAGAGCGGCGCGCGCCGCTTCGACCGCGCGGTCGACGTCGGCCTCGCCGGCCATCGCCGCCCGCCCGAGGATCTCGCCCGTTGCCGGCTCGACGATGTCGCGCAGCTCGCCCGAGGCTGCTTCCACGACTTCGCCGTTGATGAAGAGCCCGTGCTCGCTCCCGGTCGCCACAGCCACATCCTGATCTTAACGGGACAACTCTGGATCCAAGGTGGGGCAGGATGTTTGCGATCGACCCGGAAAGGTGACATGTTGGATCCAAGATGAGCGAGACGACGATCGATCTCCACGCAGCCCGGATCCCCGACCGCGACAAGCTGGTCGAGCTGCTCCGCGACCACGGCCTCGAGGCCGAGCCGCACGGCGAGCTCGACATCCAGGTTCCGTGCGAAGACGACGGCCGGGCGTGCGACGACCTCTTCGTCCACGTCGAGACGCTCGTCATGGATCTCGGCGCGACGATGATCCCCATCAAGCACGACGGGGTCATCTACCTGCGCCCGCCCGTCGGCTAGCAGCCTCAACGCTCGAAGAGCGCCGCCTGGCCCTGGCCCACGCCGACGCAGAGCGTCGCGAGGCCGTAGCGGCCGCCGCGCTTGCGCAGCTCGTGCAGCAGCTGCACGACGATGCGGGCGCCGCTCATCCCGAGCGGATGGCCGAGCGCGATCGCGCCGCCGTTCACGTTCACGATCTCGCGGTCGAGGCCGAGCTCGCGGATGACCGGGATGCTCTGCGCGGCGAACGCCTCGTTCAGCTCGACGAGGTCGATGTCGCCGATCGCGACGCCCGTGCGCTCGAGCAGCTTGCGCACTGCCGGCACCGGCCCGATGCCCATGACGCGGGGGTCGACGCCTGCGACCGCGCTCCCGACGAACGCACCGAGCGGGGCGATCCCGAGCTCGCGCGCCTTCTCCTCCGATGCGATCACGAGTGCTGCGGCGCCGTCGTTGATCCCGGCCGCGTTCCCGGCCGTCACCGTTCCGCCCGACCGGAATGCCGGCTTGAGCGCGCCGAGCTTCTCGAGCGACGTGTCGGGCCGCGGGTGCTCGTCGCGCGTCACCTCGCCGCCCCCGGGAAGCGGAACGGCAACGATCTGCTCGCTGAAATCGGCTGCGGCCCAGCGCTGATGCGACTGCAGCGCGAACTCGTCCTGCTCCTCGCGCGTGACGCCGTAGCGCTCGGCGACGTTCTCGCCCGTCTCGCCCATCGACTCGAGCGGGAACATCTCCTCGAGCTTCGGGTTCGGGAACCGCCAGCCGAGATGCGTGTCGTACAGCACCTGGTTGCCGCGCGGAAACGCCTTGTCCGGCTTCGCGACGACGAACGGCGCGCGCGACATCGACTCGACGCCGCCCGCGACGAAGAGATCGCCGTCGCCGGCCTGCACGGCGTGACACGCGCCGATGATCGCGGTGAGGCCCGATGCGCACAGCCGATTGACGGTGACGCCGGCGACCGATTCCGGCAGTCCGGCGAGCAGCGCCGCCATGCGCGCGACGTTGCGGTTGTCCTCGCCCGCCTGGTTCGCGCAGCCGAGCCACACGTCCTCGATCTGATCCGCCGGGATACCGGATCGCTCGACGACCGCGCTGATCACGTGCGCGGCGAGATCGTCAGGGCGCACGCCGGCAAGCGCGCCGCCGTAGCGGCCGATCGGCGTGCGCAGACCTGCGAGGACGACGGCTCTGCTCACGGCCGCAGGGTAGTCAGGACGTGCTCCTCGAGCAGGCGGTCTGTGAGCTCATGCGCGTCGCGGCGGCCGAAGTTCGCCGACGTCACGACCGCGACGGCGTCGAGCTCCGGATACACGGCAACGCGGTTGCCACCCATACCGCGCATCTCCCACGACGACGCGGTGAGCCACCAGAGGTAGCCGAACTCGTGCCGGTCGTCGACGCGCGCCTTCGGGGTCGTCGAGCGCTCGATCCACTCGGCGGGGACGATGCCGAGACCGCCGTCGAGATAGAGCCGCCCGAGCCGGACGAGGTCGGCGGTGCGCAGCTCGAGGCCGCCGCCGGTCTGCGCGAGACCGAGCGGCGAGTACGCCCACCGTTCGCCCTCGATGCCGAGCGGGCCGAAGAGATGCTCGCGTGCGTACTCCGGCACGGGCACGCCGGTCGCGCGCTCGAGCACCGCGCCGAGCGTCGTCACCCCGGCGGTGCAGTAGCTGAAGCTGCGGCCGTGCGGCGAGTCCTCCGGACGCGCCGCCCAGGACGGGAAGCCGCGAATCGGCAGCCCGAGCGCGAAGCCGATCCAGTCCTCGACGAGATACATGCGCTCCTCGTTGCCGGACGAGAACGGGTTCCAGTCGTCGCATTCGAGCAGCGAGCTCATGGTCAGGAGGTCCTCGATGGTGATCTCGCGCTTACGCGGATCCGGGTTGCGCACTTCGACGTCGTCGAGGACGTCGAGGATGCGCGTCTCGACCCAGGGAGCTCGCCGCGCTCGACCGCGATTCCGATCAGCATCCCCGTCACGGTCTTCGTCACGGAGCGCGTGTTGCGCGGCGTGCTCGCGTCACCCTCGAAGTACGACACGTCCTCGTTGACGCCGACACTCGTGATCGCGCCGAAGTCGCCGGCGAGGACGGCGTCGAGATTCACCCGACGAACTGCACGTCGGCCGCATGGCCGGCGCGCGCGAGCAGCTCGCGCACCGCCTCGCGCCCCTCGTCGCCGAAGTCGCGGGTCAGCTCGTTCACGTACATGCCGATGAACTTGTCGCCGCGCTCGGCGTCCATCCCCCGCCCGAACCCGAGCGCGTACTGCAGCGCGGGCTCGCGATGCTCGAGCGCCGCGTCGATCGATTCGCGCAGGATCTCCGAGACGTCCCGCATCGCCTGTTCGCCGAGGTCGCTGCGGATCGTGTTGACGCCGAGCGGCAGCGGAAGACCCGTCTCGAGGAGCCACCACTCACCGAGGTCGATGCACTTGACGAGACCGGTGTCGCGATAGGTGAGCTGGCCCTCGTGGATCAGAAGCCCCGCCGCCGCCTCGCCGCGCGCAACGGCGGGGAGGATCTCGTCGAACGGCAGCACGATGTGCGGAAAGTCGCCGCCGAGCACCATGCGCAGCACCATGTAGGCGGTCGTCAGCTCGCCGGGCACGGCGATCGTCGTCACGCGCAGGTCGTCGAGCGACAGCTCTTCCGGCGCGACGACGACCGGCCCGTAGCCCGAGCCCAGGCTCGCACCGTGCGGCAGGAGCACGTAGCGGTCGGAGACGCGCGGGAACGTCGCGAGCGACATCGCCGTCACCTCCAGCCGCCCTTCGAGCGCCCACTCGTTCAGCGTCTGGATGTCCTCGATGACCGGCTCGAACTCGTAGCCACGCGCGTCGACGGTTCCCGACGCCACCCCCCAGTACATGAAGGCGTCGTCGGGATCTGCGCTGAAGCCGACGCGGATCAGCATCGGGTGGACGTTAGTGACCTACACTCGGATCGTGTCGAAGGAGCCGCTCTCCGACGCGATCCAGCACTACCTCCGCGAGATCTACAAGCTCGCGCAGGTCAAGTCGCCGGTGAGCATCACGGCGCTCTCGCAGGCGCAGGGCGTCGCGCCCGCGTCGGCGTCGGGCATGGTGAAGAAGCTCGCGGCGCTCGGCCTCGCCGAGCACGCGCCCTATCGCGGCTGCACCTTGACCGCCGCGGGGGAGCGCGTCGCGCTCGAAGTGATCCGCCATCACCGGCTGCTCGAGCTCTATCTGGCCGAAACGCTCGGCCTCTCGGTGGACGACGTGCACGACGAGGCGGACCGGCTCGAGCACGTCATCTCGGAAGAGCTGGAAGCGCGCATCGACCGGGCGCTCGGCTTCCCGACGCACGATCCGCACGGGGATCCCATTCCGGATGCCAATCTCGAATGGCCCCCGATAGGATCGGGGCGTGCTCAAGCTGGCCAGCGCTCTTCGTAACCCGTTCTCGTTCCTCTTCACCCGGTCGACCGCGGAGGAGCAGGTCGTCGCGTACCTGACGCGCGAACATCGGCGGGGGCGCAGCGTCGCCGACATCTTCACCGACCGCTACGTCGCGAACCGCCTGACGCGTGAGCAGCAGGGGCGCCTGCTCGAACGACCCGATCTGATCCATGTGCTCGGCGAGCACGACGTCGCCGCGGCGCGCGAGATCTTCAGGGCGCGGTAGCGCCGCTCAGCTCTGCGACGCGTGCGGCGGCAGCGACGTCCCACGCGGCGAGCCCGTTCGACTTGAAGACGACGATGTCGTCGTCCGACTGCCGGCCGGAAAGCTCGCCGGCGACGACCTGCTGCAGCTCGTGCACCTCGAGCCAGTCGAGCAGGCCGGCGCCGATCGGCTCGATCAAGTCGGCGGACTCGACTCGAGCGTCCTCGACGGAGTCGCAGCAGACGAATGCGGCTCGCTCGAGCACGACGTTGTCGAGCTCGCGTCGTCGGCCGTCGTTCGCGCCGACCGCGCAGACGAGGGCGCCCGGCCGGAGCCACTCGCCGCGCAATACCGGGTCTCGCGAGCCGGTGACGGTCACGACGACGTCGCAGGCTGCTGCGTCCTCGTTCGATTCCCCCGGCTCGCAGGCGAAGCGCTCGCAGAACTGCTCGAGCGTCTCCCGGGTCCGGCAGTAGGCGACCGTCCGCTCGATCGCCGGCAGAGCCGCGCGGATGCATTCGACCTGGGTCTCGGCCTGCCAGCCGCAGCCGATGACGCCGAGCGTCGCGGCTTCGCTGCGTGCGAGGTGCTTCGCGGCAACGCCGCTCGCAGCTCCGGTCCGCAGCTGCCCGAGCTTGTCGGCGTCGATCACCGCGACGAGCTCCGGCTCGTTCGCGCGGAAGAGCAGCACTTCGAAGCGGGCGCCCGTTGCGAAGCCGACGTACACCTTCGCACCCGCGTAGCCGAGCTCGAGATCAGCGGCTGCCATGACTGCCATCGCGCCGTGCTCGAGGCCGAGCCGGTAGCGCGGACGATTCTCGACGGCGCCGCGCGCCATCCGCTCGAAGCACGCCTCGATCGTCGCAACCGCGTCCGCCGGAGTGAGCAGCCGGCCGACGTCGTCCTCGCTCAAGTGCAGGGTCACGAATCCGATTTCTTGATGAAGCTGATCTCGCCGCTCGTCTCCATCACAGCCCACTTGATGTCCTCGAGCTTCGCGATGTTCTGCTTGCGCGCTTCCTCCGCGAGATCGTCGAGCGTCACGCGCTCGCGCTTGAGGTTCTTCTCGATCGGCTTCCCGTCCTGGACGATGACGACCGGCTCGCCGTCGAGGATCGAACGCAGCTTCGGGAAGTGGAAGTTCGCCCACGACACGGTTACCTGCAGGATCGCGATCGTCCCGACGGCGAGGATCGCACCCGTCATCGAGTAGTCGTCCTGGGTGAGCCCCTGCTGCACCGCGTCTCCGAGGATCACGAGCAGGATCAGGTCGAACGGCTCGAGGGACGAGAGCTCTCGCCTGCCGACGATGCGCATCAGCACGTAGAGGAAGATGAAGACGATGACGCCGCGGATGACGATGTCCACTAGGGGAACACCCACACTTTGCGGTCGATGTGCGCGAGCTTCGTGCCGCCGTCGTACAACGACACGTCGGCGTCACGGCCGAACGCGACGTTGGTCGGGTTGACCTGGAACTGCATGAAGAGCCGGTACGGCGTGCCCGCCTTGATGTGGCCGAGCGTCAGCAGGAGTTGACCGTTGCGGCTCGCCTCGCCGAGGGGCGACGGCTCCAGCGTGTTCTGCTGCATGCCCTCGTTCCAGCCCGGCGCGAGTTGCAGCACCGCACTCTTGATGTCGCGGTGCGCCGTGATCGTGAAGCGCGCCTCGTAGAGCAACCCGCCGCGCAGATGCGAGGGCGCGTAGAGCTCGAGCTTCGCCTCGCTGCTGTCGGCGAACGATCCGTGCGGACGCTGGCCGAAGACGTTCGACAGCCCGACGAGCAGGAAGATCGCCAGCAGCGCGAGCAGAATGCGACGAGCCCAGATCCGGTGTCCCATCCCATCGAGGTCGCGATGCCGCTTGAGAACGATCCGGTCGGGGATGTCGGCCACGCCGACTCGTTCGCGCTGTAAGGCCCTGCTCCTTGACCGACAGGGGAACCGTCCGCGTTGACGGATCGCGCACCATCTGCGAGAACCGTTGGCTGTGCGAGCCGCGGGTCGTGAGGGCACGAGCTACCGGACGGATCTCCAAGGCTTGCGGGCCGTGGCCGTCGTGCTCGTGATGCTCGATCACGCTGGAGTCGCACGGATCGCGGGCGGGTACGTCGGTGTCGACGTCTTCTTCGTGCTCTCCGGCTTCCTGATCACGGGCCTCCTGCTCGGCGCGGCCCACGAGCACGGCCGGCTCTCGCTGCTCGAGTTCTACGGGAGACGCGCACGGAGGATCCTTCCCGCCGCCATGCTGACGCTCGTCGCCACGACGGTCGCCGCGTACGAGCTGCTCAACTACGTCCGCGCGCGATCGATCGCCTCGGACAGCCTGTGGGCCGCGCTGTTCGCGGCCAACATCCATTTCGCGCGCGTCGGAGCGAACTACTTCGCCGCAGGCCAGCCGCCCTCGCCGATTCAGCACTACTGGTCGCTCGCGGTCGAGGAGCAGTTCTATCTCGTCTGGCCTGCAGTTCTCGCGCTGACGCTCTTCGGCTGGGGTGTGTTCACACGTCGAGGTCGCGTGGCCACGAGCGCCGTCCCACGCCGTGTGCTCCTCGTCGTCTGCGTCGTGGGCGCGGCGTCGTTCGCGTGGTCGATCCACTCGACGAGCGCCTCGCCGGTGAGCGCGTACTACTCACCGTTCACCCGCGCCTGGGAGCTCGCCCTCGGCGCGGCGCTCGCCGTCACCGGCGCGTGGGGCTTCCGGTTGCCGCTCCGGGCCGCGGCAGGCTGGGCCGGAGCGGCGCTGATCGCGGTCGCGGCCGTCACGCTCTCGGGGACGACGCCGTATCCCGGCTATGCGGCCCTCCTGCCGGCCGTCGGGGCGGCGCTGATCATCGCCGCAGAGTTCGGCGGCCGTCCGCGCCTCGGCGTCGGAGCGCTGCTCGCGCTGCGGGCGCCGCGGTACATCGGCGACCGGTCATACGCGTTGTATCTTTGGCACTGGCCTGTTCTCGTGCTCGCGGCCCTGTACGAGCGCCGCCAATTGGGGGTTGCGGTGAATCTTTTGCTCCTGCTCGCGGCGCTGCTCCTCTCGATCGTCAGCTATCGCCTGGTCGAGAACCCGATTCGTCGGGCCCGGTGGAGCGCTCGTCTGAGCGCGGCGCTGGCGCCCGTCGCGGTGTCGGCCGCCGTCGGCGTCGCGCTCCTCACGGTTTCAGCGCTCGACTCGAGGATCGCGCCGACGGAGCAAGCGAGCGCGGCCGTCGCGGCGGGCTCGACGGCGGACGTGGCGCTCGCGACGGGGGTACCGAAAGCCGCGACGCTGCCGGCAGTCGTTGCCGCGGTGAGCGCCGCGCTCACCGGGGCGGCGGTTCCGACCGATCTGACGCCGCCGCTCTCGCATCTCCTCGACGACGCGTACCAGTTCCCCGACGGCTGCGACCCGACGACGCAGGACCCGACGACGCAGCCGATCTGCCACCTGGGTGACGTGAAGTCCACCAACACGATCGTCGTCTTCGGCGACTCGCACGCGGAGATGTGGATGCCTGCGATCCTCGCCATGGCGCGCGCCGACGCCTGGAACGTCGTCCCGCTCGTCAGGAAGGGGTGCGAGGTTCCCACGTGGGTGGGCGCGGGCTACCCCATAGACACGGCGTCGACCGTGTCGGTCTGCCATGTCTGGTACCGCTGGGCGCTGCAGCGGGCGGAGCGGCTGCGACCCGACGCAGTCCTCATCGCCGGGTGCTGCAGCGGCGGCACCGGAGCGATCGCGAAGACGATGAGCGACACCTATTCGGCGACCGCTGCCGCGTTGAAGCGGTTCGCGCGGAACGTCGTCCTGATCGAAGACGAAGAGGGAACAGCCGAACAGCCGGTCGACTGCCTGCTCGCGTCGGGCGCGACGTTGCAGTCCTGCATGACCACCCAGACGACCGCTGCGCTCGCCTTCAACGACGGCCTCGCACACCTCGCGAACGCGAAGCGCGTGGGCTTCCTGAAGACGCGTGGCTGGTTCTGCTACCGCAACCGGTGCCCGATGGTCGTCGGCAAGACGGTCGTCTACCGAGACGCCGGCCACATCACGCCGGAGTACGCGCTGGCGCTCACGGCGCCGTTCAGAACCGCCTTCCGGCAGTGCCTCTTCGCCTCGTGCCCGAGGTGAGCGGCTGCGAAGGCCGTTGACATCCACTTGGATCGGCCTACGATGGAGTGAATCGAGAGAGGGGACACATGAAGAAGCTCGTCATGCTGGCGGCCGTCATCGCGGCGCTCGCTTTCAGCGGCATCGCGTCCGCCGCGACGGAGAATCCCGGCGGCATCAGCTACGACACGCTCTACCCCGTGGCGGCCAGCAACGCCCAGTGCGGGACGGCGGCCGGTTCCGGTGCGTTCGCTGCCTTCGGCAACTTCAGCGAGTTCGGGATCCACGACTTCGCGGGCGGCGCGGACGGCTACCAGACGGGGCTGAACAACTCGTCGGTCTGCGGCAACAGGTAGCGCACCTCGTCATGAGCCAGAAGCGGCGCCGGCAGGCGCCGCTTCTGTTTCGGTCAGATGGGGCTCGGATGCGCCATGCGCCCGGCATGATTCGAACATGCGACCTCTGCGCGCGACTCCGCCCTTTGCCGACGACCGGGAGTGACGAACGCAGCGGCGCGCACCTTCTCTCTCCTCTTCGGCCGTTGGTTGATGGGCTGACGCATCGCGCCCCACCCGTCCCGCTACGACTTCACTCGTCGGAGAACCTGTCGACTGTTGACGACCCGCGGCGGAGAGCGTCGCGCTCTTCGTCCGAAAGGTCAATCCCAATCGAATCCGGCGCTTCGAGGAAGGTCTCCCAGCGATTCGTCAGCGGGAAGCAAGGACTCTTCCGAACGCCGCGCCGCCCGCGAATGGATCTTCGGGGGGGTGCGCCGCCGCGCAGACGAGAAGGGCGGCTTACGCCGCCCTTACGTTCGTCGGTAGTGCTGCTGCTGTGACTAGGGGCGGGGGAACGCGCCCGTGTAGCAGTCGCCGTTGGTGTCGCTGGTGAGGAAGGACAGATCTCCGGTTGCCGTGACGCTGACCGTCCAGGTTCCGTTATAGGCGAAGATCTGGTCGATCTGACCGGCGTCCGACTTGAAGGACTCGGTACCGCTGATCGACCCGTCCGGATTCGTCGTGACGGTCTCACTGTAGGAGCCGGTGACGGTGCCCGAGCTTGCGACCGGGGTGTTGACGTAGTTGTTGGAAACACCCGTCCAGGTGCCTTTCTCGGTGTAGGTGGCGCCGGAGGTGGTTGTCTTGTTCGCCGTCTGGCTGCCGACGAAGTAACCGCAGGCATCGAGTGTGGTCGAAGAGGTGAGCTTCTGGCCGGGCGTGTCGTTGACCGCGAGTGCCGGAACGGCCATCACCGCAGCCGCAGCAACCATCCCGGCAAGCGTAACGATGCGTTTCATTTGACCCCCTGTCGGACTGTGTTGAGGCGACCCCGGACGGGTCGCTTATGCGCTTTAGGCAACCAGCGGTCGCTCAGGACGAATCGAGCCTCGGCGCTGGCCAGTGCGTCTACGCGCCTCCACGCTACTTCGTATTACGATTTATTTCAAGACGCTGTCGTCGCCGGGGATGGCCTCTTGCGTGGTAACTGGGCCGTCTGTCGGCTCTCCCGTTAGCTGTTCGACCCGATGTCGGACTCGTTGCATTCGGGCGATCTCCGCGCGATCGTCGTCGAGCTCGGCCGGGATGCGTATGTACTCCAGCGTCGAGCCGAGAAGCAACTGGCCTGGGTGAAGGAGCAGGCTGTCGCGAAAGGGAACGCTCCCGTTGCGCTCGCGTCGCCGTCCCAACGGCTGCACCGGGGGACAGTACGAGGTACGAATCCACGCACTTGACGGTGCGCACGGCCTCCAAGAACGGCTTGCTAAGCCATGCGCCCGGCATGATTCGAACATGCGACCTCTGCCTCCGCAGGGCAGCGCTCTATCCCCTGAGCTACGGGCGCTCGGGACGGAACAGTGTAGCCATGCGTTCGAGCAATCCGGGCTTCCGCGGCGGTCCGGGAAGGTTCGCAGCTGCGACGCACTCCGCGTGCGCGTGACGACGACGTAGGAGATCGCCCTCGGGTGCGACCAGAACGTGCGGGCTCATCGCGTGCAGGCGGTAACCGCAGAGCGGGCAGCGGTACGTCGCCGGCTTGAGGCTCTGCGCGCGGCGGACGGAGTACCAGTCAGCCGATTCGAGTCGCGAGCGCGAGCGGCGCGTCATCCGGCACCTCCGTCCGCACGTACGCGAGCGCGACGACCGAGCCGTCGTCGCGCCGCACCGCCGAGGTCACGCGCCCGACGACCTTGCCGTCGTGCACGAGCTCGGCGTCGTAGTCCGGCACGTCTTCGAGCTGCAGCACGCGCAAGGCGCGGTTTGGATGCCCGCGATAGTGCAGCCGGGCGACCGGCTCTTGACCGGGGTAGCAGCCCTTGCCGAACGAGATGTGCGTCGCCTCGAGGCCCGCCTCCGCCGGGAGCACGCGGTCGTCGATCTCGCGGCCCCAGCGCGGAACGCCCGCGGCAACGCGGCGCGCCTCGAGCTCCTCGTCCGACAGCGTCGGTGCGACGCCCGAATCGACGCGCTCGCGCGCACCCGGAAAGTCGGTGAGCAATCCAACGGAAGAGTCGAAGACGAGGACCGACTCGTGCTCCTCCGGTTCGATCTCGCAGCGGGCGCGCAATCGCATGCGCGTCAGCAGCGCACGCACGGCGTCGCCGAGCTCGGGCTCGGTCAGCAGCAGGAAGTCCTCGTCGCCGCGCCGCCAGACGACGAGCGGCGCGATCACGCGCGCCTTCGCGGTCAGCAGCAGCGCCGGGCACGCGTCGCCGACCTGCAGAGCCTCGACGTCGTTCGAGACCATGCGCTGCAGGTAGTCGCACGCATCCGGCCCCGCGACCCGGACGAATGCACGGGGACGATTCGCAACGTCCACGAGAATTAGTGTAGGAGGCAGATGCCGCTCTTCCGCTCGAAAGCCGAGGACAAGGTGCGCGACGCCGGGTACGACCCCGCGCGCCTGCCGCCCGGCCAGTACTTCACCGAGAAATGGCCTGTGCTGCACGCCGGCGACGTGCCGCATGTCGACCTTGCGACGTGGACGCTGCAGTTGAGCGGTGAGGTGGAGCAGCCGGTGTCGCTCGGCTACGACGAGCTGCGCGCCCTGCCGGCGACCGAGGTGACGACCGACATCCACTGCGTCACCCGCTGGAGCCGCTTCGACGCCGAGTTCAAGGGCGTGCACTGGCGCGAGCTCGCGAAGCTGTGCCGGCCGAAGCCGACGGCGAGGTTCGCAATCGCGCACGCCGAGCACGGCTTCACCGCGAACGTGCCGCTCGCCGCTCTCGAGGACGAGCAGGCGCTCGTCGTCTACGAGGCCGACGGGGAGCAGCTGACGCCGGACCACGGCTGGCCCGTCCGGCTCGTCATCCCGTCGAAGTACTTCTGGAAGAGCGCCAAGTGGCTGACGGGCATCGAGCTCTCCTCGACCGACAAGCCCGGCTTCTGGGAGCGGTACGGCTACCACAACGACGCCGACTTCTGGAAAGAGCAGCGCTACGGGTTCTAAAGCTCCGGGCCGCCGCTGCCGATAGCGCGGTTACCCACCTCCCCACTCCCCAAGTGGAACGAAGGGCCCGCACATGCGGGCCCTTCGCCTTTCTCACGCATGAAGCCCTGGCGGGGCTTCCTTACATCATCCCGCCCATGTCGGGCATGCCGCCGCCGGCAGCAGCCCCGGCCTTCTCGGGCGCCTCGGCGACGATCGCCTCGGTGGTGAGGATGTTCTTCGCGATCGACGCGGCGTTCTGCAGCGCCGAGCGGGTGACCATCGT